>JAHIKI010000097.1 GCA_018897435.1 Acidobacteriota bacterium | reverse complement strand
TGTTCTGGATCTTCCTGGCCGTGAGTGATTGCCAGGGTGCGCCGGAGCCGGGGCTTAAGCCTGCTTTGCTGTGGGCTGTCGTGGCAGTCTTTATCGCCTTCAATGTGGCGGATTTTGCGGCCCTGCATCCCAAGACATTGACCGGGCAAAAAGGCGTTGCCTACGATTATGGATTTTGGCCGCGCGAAAAAAACGAGCGCGGTACATTTTCCTGGACGGGCAGGGCGGCCGGAAAATATTTTACTGCCGATGCCGTGCGGGATTTCGCTTTTTTTTGCGAGGCTCCGCAAAGTTGGTTGCAAAAAGAGAACATGGTGATGACGTTGTTTTGGCGCGGGAAATTGTTTCAACGGGTGGTTTTTATTAAAAACCAGCTCAAAAAAATCCAACTGCCGCGCGGGCAGGAAGGTTTTTTAGAGATCAGGGTATATCCCACTTTCAATATTAAAGCCATGAATTTGGGCACGGATGCGCGGGAATTGGGAGTTCAATTCATGGAAGCGGAAAAACCGCTGCTTTGATACTCCCGCCCCGGGCATGAGCGAAGCCGCAAAGTGTGGGGAAAGGTATTTTTACTGAACGGCTAAAATAGAAATATTGCTAATCCTGCAGATTCGAATGCGACGCGCCCCACGCTCCGGGCAATTGGAATTGTTTTCTGCTGATGCCGTGCTTGCGCATTTTTTCAAAGAGGACAGTGGGTTTGATGCTCATGACGGCAGCGGCATTTTTCTGATTGCCGCCGGTCAGGCGCAAACAAGCGAGCAATAATTTTTTTTCGAAACTGTCCATGAATGACTTCAAGGGGAGATTTTTAAAGTTCAGGTTGGCGACCAGGTAGGCAAAGACCAGCGATTCTTTGATCTTTTCCAGGGATTTTGTCGCTTCTGGAACTGTGCGGGCAGATCCCTGACTTTGCGGCTGTATCCATGCTTGCGCGTAAGTCCTGATAAAATCGGGCATCTCGGAGAGTGCGTCCAACTCAATTTCAGCGGCACTGTTTTGCGCTTTTTGTTTCATGAAAATCTCCTCTTGTCGTTTGTCATGGTTTTCAATCATATATAACGTGAAAAACCAGCAGTTAAAATGGGTAAAAAGTCATATTTATGAATTCATGACTAAAGTTCTATAGGTTCTTTTTTTATTAAAATGAAATATAATTCCTATTTAAAACGTCTATAGGGATGATATACTTACCATTCACGCAGCCATGAGAATCAAAATAAAAATTGCCAGTCGGGGCTTGCGGATAAAGCGGCCGAAGCGAACCCCGCTTCCTTGGGGTAGAACGCGCTGCGGGCACCTGGGCCAAAAATGTTTGTGGCTGCTGCTTGCTGCAATTTCTTTTCTGAATCTTTGGGCCGATTCCGGCAGTCCGGGTTTCAGCACATTTCCATTGAAGACGGCTTGTCCCAGAACACGGTCACCTGCATCCTTCAGGACCGGAACCGTTTCATGTGGTTCGGCAGTCATGGCGGATTGAACCGCTATGACGGGTACAATTTTAAAATCTACAAACACAGCTTCCGCGACGACAACTGTCTGAGTCATGACTCGGTTAACAATATGGTTATGGACGACGATGGCTCTTTTTGGATTGGTACCAGCGGCGGCGGCCTCAATCATTTTGACCCCATCCGGGAAAAGTTCACTTGTTTCCGCTCCATTCCCGGCGACTCTGGCAGCTTGAGCGATAATTCCGTGCGCGTCATCCTGCCGGCCGGGGACGGCTTGTTCTGGATCGGTACGGACAACGGTTTAAACAAATTCGCCAGCCGGAGCCGTGTTTTTACCCGTTACCTGAATGCGCGAGATCCCTCCGAGGTTGACAGTCAGAACACTGTTTATAGTTTGCATCAGGATAAAAGCGGTATCATTTGGATCGGGACCGGCAATGGTTTGTATCGTTTTGACAGCGGCCAGGAAACCTTCAGCCGTTTCCAGAGCCGTCGCGATGATCGCAACGCCTCGCAGCACAATCAAATCAACGCCATCTTCGAAGACGGCAAAGGAACCTTGTGGCTGGGTACCGAAGCGGGTTTGGTCCGCTTCGATAAACAAAACGGAACTTTCAATTTTAATGTGGAATCCGTCGCTATACTTCCGCACTTGTACCGCAGCCGAATCTTCCAATTCTTCCGCGATACCCAGGACAGAGTCTGGGTCGCCACCGAGTCGGGAATCTATGTTTTTCCCGGCATGAACATGATCGAATTGTATTTCCGGGCCGGCGCCATTCCCAAACGCTTGCTGCCAAACCGCTTTATCATTTCCATTTACCAGGATCCGGAGGATGTTGTCTGGACTGGCACGTTAAGCGGAATTTCCAAGTATGATCTGAAAACCCAGCAGTTCGCTTCCTACGGTCTTGAAATCGTAAGCCAAGAGAAGAAATTCGGTAGTTTTCGGGTTACAGCGGTGTCCCAGGATGGCGGCGGCAACCTGTGGCTCGGAACCTACAAAAACGGCTTGATCAAATTCAGCCGCGGTTTGGACGAAAAAGTAACCGTTGTCTCTCTTCCCGGCAATTTCCGGGAAACCAAAGAAACGATCATTTCGGCCCTGCTGCTCGACAGCGACCAGATATTGTGGCTGGGGACCAACAGGGGTTTGCATGCCTATGATATAGAGAAGAACTTTTTCCGCGGTTATTACCCGCACAGCCAGACTGCGGTAAGCTTGAGCGATAACCGGGTTACTGCTTTATGGGAAGACCGTTATGGCCGGCTGTGGGTCGGCACCCAGAACGGTTTGAACCTGTTCGACCGCTCGCGGGGAACTTTCACCGTCTACCGCAATGAGTCGCTGCTGGCTAAAACCATCGGCTGTGATTACATTACGGCAATTTGCCAGGACAGCCTTGGCGTGATGTGGATCGGAACCTACGGGGGAGGATTGAGCCGTTTTGATCCGGATCGCGGCGTTTTTCTCAAAACGTACCGCCATCGCGACAATGATTCCACCAGTTTAAGCTGCGATAAGATATTTTGCTTGCTGGAAGACCGCCGCAGGCAATTCTGGATCGGCACCCACAGCGGCGGCCTGAACCAATTTGACCGGGAAAGCGGCCAATTCATCCGCTTCACCACGGAAGACGGCTTGGCCAATAATGACATCCTGGGTTTGCTGGAAGACCAACATGGCAACCTGTGGATGAATACCAACCGCGGCCTATGCCAATTTGATCCTCGTGACAAGACCTTCAGGAGTTTCACCGTCCAAGATGGCCTGCAAGGCAACGAATTCCTGCCGGGGTCCTATTATAAAGCCGCGGACAACGAAATGTTTTTCGGCTCTTTCAACGGGCTGACGTCTTTTTTCCCCGAAAAAATCAAAGTCAATCCCCATGTGCCGCCGCTGGCCATCACCGATGTAAAGATCTTTAACAGTGGCCAGGCCTTTTCCGGAGACTTCAAGCGCATGAAAACGCTGAAGCTGGGACCCTAGGACCGGACCATCTCGTTCGCTTTTGCCGCCCTTTCCTTTTCCGATTCCCGGCGCAACCAGTACGCGTACAAGATCGAGAGGATGAGCGATGATTGGATCGAAATCGGCAACCGCCACGAGATCACGGTGAGCAACCTGCGTCCGGGACGTTATGTCTTCCGCGTCAAGGGATCGAACAACCACGGCGTCTGGAATGAAACGGGGGCCGCTTTGGCCATTGAAATGCGGCCGCCCTGGTGGCAGAGTTGGTGGTTCCGCGTGCTGGCGTCGTTTTCTTGCTGTATGCTTTCGTCGCTTGGAACCACAGCCGTACGCGGCGCATGGCGGCACGGATCAGAACCGAGGTGGCCATGGAGAAATATTTTGAAAAATACGCGATATCGCAGCGGGAAAAAGAGATCATCTATCTGCTGCTGAAAGGCAAGAGCAACAAGGAGATAGAGGATGCGCTCTTCATCGCCATGGGCACGGTGAAGAACCATGTCTACAATATCTACCAGAAGATCGGCGTCAAGAACCGCGCCCAGCTGCTCACCCTGTTCAAGAACCTCCAGGTCAAGTAGCGCCTTCGGGATCGTACGGCTTGCCGCTCCGGCATTTGGAAAACCGAACAAAAGCCCTTGGTGATCTACTTCTTCATATGTAAGTGATCACAATTCTATCATAATTCGATTATAGGCATTGTTTGATGAAACTTTGATATTTTGAAGAATGCAAAGGGGTTTTGCCTGTTGACTTTTTTGTGAATTTTCGTCAAAATGCAATTGAAGGGGAAAATCGATTATTTCATGTGTTTCCCCGGTTGCAAAAATTACTGTATTATGCTTCCTTTCGGGGTCGCTGTTCAGGTTCTACTCGGGTAGAGGAGGAAAAAATGGAGCGAACTAACGAGAGTAGGGTCAGATTGAGAACCTATAGTGTCCTTTGGCTGCTGGTGTTAGGTGCCTTGTCCTCGTTCGCGGTCGCAGCTGGAAAGCCGGTCCCGTTCCGCTCCGGCGAGCGGATCACCCTCACCATCTCGTGGTCCGACCAGGTCTCGGCCGCCACCATGACTTTGGATGTCGGCCAAAAGCAGACTTTGTCCGGGGTGCCCTGCTACCTGCTGCGGGCGGAACTCAAGCCGTCGGCCTTGATCGGCAAGCTCTATCCCGTCTATTACAAGATCGAAAGCCTGCTCGCGGAGGCATCCCTATTGCCGCAAAAGTCGTCGATGTACAGCCGGGAAAAATCGCGGGTGCGCCAGAAATTCACCCACTTCGACCGCAAAGCCGGGCACATCCACTACACCTACCTGACAAAAACCGAACAAAAAAAAGTGTTCCCCGCCGCGTCCGGAGTGCTCGACATCCTCTCCTGGCTCTACGTCCTGCGCACCCTGCCGCTGCAAGCGGGGACGATCGGCCCCTTTCAGATTACCGAGAACGGCAAGCTGTTCACCATGCGCTGCCAGGTGACGCGTAGCGCCGCGGTGAATACCGAGCTGGGAAAGCTACCGGTCTGGCGGCTGGCGCCCCGGGTGGAAAGCGCCGGCGGGGAGAAAGTGCCCAGGAACATGTTCCTGTGGATCTCGGGCGACGAGCGCCGGCTGCCATTGCGCTTCGAGGTGGAATTGCCGGTTGGCAAGTTTGTGGCCATGATGAGCGGCTATTCCCGCTGAAGCTTTTTTGAGAGAGGTTTTTTTCGGGGAATTGACTTTCTCCCCCCTATTCGGTAATGTCTATCCTAGCCCGCATTTCTCACAGATATTGTCGCGAAATTGCGCAGATGGGTATGGATACAAGGAAGGCGACCAAGGAAACCGGAGACGTACTGTTAGTACGATGGAGGTATCCGACCGAGCCTGACGCCGTAAACATGCCCATATCCGCAATTGCAGTAAATATTTGTGAGAAGTGCGGGCTAGGATCCTGCAAGGAGGACCGAGAATGAACCTGATTAAACGCGTAAAAAACATCCTGCTGACCCCCAAGACCGAGTGGCAGGTCATCAAGGGCGAGCCGTTGAGCATCGCCGGCATGTTTACTAAGTATGCCATGATCCTGGCCGCGATCCCGGCTTTGGCCGGCTTCATCGGCTATTCGCTGGTCGGGGTTTCCCTGCCCTTCTTCGGAACCTTCCGCTATCCGCTTTCCCGCGGCCTGGCCTGGGCCCTTTTGACCTATGTCCTGTCGCTGGCCGGCGCTTTCTTCCTCGCCCTGATTGTTGACAACCTGGCCCCCTGGTTCGGTGCTAAAAAAAACCTGGTCGCATCGGCCAAGGCGGTGGTCTTCGCCAACACCGCCGCCTGGATCGGCGGCATCTTCGCCATCTTCCCCAGCTTGTCCATGCTGGCCGCCCTGGTGGGCATCTACTCCCTGGTCCTGCTGTGGATGGGCATGAAGTTGCTCAAGGAAGTCCCGCCCGGCAAGATGACGGGGTATTTCCTGGTGACCCTGATCGCGGCCGTCGCGATCTTTTTCCTGATCGGCCTGGTCGTCTCTTCCGCAGCCCTTGGGGGGGGGAGCGCGGCCGGGGTTTTCGGCACCCCGGCGCTGTAAGCGACTGCGGTTTTTTTATTTCCAGTTTCGCTTGCCACTTTGCAGGCAAAGTGAAGAGACGCCAGCAATAGCTAATTAAAACATTTACGAAAAACTCTGTTAGCGACTAAATTTTCCCCGGGGATATTCAAGCAGCCGGCTGCAACTTGCTTTCTTCTCTTTTAACTTGGAGCCATAGCCAGGCGATCGCGAAAGCGGCAACGCAGAACCAGTAAAAAAAGGCGAGCAGGAAAAGGAGGATCAGGGAGATGGAGTAGCGGGTAGAAGCGCTGGGGAGCAAGACCATGGAGTAGAGGAGGGTGTCCGGGTTCAGGTTATGCTTGGCGATCCTTTCATAGATCTGGTTGATCTCCTCGATGGCGTAGATCAAGCGGGCGGCGACTTTCTGGTAATCATTTTCGAAGGTCTTCATCTTTTCGGGGGAAACCCGCGACCTGGAGTTCATCTTCCTGAAGAGGGAGAGGAAATCCTCGTAGTAACTGGTGTCCCTCTCGATGACCAGCAGTTCGGCTCCAGACGCGATAATCCGTTCGGTGATGTTTTTACGGAAATCCTGGTCGGAGGCCGTCTCCCCGAGCTCCATGATTTTATCGAAAAAATCGGCTCCGATCTGGGGAATCACCGTGGTGGTTCCGGCAGGGAACGGCGCGCCCGGGGTAGCAGAACTGCGCTCCTGGAGGTAACTGGTCAGGGAGCTCTCCAGAAACTTCACCTTGTCCTGGGCGCTGCGCTTTTGCAAGTTGAGCTGAAAGAGCTGATTCTCCAGGTAGTCGATCGTGGCCTGGGGGTCACTAGTAAAACCCTGGGTGCGGACCTGGCCGAGCAGGGGATTGATCTGGAAGCGGTCCATCTCTTCAAGACGGTTGCGGATGTCCAGAAGCAAATCTTCTTCCTTGGCATCGCGGATAAAAGAAGCCCCGGGGAGATCTTGGATCTGGTCGATGTTGTTGATGATCTTACGGACCTGGTTACGCAAGATGTCCAGAGCTATAATAGGGATCGTGTAATTATCGGAGAGATTGGCGCTCACCATTTTGGAAGAGAATACAGACACCCTGTAGGAGAGAGCGCCCTTTTTTAGGTCGGCATTGCTGGCCCAGGTTGCAATGACCTGGGAGACGATCTTTTTCAGCGTCTCCCTGGGAATTGAGGAAAGTCTATATTTTTGAATAAAGGTCAGGTCGTAGTCGGTACTGCGCAGGGCGGCCAGGCGTTCACGGAACTCACGGATGAGACGGTCCCGATCCACGGAAAGCATCTTCATATCCGCCAGCCGGGATTTGTAATCGGCCTCCATGGCGTCCCTTTCGAGGTTCTGCTGTAACACAGTGAAACCGTTTTTAAAGTCTGAAAAAGGGAGATACCTTTCCAATGTATTGACGTCGTAAATCTCCTGGAGTATTGTCGCGGAAACCAGTTCCATGGCTGAAAAACGATCCCCGTTGGGGTACTTTCCCTCTTCGGCTCCCTGGAAAAGGAAGCGAACCTTCGCTTGGGTGACCCTCTCTTTTGGGGAGAGGAAGAAGAAGAGGAGAAGCGCCACCACGAACAGGATGATAGTCCCGCTAATAAAACGGACCGCTTTACTGCGGGAGGCTTTCAGCATGCGGAAGTAGGGCGACAAGTCGATGGCATCGCCAGCATTTCCGGATTTGTTAGTAAAAGAACCTTCATTCAAACGTTCATTTTTTTCCATGATGGAATTTTAAGTGAAATTGTTGGCAAAGTCAACAATATTGGACAATATTTGACTGTTGCAGCGCAACTTTTTTAAGTATAAGCCGGGAGATTGTTTAATAATCTTTATTTTAGGGTTTTTATATATGGTAAACGGGGTAACCAAGGTAAAAAAAATTTGACAAAAAAAAGGCTTTATGGTAATAGAATTACTCAGTTATATGGGGAGTTGTTTTTCATTTTTTAAAAGTAAGGCGGAGTCCTCGCAAGTGGCCAACGGCGGCAGCTTGGCTGGTGATAACCCGACGATAAGGTAATGTCTTCAACAACTTCGAACCTCGATCAACGACTTAAAAACCAGCAACCCGGGGGCAGGCCATGACCACAAGTGACACCATCCAGGCTCGATTCGAGCTTTTGCTGGCGCGGCTGTTGACTGCCAGTCAGGAGCGCTATGGCGCTCGCTTGGTCTCACTGGCAGTCTTTGGCTCCGTGGGGCGGGGGACACCTCGCATCGACTCGGATGTTGATCTGTTGATTGTGGCAGATGAGTTGCCGCGTGGACGGCTGCCGCGCGTGGCCGAATTTCGCGATGTGGAAATAGCGATGGCTTTTGCCTTGGCCCAGGCTCGCGCGTCAGGCCTCACGGCGGATCTTTCGCCCGTCATCAAGACACCAGCTGAAGTTTTGCAAGGCAGTCTGTTATTTCTGGACATGGTTGAGGACGCGCGCTTGTTGTACGACCGGGCGAATTTTATGCGCCAGGCATTATCCAGTTTCAAAGCCCGCTTGGATCGGTTGGGTGCTCGCCGTATCTGGCGGGGCAATGCCTGGATTTGGGACCTGAAACCGGATTACAAGCCCGGGGAGGTTTTTGAGTTATGACGAACGTCTCATTGGCGCAAAGCTATTTGATTAAGGCCCAAAAGCGGCTGAAAATTCTGCCAGTGCTGTTGGATGAGGTCGCCTACTCGGATGTTGTGCGCGAAGCGCAGGAAATCGTCGAATTGGCCCTCAAGGGCATGTTACGACAGGTGGGGATCGAGCCGCCCAAGTGGCACGACGTGGGCCCGATGCTGCGGGAATACCATGACCGGTTCCCGGAACAGGTCGCCGCACATATCGAACGGCTGGCGGACATCTCACGTTGGTTGCGCAAGGATTAAGGTTTAAGTGGTTAAGGTTAAAGAAAGAAGGGGTGAAGATGGCGTATCGTTCGTTTGAGGAGATCGGAAAGAATTCACCACAAACAGGGGCTGAAACGGATGGTGCTATGAAATCTCTCATCTTTCTCCCACCCACAAAATCTCCTCTTTTTTCTCATCTCCGTGCCTCCGTGGTGAAATCCCCCAATTCTTTTTCTTAGCGGATCCGCGGCAATGGAAAGAATATCGGAAACGGAGGCTGTTATGAAAAAATGCGAGGTTTGTGGGAATACCGTCTTTCGCCAGGAAACCGTGGATGAATTCTTCCGCGTAGGCGGAGAGGCTATTCTGGTTGAACAAGTGCCGGCCCAGGTGTGCGCTCGCTGTGGCGAAGCGACTTTTAGTCGTGAGACGGTAGAAAAAGTCCGAAAGATGGTGCAAGAGCATTCACAACCGACACGCAAGGTCGAGGTGGAAACATTCGCTTTTGCGTGATTCCCGGTATTTTTGGGCGAAGTGTGTATCGTCAGCCGTTCATCGTGAATCGTGAATCGTGACAACGTTTTATGTCTTCCGATCAACGAACAACGATCAACGAGGTGCGTTCCGCGATCCACGATATACGGCTGCTCCCTGAAGAACTAAAATGGGATACCCGACGACCTTACTCGATGAGGCCATAGAAAAAAACCGGAAAAATCAGGAAAAGCAGCGACAGAAAATAATGGAGATAATCACCCACGTACTTGATGATCTAAGCGGGGAGGTTGACTTCAAAGAGGCTTACCTGTTTGGCTCTATAACCAAACCTTTCAGATTTTCGGAGAAATCGGATATTGATATTGGATTTTTAGGATTAAGCGACAGGGATTTTTTCAAAGCCATGTCTATTATCTCAAAAAAAACCGGTTTCGATGTTGATCTCGTACAATTGGAAGGGCATCGATTAAAGGAAAAAATTGTGAGAGAGGGTACCAAATGGAAAAGATAGAATTAGCCCTTCTAAAGGCTGAAATCGATGCTCAGGTTATCGAGATTGACCACATCTTTACCCGGATTGAAGAACGGAAAAAAAAGAAAGGCAAGGTAGCGGTTGAAAGTATAGGATATCAATTGCATAACCTCTACTGCGCATTTGAAGATCTCTTTAAAATAGTTGCTGAAGCATTTGAAAACCATATACAAGATAAGAGCAGGTATCATGTAGAACTTTTAAGAAGAATGACAATCCCTATTGAAGGAGTAAGGCCCCCTTTGTTAGGGCAGGAATCTTCATCGCTGCTGGAAAACCTCAGATCGTTCAGGCATTTTTTCAGGCACGCCTATTCTTATGAATTGGACGAAAGAAAGGTAAAGATTGTTCTTGAGGATGCATTCAAGCTTAAAGAAATATATCAGCGAGATATAAATTCATTTCTGAACAATCTTTAGAGCCTTATAATAAATTTTCTGCGCTTTTAGCAAAGAAAATTTGTTATCTAAGGCTCTTATCCAGCTCTGCTGGGTTAGCCCTTTGCGTTCCACGAGGTACGTTACTCGTGGTTCGTGAACGTACCTCGTGAGTTGTGAATCGAGAAAAAACAACGTTAATCGTGAATCGTTCAGCGAGAGCGGGCATTTTCTTCCGATCAACGATAAACGAAATTGCGATCAACGACTTATGATGAAGAAGAAAAGACAGTCAAATCTAATTTTGAGACCTGACAATAACCTTTTAACCCGCAATTCTCACAGATATTGTCGCGAAATTGTGCAGATGGGTATGAATACAAGGAAGGCGACCGAGGAGAGCGGAGACGTACTGTTAGTACGATGAAGGTATCCGACCGAGCCTGACGCTGTAGACATACCCATATCCGCAATTGCAGCAAATATTTGTGAGAAATGCGGGTTAATGGGTGACCCCGTCCTATTCGCAAATCTTTTGTTTTTATAAATTCGCGGATTTTATTCATGGACAAAGCAGAAAAATACAAAATATTAAAGCAATTACTTTGGGATTACGAAATCCCATTAGAAGAAGTCGAAGCCGTTTTAAAAGGTGAAAAAAAACTTGCCGGGCACTATACCCGTAAGATGCTCTTTCTGAAATTGATTGAATCTTACTCCTGGTTCACCATCATACAACTGTTTACGCCGCACGAAATAAAAGTTTTATTGACCAATCAAACGATCAGTAAACTCAGGTCGCCATCATTACGGAAGAAATATGAATTCGTCCAAAAAAGATTACAACAAATTATACCACTTGCAAGATAAATTCCTCGCCTGGTGGCTTACTCTTGAGCTTCCTTTTTACCTGACCGGCGGAACAGCGCTCGGCCGTTTTTATCTTAACCATCGTTGCAGCGAAGATCTTGATTTTTTCATCAATAACGACAGCCAATACCAGAAATACATTTCAGAATTGAAAAACAAAATTACAGCCCGTTTTACAGTCAACCTGCAACAAACACTCTTTGCGGATGACTTCACCCGTTTTTATATTGCTGAAAATGATACGTTCCTTAAGATAGAACTGGTAAATGATGTCGCTTATTACACCGGAACCCCCGCAGTTTACCCGTTTGGCATGATCGATACACCACTGAACATCCTGGCAAATAAACTTGCGGCAATTGTCGGAAGAGATGAACCCAAAGACATTTTTGATGTCATTCATCTTTCACTTGCATATTCGTTTAACTGGCTGGATATTTTTTATCATGCCAAACAAAAAACGGTAATTAATGAGCTTGATGTAGAACAACGACTGATTTCATTTCCGGTCGAATGGCTCGAAAACGTCAATTGGCTAAAGGCGCCGCTTGATTACGCAACAACCAGGAAAACACTAAGGCAAATCGCCGATGACTTTCTGCTTGGCCTGCCAAATTCCTTAGGGAAAGATCAAATACCAATAGAATTGGCTAAACCTTTAAATTAATGGTTCCTTCCAGTGAAGCGGTCAGAAGTGAAGCGGTTCAGACGCTCATCAAGCGGATGGGCATTACCAAAGCGGCCATTTTCATCAGGGAGAACCTGGCGCAGAAAATGGATTACCTGAAAGTAAAAGAGGAACTTTTTGCGGGGAAATCGGTGGCTAAGTTGTATAAGGAAATTAAAAAAAGTGAAAAGTGACGGCCATTGGGGTCAGCAGGAAGAGGCAAGAATCCAGAATCTGGAAATCAGGTTGATGAAGCTGCTGAATATGTTAAAACGTAAACATGGCACGACAGTTGCGGGTAGGGTATGCGCATGTTTTTTATCACGTGGAAAAATTGGTAACGAGGGTGAAGGAAGAATTAAGAAAAATGGCTTTGCCAAGGTGAGGGCCGAAGATGATTTCCGGATTCTGGAGATCTGACCCCTGTAGCTCCCCAATTTCTTAAGGAGGTTTTGAAATGATTAATCTGGAATTTGACAGTATGGTTTTTCAAGAAGGCAACACTTATGTGGCCTACTCGCCAAAACTTGATGTTTCCAGTTGCGGCGGCACTGTTGATGATGCCCGTATTAATCTGAAGACTGCGGTTCGTTTGTTTCTCGAAGAAGCTGAAAAAAAGGGTACTTTAGAAGAGATTTTGAGCGAATCGGGGTATGAGAAAGATGGATTTGGAGATTGGCTGACACCACGTCTAATTGCTACCGAACTCATGTCAGTTCATGGTTAAATGCCAAAAATATCGCCTATACCGGCACGAAAGCTGATGCGGGTTTTTGAAAGAGCCGGTTTCTCTTGTGTCAGAATAGAGGGTGATCACTACGTTTATACGAAAGACGGTGTTGCAAGGCCTATTGTGATCCCTGACTGGCGAGAGATTCCGGTGTTTATTATCAAGAACAATCTGCGTTCAGCCAATATAAGTCGCGAAGAATATTTTTCGCTACTTGCCGAGGTAAATTAAGATCATGACTTCCCCCCTTCCCTCTCTCCTCTTACCGCTTTCCCCTAACCGCTTGCCGCTTCCCTCTGACCCCGTTCCACGCCAAGGTGAGGGCCGAAGATGATTTCCGGATTCTGGAGATCTGACCCCTGTAGCTCCCCCTATGAAACTTACCAGGTGCCGGGTTGGGTTGCTGATCAATTTCAATGTTCCGACTCTTAAACAGGAGCTGAAACGGATGGTGCTATGAAATCTCTCATCTTTCTCCCACCTACAAACAATTTTGTCAAATTTGAGATTAGCTCCTCGCTATTCTTGAATTTGACAAAATCTCCTCTTTTTTCTCATCTCCGTGCCTCCGTGGTGAAATTCCCCAATTCTTTTTCTTAGCGGATCCGCGGCAATGGCAAGAATATCGGAAACGGAGGCCGCTATGAAAAAATGCGAGGTTTGTGGGAATACCGTCTTTCGTCAGGAAAACGTGGATGAATTCTTTCGCGTAGGCGGAAAGGCTATTCTGGTTGAACAAGTGCCGGCCCAGGTGTGCGCTCGCTGTGGTGAAGCGACTTTTAGCCGTGAGACGGTAGAAAAAGTCCGAAAGATGGTGCAAGAGCATTCACAACCGACACGCAAGGTCGAGGTGGAAACATTCGCCTTCGCGTGATTCCAATAGCAAACAAAATTTGACAAAAAAAAGGTTTTGTGTTAATAAAATTACTTGATTTATGGAGAGATGTTTTTCATTTTTAAAAATAAGGTTGAGTCTACGCAAGTAGCCAACGGCGGCAGCTTAAATCATCCGCCAGGCGAAACGCTGGTGGATCGCCCCTACGCCGTTTCGAACTCTTGCTCTTCAACATCAAACTCTTCGCTTTCAACGCTGAGCGAACCTCATTCATAAATAACAACCAACGTTCCAAGATTCATGATGAAGAAGAAAAGACAGTTAAATCCAATTTTGACCCCGTCCCATTCTATGGAGGTTAACATGCAAAGAATAGTTATTCACGTCAAAGATGATACAAAAATAAACGCGCTAGTTAGCTTTTTGAATGAGATCAATTTTATTGATGTTGAAAGCGAAGAAAAAGAAGTGTCAACAATATCAAGAAAAGGCGATTTAAGGAAATTGTTTGGCATATGGGAAAATCGAGACATTTCCATTGCGGATATCAGACAAAAAGCATGGCGGTAACTCAAAGATGATTCTGTGCGACACGAACGTCATCATTGAAGCCCTGAAAAAGAATCCGATAGTCATTCGGGAGATAGAGGAAATCGGACTGGAGCGGATAGCTGTCAGCGTCGTCACGGTAATGGAACTTTATTACGGCGCTTTGAACAAGGCTGAACTCAAGAAGATAAAACGTCATCTGTCGTCCATTCTAATATTTCAAATCGACGAGAGAATCTCCGTTACGGCCACAGGACTTATTGAACGATATGCAAAAAGCCACAGGCTGCAGATTCCGGATGCCTTGATTGCCGCAACTTCGATAAACCGAGATCTACAGCTTTATACAGGCAATAAGAAAGATTTTGTCTATATTGAAAAAATCAGTTTATGGTCGCTTTGAAAGATTGCATATATCCGGATCTCAAGAGTTTTCTCTATAAACCCAACAAACTCTGGAGTTTGCACGGGAAGTTTCGAAAAAGCATCTGGGAGAGCGACGCGCAGAGCGTAATGTCCCTGCTGTGAAGAAGCTGACATCCTGGCCTTCGCTGGATGAGATCGTAAGTGCAGTCAAAATGGAACTTGGCGAAAATGGAGATTTGACAAGAAAGGTGAGCATCTTTTTCTGCCGGAAGTATAGCGGGGCGAAGCTAAAGGAAATTGGAGAACGTTTCGGGATAAGGGATGCGGCGGTATCGCAGGCAAGCCGGAGGTTGGAATTGAAAGCCGGAGAAGATCAGCAATTGAAGATGATGATAAGCAGGTTAGAGGTTGTACTGGGCGGTGTCAAATGTTGAGACCCCTCGCCTTGATGAAGAAGAAAAGACAGTTAAATCTAATTTTGAGACCTGAATTGAAAAGATATTTTCCTCAATCATCGAAAAATCAAAATAAAATGGAAGCGCCTTTGTTTGGTTCATTGGAATTTGGAACTTGGAATTTATTTGGAATTTGGTGCTTGTGATTTGGAATTTTAGTCTTATGAGAACAAAGTAATATGGCTTCTTCAGCTTCGACCCTTCTCGTGACAGGAGGCGCTGGCTTTATCGGCTCGAACTTTATCCATTACCTGTTCAAGCAAGCGGATTTCACGGGGACCGTTATCAACGTTGACAAGCTCACCTATGCCGGTAACCCGGAAAACCTTTCGGATATCGAAAAGGAGCATGGCGGGACGCGCTATTTCTTTGAAAAAGCCGATATCTGCGACCATGAGAAGATCTCCGCTGTTGTTGAAAAGTATTCTATTGATACGGTCGTAAATTTTGCCGCCGAATCGCACGTCGACCGGTCCATATTCGGGCCGAAGGAATTCATCCAGACCAACATCGTCGGCACATTCACCCTCCTGGAAGCTGCCAAAAAGGTCTGGGGTGCCAGGCAGGATGTACTCTTTCACCACGTCTCCACCGACGAAGTGTACGGCAGCTTGGGGGAGACCGATTTCTTTCATGAAAACACCCCCTACGCCCCGCGCAGCCCCTATTCGGCCTCCAAGGCGGCTTCCGACCACCTGGTTTCCGCTTATTTCTATACGTATCACCTGCCGGTCACAATATCCAACTGTTCGAATAACTACGGCCCCTTTCATTTTCCCGAGAAACTGATCCCCTTGATGATCCTGAACATGCTGGAGGAAAAGCCGCTGCCGGTCTACGGCGATGGCAAGAACGTCCGCGACTGGCTTTTCGTCGAAGACCACTGCAGCGCGATTTACGCTATCCTGAAAAAAGGCCGGCATGGGGAAACCTACAACATCGGCGGTGAGAACGAATGGACGAACATCGAATTGGTTAATCTTCTCTGCGAAAAAGTGGCCGAAAAGAATAACAAGCCCAGGGAATATTATAAAAAGCTGATCACCTTTGTCAACGACCGCCCCGGCCATGATCGCCGCTATGCCATCAACTGCGACAAAATTAAAAACGAACTGGGTTGGAAGCAGGCGGTCACGTTTGCGGAGGGCCTGGACCGAACGGTCACTTGGTACCTGGCCAATCCTGAATGGATCGAACATATCAAGAGCGGGGAATATCGGACCTGGCTGGAAAAGAATTATGAAACAAGGTAAATGGTTCGTTCGCTGATGCCGAAGATATATTATTTTGATGACTATATATTTGAGATCTCTTCCCTGACGAGCAAAACCGCTGGGTATAAGGACAAATGATAAATCGAAATGAATAAACAGTTTGTCCTGGATCTCTTGAAAAAAGGTGAATCCGAAGTGGTCGAGTTCAAAACCACCTTTGATCAGGCAACGATTGAAACCCTGACTGCTTTTGCCAACACAAAAGGCGGGACTGTCATTGTTGGCGTCAAAAATACTGGAAACATCAATGGCATCCAGCTTGGCAAAGAAACTGTCCAGCAATGGCTGAATCAGATCAAGGCCAGTACATTTCCCTTCCTATTCAAGGTCACCCAGAAAACCACCCAGAAGGCCACCCAGAAAACTACCCGAAAAAAGGTGACCAAAGATAAGATTCTCGATGCCCTTCGGGAAAACCCAAAGATTACTCGGGACGAAATCGCCTCAATGCTGGGGAAGAGTCCAAATACCATTAAGGAGCATTTAGCCAGGCTTAAGGCCGAAGGACGGCTGGAACGAATAGGAAGTGACCGCGAGGGCTACTGGAAAGCGAAATAACCGGATGCTGATTATCAACAATGAGAATTGAGTAGATGAGGCAATTGCATCGTGATCGAACTATTGCTGTTCTCTTCCCCATCTACCCATCTACAAATAAGCATAGAGGTAAATGAGTAAATGAGTATATGGGTAAATGAGGCAGCAGCAAAGGGGTCGACCTATTGCTCTCTTTCTTTCCCATCTACCCATCTACTCATCTACCCAATTAGCTCAAAGGAATATGAATAAATGAGGCAACAACATCGGGATCGAACTATTGCTGTTCTCTTCCCCATCTACTCATCTACCCATCTACCCATTTACTTTCTTCTTTCCCCCATCTACCCATCTACTCATCTACCCATTTACTTTCTTCTTCTCCCATCTACTAATAAAATCTAATGCAAACTCATAAAGACCTTATCGTTTGGAAAGAGAGCATGCAGTTCGTTAAGCAAATATACGCCGCAACTGCAAAATTTCCTAAAGATGAAATTTACGGTCTGATTTCGCAACTACGAAGGGCTGTTGTTTCGATCCCGGTCAATATCTCTGAAGGTGCCGCCCGGAATAGCAAGAAGGAATATATTCACTTCTTATATATTTCACTGGGGTCCATTTCAGAAGTTGAAACTCTACTGCTTATCGCGGGAGATCAGGACTACGTGCAGGCAGATCAATTTTTAAAGACAATCGAGGATTTGAGAAAGAAATTGTTGAATTTAATTAAATACCTAAAAGGTAAATGAGTAAATGAGTATATGGGTTAGCTGCATAGGGATCAAACTATTGCACTCTTTCTTCCCCCATCTACCCATCTACCCATCTACTCATCTACCCAATTAGCTCAAAGGAATATGAGTAAATGAATCAGCTGCATAGGGATCAAACTATTGCACTCTTTCTTCCCCATCTACTCATCTACCCATCTACCCATATACTAATCACTTATTGACTTTCATTTGAAAAATCTATATAAAAACTATGAACTAACAAGGAGGATTTGAATTATGAGCAAAAAGCAACAAAAATTGATCGCTTTATTGGTAACCGTAACATTTGTCTGGCTTCTGCAGGTTTCGGTCATGCCTTTGAACGCCGCCAACGCCCCGGCCCGGGAAAAAGTTGGTTCCGCCAGCACTGAACAAGCGCCCAGCTTTCTCGAACAGGAAGGGGACAGCACAAAGGCCACTAAGGTAAAGAGCAAGCGCTTCCCCTGGCTCATAGTCGCTGGTGCAGTCGTTGTGGCGGCCGTCCTGGTCCTGGTTGTCTTTAAAACCAAGAAAACCGAGGAAACCGAGTACGATATTACCGGAGAATGGAAATACAGTTATAAGTACAACACAGATGCGAATTGGAGATTGAGTGCACAAACATTTGTCTGCACCGGCGACAAAAAACAAGGAACTTTTGAATATATACGTTCAGATGGCAATGTTTTTAAAGGCTCCTACACTGTAGAAAAAGAAAATGTTTCCTTCACTATTAATTATTCTCCACTTACTACCTATAGTTGTGTTCACACCGGTACGTTTGAAATCAAGGATAAGATAACCGGGACTTTTGTAAGAACAGATAATTCCGAACTCAGCGGAACATGGGAACTTGTGCGGGCAACCACAAATTGAAAACGTCCTATTCCAGTGAAATCTCTAATTGTGGATCCCTCAAGGTTTTGCGCATGGTGATATTGTTTTGAGTGCAGAAGCGATCTTTGCTTACAAATGTGACAATTATTATTCTCCTTTAAATGAATCGGGTGTCAGATATGATGATCCATTTTAAAAATCGATTGGTTGGTGGATAAATCTCAGATTAAGCTGTCAGATAAAAACAGCGATCATACTTATATTGAAAATTTAATCGATGCAAAATATTTCTAGTATAAATTAAAATGAGCGATTCTTTGAAATCTGCTGAGGGGAGCGTGAGTAAATTTTGGCAGGATCATGCAACGATCGTTGCCGGTGGCAGCTTGGTTTGTGATTACCAGTTGATAATGTAATGTCTTTAACAACAGCGAACTCTTCGCTTTCAAAACCGAGTGAACCTCATTCATCAATAACAGCCAACGTTCCAAGGGTCATGACGAAGAAGAAAAAACAGTTAAATTCAATTTTGAGACCTGACCCCGTTCTTTTCCCTACGAGGAAATGGCCAAGTCCGAGGACCTTGGCGGCTACTACCGCATCCCGGCGGATACCCGCAGCCTGAATTACAACCTGTATTTCAGCGAGGGCGAGAAAAAGATCGCCATGCTTGAGGATTACAACTCCAGCAATACTGACCAGCTTGATGTCGACGGCATGGCTGAACTCCTGCTCACCCTGGATATTGTAAAAGATGAATTGAAAGGATGGAAAACATGAAAATAATGACCGTGCTCGGCACGCGGCCCGAGATCATCCGTTTGAGCCGCGTGATCGAAAAACTGGACAAGTTATGCGACCACGTTTTGGTCCACACCGGCCAGAACTTCGACCCCAACCTGAGCGCTATCTTTTTCAAGGAGCTGAAGGTGCGCAAGCCAGACCATTATCTTGGCGTCAAGGGTGCCACCTTCGGCCATCAAATCGGACAGATGCTGGAAAAGGTTGACGCGGTGATGGAACAGGAAAAGCCCGACCGTTTGCTCATTCTCGGCGACACCAACAGCGGCCTGAGCGCCATCCTTGCCAAGCGTCGCGGCATCCCGGTCTTTCACATGGAAGCCGGCAACCGCTGCTACGACGACCGCGTCCTCGAGGAAGTCAACCGCCGCGTCATCGACCACTCCAGCGATATCCTGATGCCTTATACCGAACGCAGCCGCCAGAACCTCTTGAAAGAGGGGATCGAGGGGCAGAGGATATTCGTCACCGGCAATCCGATCTTGGAAGTGATCAATCACTACGAGCCCGAGATCGCAAAATCGCAAATACATAAAAAACTTGGGCTGAAAAAGAACAAATACTTCCTGGTCACCCTGCACCGCGCTGAAAATGTTGACCTGAAGCCCCGGTTGAAGAACCTGCTGGAAGCTCTGGACCGCGTCCAGAAGGAATATAAATTACCCCTTATCCTGAGTCTCCATCCGCACACCCGGCAGAAGATCGCGCAATTCGTTATCAAACTGTCCAATCCCGCTATTCGCCTAATAGATCCTCCCGGCTTTTTCTCGTTCATCGCCTTGGAACGCAACGCCTTCTGCGTCCTTTCCGACAGCGGAACGGTGCAGGAAGAGTGCTGCATTTTCAAGGTGCCCAATGTCACCCTCCGCGACGTCACCGAACGGCCCGAGACGATAGAATGTGGAAGCAATATCCTCTCCGGTGCTAAGCCGGAAGTGGTTTTAAGATGCGTAAAAATTGTTCTAGCAAATCCTCCGGATTGGACTCCGCCGAGAGAATATTTGGAGAAAGAAGTTTCCGAGATAGTGTTAAAGATCATATTGGGTTATCAGGTAGATGGGTTGATGATTTGAAGGGCAGATGAGTTGATAAAGAGTAGAGAATTCCGAGTTATTGCTGTTAATGACTTTAAAAACAAATTACCTATATTATTGACCGCCCCGGCCATGACCGCAGGTACGCCATCAACTGCGACAAGATCAAGAGGGAATTGGGCTGGAAGCAGTCGGTCACCTTTGAAGAGGGCTTGGATCGGACAGTATCCTGGTACTTGGTCAATCCCGAATGGATTAACCATGTAATGAGCGGGGAGTATCGGAAGTGGATCGACCAGAACTATAAAGCAAGATGAACGGGGCAGATTTATTGGATCGAACATAAGGGCAAATGAGTATATGAGTAAATGGGGCAATCGAATGGGGTTCGAACTATTGCTGTTCGCTTCCCCCATCAATACATTTTTCCAAATAGTATTTTTAACAGGATTTGTTTATAGGTTACCATGATGTTTGATAAAGGTCCTATTGAAGGAGTTGTTGTTACGCCCAGCAAAAAACGAGTTGATAAACGGGGCTGGCTTATAGAACTGTTCCGGCATGATGAACTGGCCGAAGAATTTCACCCTGAGATGGGCTATGTCAGTTTAACCAACCCTGGGGTATTGCGTGGGCCCCACGAACATGTTGACCAAGCAGACTTATTCGCTTGGGTGGGCCCGGGGGATTTCAAGGTCACCCTGTGGGATAATCGTCAGAGGAGCCTAATCTATGCCAACCGCATGGAGTGTTTCATGGGAAGTCGCAATCCGGGCTCAATCCTGGTGCATAAGGTAGTAGTGCATTGCTACCGTTGCATCAGCACAGTTCCTGGTCTTGTCCCCCAACCGGCTTTATGCCGGAGTGGAAAAAAAACTCCGATCGATGAAATCCGTCATGAGGACAATCCCGAGAATATTTTTGTACAAGATGAGCTGATCCAGAGAAATTTCAATAGATGAATGGAATGATGATTTTTGTCTCGTTCGATAGTTGCATGTGATGAAATAAAATGATGGGAAATCAGATGAGGCGATTTGCCATAATTGGGACTGCAGGCTACATCGCTCCCCGTCATCTACAGGCGATCCGGGACACGGGCAACACTTTGGTCGCCGCCCTCGACCGCTCCGATTCAGTGGGCATCCTAGACCGCTTCTTTCCAGATACCCATTTTTTTACCGAGTTTGAACGGTTCGACCGCCACGTGGAGAAGTTGAAACGGCAGGGGGAGGGAGGCCAAATCCATTATGTTTCGATCTGCTCTCCCAATTACCTGCATGACGCCCACATCCGCTTTGCACTGCGGGTAGGGGCCGACGCAATCTGCGAAAAGCCCCTGGTGTTGAATCCCTGGAACATCGACGCCTTGCAGGAGATGGAGGAGGAGACGGGGCGAAGAGTTTGGACCATTCTGCAATTACGGCTCCATCCTGCCCTCCGTGAACTCAAACAACAGATCGAGCAAGTCCCCGCAGGCAAAAAATACGAAATAGACCTGACTTACATCACCTCCCGGGGACGCTGGTACGCCGCATCCTGGAAGGGAGATATTGATAAATCGGGGGGGATCGCCACCAATATCGGCGTCCACTTCTTCGACATGCTGCTCTGGATCTTTGGGACCCCAATTCGGCAAGAAGTTCACCAGGTCACTGCCGAAAAGGCCGCCGGGTTCATAGAGTTGGCAAGGGCCCGAGTGCGCTGGTTTCTGTCACTCGATCCGGGCAACCTTCCCACCCAGGTATTCGCATCGAAAAAGCGAACGTATCGTAGCTTGACCGTGGATGGGAAAGAGATCGAGTTTTCCGACGGTTTCACTGACCTGCACACCGAGGTTTACCGGGAGACCCTGGCGGGCAGGGGCTTCGGTCTCGATGAGGCCCGCCCCTCCATCCAGATAGTACACAACATCCGTCATGCGATTCCCAAAGTGGCCAATGCTGGGGAAGGCCATCCGTTGTTGGCTAGGGCCACTAGATGAGCGTTCACGGGGGTTTTTTTCGTCCATTCGAGCAGTTACGTCACCCTACTAGACCTGAAACGACAGTACGAGCCCCTGCGCTGAGCCTCATGGCGAAAATTTTTCGTGACCTTTTCTTGCCTGGCCCATGTTCCCGTAGCAACATGAAACGGAGGCATTCTTGAAAGCGCTCCGTATCATGACTGTAGTGGGCTCCCGGCCGCAGTTCATCAAGGCTGCTATGGTCAGCCGTGCCATAGTCGCCCGAAATCAACGCGGGGAAAACCAGCAAATTATTGAAGAGATCATCCACACCGGCCAGCACTACGACGAGAACATGAGCGATATTTTCTTCCAGCAGATGCACATCCCCGAGCCGGCCGTAAATCTCAACACCGGCTCCGGCTCACATGGCGAGATGACCGGGCGTATGCTCGAAAAGATCGAGAAGGAGATCGTAATGCGAAATCCTGACTGGGTGCTGGTCTACGGCGACACCAACTCCACCCTGGCCGGCGCCCTGGCC
Source organism: Acidobacteriota bacterium (assembly GCA_018897435.1). Classification (GTDB taxonomy): domain Bacteria; phylum Acidobacteriota; class Aminicenantia; order UBA2199; family UBA2199; genus UBA2199. Next base: position 13,232 of record JAHIKI010000097.1, on the reverse strand, counting down.
GCGGCCAAGCTCCACGTGTCCGTGGCCCACATGGAGGCCGGACTGCGCTCCTACAACAAGGGTATGCCCGAGGAGATCAACCGTATCCTGACCGACCACGTCTCTTCCCTTCTGTTCTGCCCGACGAAAGTGGCGATTGCCAACCTGGCGAAGGAGGGCATCAGCCGCGGCGTACATCATGTTGGAGATGTGATGTACGACGCATCCCTTGTCTTCGACGAGATAGCCGGGGTGCGCTCGAGGATACTGGACACCCTGGACCTCGAACCCGGGAAGTATCTTCTGGCCACGGTCCACCGGGCCGAAAACACCGATGACCCGACCCGGCTCCAAAGCATTCTTTCCGCCTTCTCCGCCATGAACGAGCGGGTTGTTTTTCCCATTCATCCACGCACTCGGTCCAGGCTTGATGCTTTGAATTTGAAATCCAACATCACAAATCTAAAATTCATTGATCCAGTCTCCTTCCTGGATATGGTGCAACTGGAAAAGAACGCTCGGGTGATCCTCACAGATTCGGGAGGGGTGCAGAAAGAGGCCTATTTCCACGGGGTGCCCTGTGTCACCCTGCGCGACGAGACCGAGTGGGTGGAAACGGTCGCGGCCGGGTGGAATGTTCTTGCTGGAACTGACGCTGACCGCATTATTGCTTCTACAAGGTCACTTAATATTCCGGTCGAGCATGGCATGTTGTTTGGTGATGGGTCGGCAGCCGGAAAGATAACTGATCTTCTTGTGAAAATGGGTACTTAGTGCTTGTTGTCAACCGACGGACAAATCGATGAATGGCGTCATCATCTGGCTGAAGGAACGAGTCTCCCGGAGCGATTTCGTGCGCAACGTTTCTACGGTTTTTACCGGAACAGCGATTGGACAGATCATACCATTTCTAGCAGCTCCGGCGCTGACGCGATTATATAAGCCGGAGGAATTTGGCGCATTTGCGATGTACAGCGCGGCGGCTCTGCTTGTTGGGGTTTCCGCAACGGGACGATACAGTTTGGCTATCATTCTCCAGGACAACGAAGAAGACGCGATACAGTTGCTCGCTCTCTCGGTTATTTTTGCATGCGGCGTGAGCCTTCTGTCTGCCGCCATCGTCATTCCGTGTGGTAGGGCAATATGGATCAGCCTGCAAGGCTCCGCATCTTCCGTATGGTTGTACTATGTTCCGTTGGCTGTTCTGCTTGCCGGAGTCAATGATGCCGTGACTTCTTGGGTGACCCGGAGAAAACAGTTCAGGGAATTATCGATCAGTCGTGCAACTCAAGCGGCCGTGATAGTGGGATCGAGTTTAGGAATAGGTGTATTTGTCGATGGTGCCGGGGGGTTGATCTGGGGATCGCTGCTTGGACAATGTGTGGCCATCATGGTTCTGTGGCCTTGTTTATGGCGAGAGCTCCAAGTCCGACGTGTTCCAATCCTGCTGTCGGGCTTGAGACGACAGGTGCTCCGGCACAGGGACTTCCCAAAGTATGATCTCCCTGCGGCTTTTATCAACCTACTGGCAAACCAGATGCCGGTGTTCCTCTTTACCCGCTTGTTCGGGGGGATTGTCACGGGCCTTTACTCGTTGACCCAACGAATTCTGAGCGTGCCGAGTCTTGCCATTGCCAACGCCATCCTTGACGTTTTCAAACAGAGGACCAGTGAAGACTATGCTCGTACCGGGTCATGCAGGACCATTTATCTCAAAGCTCTGAAAGCACTGATGGGCATAGCCTTTCTGCCCGCAGTGATGCTTTTCTTTCTGGGGCCCCAGATGTTTGCGTTTATTTTCGGTGAGCCGTGGCGCCCGGCAGGTGAGTTCGCGCGTATTCTCGCGCCGCTGTTCTTCATGCGGTTTGTTGCCAGCCCGCTGAGCTACGTGTTCTACGTGGCGGGGAAGCAGAAGGTGAACCTGGTCTGGCAGTCTGCGTTGCTGGTTCTTGCAACGGCCTCGATCCTGCTGGGTGGGCACATAGGAGGTGTACGTGTGGCATTGATATGCTTCTCGGCAACATACTGTGCACTCTACGCTGTCTACCTGACATTTTCATACCGTTTTTCGTTAAAGAACGTATAGTATGGTCTTGAATCGGATTCCTCATGGTACGCGGGCGAGCGTGGGTTCCGGCGGCGGTCCACTGAACAGGCTGGCCGCTTGGACCGGTTCATCCCGATGAACTTCATCATTCTTAACTACTTTTTTTGGGACGAACTGGATGTCGGCAGCAACCGCTGGAATCAGATGGGCCATCTGCTGGCGGCCACGCATGCTGTGACGGCGATTAGCGCGGATGGGGATCTCCGGCGCGGCGACGCAGTGCGCGCCGTGCATGTGCCAGGCAATACCACGCGCGAAGGTCAAGTCTCCGGTTTCCGTCGCTCCCGACTGCCCGCGTGGCGACGCTCACGTCTTTTTCGCATGGTGCGGGATCTGGTCTTTTTTCCCGATCACCAGATCTTCTGGTCCCAGCGTGCGGCCCAAGCCATCTCACGCTGTTTATCGACCACCCTTCCCAATGTCCTCATCACGAGTTCACCGATCCATTCCGTGCATGTCCCCGTTGCCAGGATCATAGACAGTCTTTCTCCCCGGCCGCTCTGGATTATGGATCTCCGGGATCCTTGGACCACTGACCCGGCTGGCATTTATAGCCAGAAGTGGCCGCCTTTTCTATATCACCGCGAGCGCCAACTTGAGGCATTCTGCCACCGTAAGGCGGACGCCACGACGGTCATTGGCCCAAGTTTTGCTGAAATTATTCAGCAGGCATTTGGGATTCATGCCCATGTGGTTTGCAATGGTTATATGGCGGCGCAAATATGGACTTCGCAGATCTCGGATACCGCACCACTCACCTTGCGGTACTTTGGCCGTATCATTCCCGGTATCCGCGATCCGGGTATCTTATTTGCCGCGGCCGCCGCATTGTGTCTGACTCCATCCGATCTGGTGTTCGAGTTCTGGAGCAGTGATCCTGCTGGCATACAGGAAACAGCTGCCCGTTGCGGCGTTACGCATCTGGTCAGGACATACCCGCGTGTGGCGCACGCCGAGGCACTTTGTCTGGAACGGACCGCCTATGCCAACCTCGTGTTGAATGGCACCCAACCTGCAACGGATCACATCCTCACTACCAAGCTCTTCGAGTTTCTTGCCAGCGGACGCCCGGTTGTGGCGGTGACCGGTGTCCAAAGCGACATGGCCAATGTCCTGAAGGATTGCGGTTGCGATGCCATTGTTAGCGATATACGTTCTGCCAAGGAGGCGCTTGTTCGTTTACGGGAACGAAAACTGGGCGCACCTAATGCGAATCGTTTGCATTATACACGCGAAAGCGCTGTCGATGATCTCTTGAAAATTATCACTGCGATCGTAACAAAAGATCTGAATGCCAATGAGTAATGTTTTGGCTTTGCTCAACTTGTTGCTATCAACGGTATTGTTGGTTGTTCTCATTCGGAATATCGTTCGTCATGGGATGAGAATCAGTACCATATCTTTGCTTGTTTTTGTTATAACAAATGTCATCGGGATCTCATTTGTTCCGATCATCCTAAAAAAAGAGTTGTTAAATACCGGCAGTGTAATGCTTCCGTTTCAACCAGGAGCATATACAGCTCAAGTGATCAGTGCGGCTATTTTTGTTTTGGCTTCCTTTTGTTTTTTATATATCTCGCATCATGACTCAAAATTGCCATCGCACCTTGAGATGAAACGGAAAATGCCCGGGTATTTGTGGTTTGTAGGGGGGTTCGTTTTCCTTATCGGGGTTGCGCTTTGGTTGAAGTATATGCTATTTGGCAGCGGGTTAAATATCGCGCTTAGTACCAAATACGGCTTTTTTGATTTTAGTCAATCCGCCGCCAGTCGCGCCGAAGCAAAGGAGATCCTTCAGGCCGGACAAGGATACTTTCGCGCACTCATTGCGTCGTATTCTATTTTTCCATTATCCGTTGCAATGATACGGTTGTTTGGACGCTGCAAAGTGTTTTTCTTTTTCACCTGGACGACCGGGACGATACTCAGTCTGCTTTTTGCGGTTTCTACCCGGCAGAAAGCTCCGCCCATGATTGTGATTGTCTGTTTTATAGCAATTCTTGCCGTTAGTGAAAAACAAAACGCTCGCATAAAAGACATTGTGCGAAAGCGAAGACGAAAAAGAATTGTGATCGGTATCGTGGTAGTATTTTTACTCAGTTCGTTTTTTTACTATGTCACCCAGGGTGAATCGTTCGTTATCAGCATGCAAAAAGTTATCTTACGAATTTTTGTTACTCCTGCCGCAACGGCTCACCTCTGGTATATTGCTTTTCCAGCGAGATTCCCATTTCAGGGAATTTCCAATGTTTTTTTGATTCGATCTCCAACGGCCAATGATGGCTCGGCAATTACGATCCAAGATATTGCTTTCGAGACAACGGGAAGTGTTTTTTCCGCCAATGCAAGTTTTCTTGCGATGGGGTGGAGCGGATTGGGATATATAGGGATCTTCCTGGGCATAATTGCATTCTTGTCTTTTTTACGAATAATGGATCGTGCGACGTGCAGATTAAACGGGCTCCCAATGAAACTTATATTCTGTCTTATGATCCCTGGATTTCCACCATTGATGTCAAGTTCTTTAATGGATATGGTTTTCATAGGGACCATCCCGGCGATCCTCTTTTTTGCACTTTCGTTAAGAGTACGGATCAAGGGTATGAATTTGTGAGTATGCCTCTAAATGAATCGGAATCGAGATTTTGGCTGTTGGATGTGTTGGGGCTGGGTCACAGTGATAGCCGGGTGGAAATCACAAGGTGGCTGAAATGTCATGCGCATAGCGATTAATTTATTGTACCTTTTGCCAGGTGTGGTCGGCGGGACCGAAACCTATGCGGCCGGGTTGCTGCATGGGCTGGCGCTGGTGGATAGCCAGAATGAATATATTGTGTTCGTTAACCGAGAAAGCGCCAGTTGGCCGATTCCTCTGAGTGGCAGTTTTAAACGAGTGATCTGCCAGGTAGCAGCTACGAATCGCGCCCAGCGATATTTTTTCGAGCAATTTCGCTTGCCGGGATTGCTGAAAAATCATGGAGTCGACTTGGTTCACTCCTTGGGGTACGTTGGCCCTTTGCGGACACCCTGCCCGGCGGTTGTCACGGTGCCTGATTTGAATTACCTGACCATCGGGCATACCATGCCGCTTGGCAAGCGTCATCTTCTGCGGTTTTTTTCTATTCAAGCTGCCCAACGCTCCAAGGCAGTCATCACGATTTCGAGTTATTCAAAAAGCATGATCTGTGACAAGCTTGAGATTCATCCTAGCAAAGTAACGGTCACTCTTTTGGGACCGCGATGGGATGATCCTTTTATATCTCAAGACGTTGTGAGCAAAATAAAAGCGAGTTATGGTATCTCTGTCCCTTATCTGGTTGCTTTTGGCGGAGGGGCCGTGCATAAAAATATTCCGCGCTTGCTCCAGGCGTTGGCGGCATTGAAAAAAGATCTGTCGCACAAATTGGTATTGATCGGCCGCCTCCCTGCTGATGTTGATCCTGAGGAGTTGCCGGCAGATATCATTGTGACAGGTTATGTTCCTGCAGAGCATGTCCTGCCGCTGCTAAGCGCCGCCGAGATATTTATTTTGCCTTCTTTGCACGAGGGTTTTGGCCTACCCGTGTTGGAAGCTCAGCAGGCGGGTGTCCCCGTGGTATGTTCCACGGCTGGTTCTTTGCCGGAAGTGGCTGGCGAAGGGGCAACCTATTTTGATCCGTATTCAGTCGAGGATATGGCCGATAAAATTGCCCGAGTGGCGCGCGATTCTGAGCTGCGTACCGGGTTGCGCCAAAGGGGACTGGTCAATGTTAAGCGGTTTTCATGGGAACAGACGGCACGAGAAACGCTATCCGTCTATACTCAGGTTTATGAGAAAAGGAGACAACTATGAGCTATTGGAAAAATCAACGCGTTTGGGTGACTGGCGGTACTGGCTTTTTAGGGAGTGTGATAACAAAAAAGCTTCGTGAGCGTGGTTGTCAGGAGATCTTGGCAACTGGAATTGAGCATGGCGACCTTGTGGACCCAGCAGTGATTCATCGGCATTTTGAGTTCAGGCCAAACCTTGTGATTCACCTGGCCGCTAACGTGGGTGGAATCGGCGCCAACCGGGAGCGGCCAGCCGAGTTTTTTTATCAGAATCTGATGATGGGCGTGCAACTTATTCATGAGAGCTGGAAGGCGGGGGTGAAGAAGTTCGTGGCCATCGGCACCATTTGCGCTTATCCCAAGTTCACCCCGGTGCCATTCAAAGAAGAGGAGCTTTGGAATGGCTATCCAGAGGAGACCAACGCGCCATACGGACTGGCCAAGAAGATGCTGCTTGTGCAGTCACAAGCATACCGCCAGCAGTATGGCTGGAATTCTATCTACCTGCTGCCCGTCAACCTGTTCGGTCCCGGTGACAACTTTAACCCGGCCAGCAGTCACGTCATCCCGGCGTTAATCAAGAAATTCGTGGAGGCTAAGAAATCGGAAACGGACCATGTGATTGCCTGGGGAGACGGCTCCCCCACGCGTGAGTTTTTGTATGTGGACGACGCCGCAGAGGGAATTCTCTTGGCCGCCGAGCACTACGATAAACCCGAGCCCGTGAACCTGGGCTCTGGGATGGAGATCAGCATCAAGGATTTGACAACCACCATTGCCCGCCATGTGGGGTTTAGTGGCGAGATCCGCTGGGATACTACCCAGCCCAACGGCCAGCCCCGCCGGCGCCTTGATATAAGCAGGGCGGAAAAGGAGTTTGGATTCAGGGCAAAGATGGGGTTCGAAGAAGGGCTGAAGCGGATGGTGGAATTGTACCGTAATGAGCATGAAAAAAATCGATTATGATTGCTGTTGCAATTTCAGACATATAGCTTAGTTAATTGTTTGTCCCTTTGGTCTTTGCGTCGGCATTAAACTGATATGAAAAAACGTATCTGGGTTGTTTCCGAACTTTATTATCCAGAAGAAACCTCCACCGGCTATTTTATAACCGGCATTGCGGAGGGGTTGGCGCGGTGCCATGACGTAAACGTATTGTGTAGTCAGCCCACCTACTCCCAGCGGGGCGTGCGTGCACCCGCTAAAGAACAGCGCAATGGCGTAAGTATCAAACGCTGTTTTGGCTCAACGCTTGATAAAAATATCATTGTTTTCAGGCTCATCAATCTGATGACCATCAGTTTTTCTCTATTTTTGAATGCTTTACGTTGTATTAATCGTAATGATCACGTTTTAATGGTTACCAATCCTCCATTGTTGCCTTTTTTTATTGCACTGGCATGCAGATTGCGTTCAGCAAAATGCCTGCTTATCATCCACGATGTTTATCCCGAAGTAATGGTCGTTACCGGAATGATCAAAGCCGATTCATATTCAGCCAAGTTTGTAAACTACCTGATACGAAAGCTTTACTTGGGTGTTGAATGTATTATCGTGCTTGGGCGTGATATGAGGCAACTTGTGTGTGAAAAGCTTGCCCACTCCGAATCTCGGGTGGTAATTATCCCGAATTGGGGGGATATCAACGTTGTCAAACCGATTCCGAGAGAAAAAAACAATCAACTTCTGACTATTAAGCTGGACGGTCAATTTGTAATTCAGTATTCCGGAAATATCGGGCGCACCCATGGTCTGGAAGATTTGCTGACGACTGCCCTGCGTCTGAAAGCTGAGCCCATTCATTTTCTGATAATAGGTTCTGGAGCCAAGCGAAACTTGCTTGAGCAGGCGATTCAAAAAGAAGGGCTGAATAATATTTCTCTTTTGCCGAGAGTGCCCCGGGATAAATTGAATGATTCACTCAATGCCTGTGACGTAGCTGTGATCTCATTTGTCGCGGATATGGCTGGCATTTCCGTTCCAAGCCGAATGTATAATATTATGGCGGCCGGGAAGCCAATTATTGCCGTTGCGGAGGAAAATTCCGAACTCGCTTTGGTCATCAAAGAAGAGCAAATCGGTTGGGTAGTTCCACCTGGAGATATTAATCGATTTAACGCTGCGATCCAGGAAGCCCGTGCTGATTCGGTGCAGTTGGCGGCAAAGGGCATTCGGGCCCGCCGTGCCGTTGAAATGAAATACTCATATGAATGTGTGATTGCGGCCTATCATGAATTGTTCAAGAATCTGGGAAAACTTGGCGCCTAATACTTCAAGTTTGTTGCCAAAGATGAAACTTCTGGTCACCGGTGCAAATGGCTTTCTGGGTCGTGAGATTGTCCGGCAGATGGCGGCTGCCCTTCTGCAGATCCGCGCTACTGACATGCAGGCGGCATCTGTTTTTCCAGAAATAGATTACCGTCACGCCGATATTCTTGAACCGACAAGTCTCTTGTCCGTAGTTCAGGAGGTGGATTGCGTCATTCATGCCGCTGGCTTGGCGCATATCTTTGACAAGAGCAAAGCGGTACGCGCCCCCTTCAAGGAAATTAATGAAATCGGAACTGCAAACATGGTCCAGGCCGCTGCAAATGCCGGCGTACGCCATTTCGTCTTGATTAGCTCTGTTTCAGTCTACGGCGGCAGCCGGAACGGCGGTGCGGAAGACTCCGGCTGCGACCCGCAAGGGTCCTATGCGCAAAGCAAATATCAGGCTGAACAGCGAGCGATCGAAATCTCCAGGGATTCAGGCATGGCGCTTACCATTTTGCGTCTGGCTACGCTGTACGGGGAAGGAGACCCGGGAAATGTGGCGAGATTGATGCGAACGATCGACCGCGGGCGCTTTCTATGGATCGGGGATGGCTCGAATTGCAAAAGCCTGCTGTATCGTGATGACGCGGCCAGGGCGTGTCTGAAGGTTTTTCAAGCCCCTGCAAAAGGAGTGAACATTTTCAATGTTTCAGTTCTACCGTGTACCATGTATGAAGTAGTAGAAGGCTTGGCTAAAGGATTGGGCAAAAAGATCCCTTCATTCTCAATTCCAGCTTCCGTGGTACAAGGAATGTCCAATCTGTTGTCCGTTTTGCCTGTAAGTCGCTTGCAAACCTTGGGAGCCATGGCAAAAAAATGGTTGACCGATGATGTGTACGATGGTACCAAGTTTTCCCAGACGTTCAATTTCCAACCCAAAGTAAGCTTGAAAGAAGGGCTGCGCCGAGAAGTAGCCTGGTTCCAGGAACAGCAATAAATAGATTAATGAAAGGACTGATCCACATCTTGCTTGCCGCGGCCCTAGGTGGCGCGGGTGCATTTACGGCTGGCCGGTTCGGGGTGCGCTTCGGATTAGTGGACCGGCCGAGTGAGCGAAGTTCTCATTATCGGCCAACCCCCAAGGGCGGTGGGATCGGGATCTTGGCTGCATTTTGTGTGGCAGCTATTTGGATCGGCCTGCCCGTTTTGGTCTGGCTGCCCGTTGCGGGGCTGTCCCTGGCCAGCCTGGTCGGAGACCGGATGGAGCTCTCCGCCAAGCTCAGGTTGGGCTTGCAGTTTGCTGCCGCCGGCATCGCTTGTTGGGGGATTGCGAAACTCTTCCCCGCTGGGATCTTTTGGAAATCTTCGGGTCTCGCCCTGTGGCTCCTCGGGGCGTCGTTTTTCGTTGTCGCCACGGCCAACATCTTCAACTTTATGGACGGCATAAATGGCATAGCAGGGATTACCGGCATCGTCGCCTTCGCCTTGCTGGCAGGGACCGGCTGGATGAGGGGCGAATCTCATGCCTGGGTACTGGTCGCCGCCACACTGGCCGCTTCCTGTGCCGGGTTTCTCCCCTGGAACTTTCCCAAAGCCAGGGTTTTTATGGGCGACGTCGGCAGCATCCTGCTCGGCTTCGTCTTCGCCGTCTTTGTACTGGCCTGGTCCAGGACTTTGTCTGATCTCCTTATGTTCGCCGCATTTCTATTTCCCTTTTACGCCGACGAGCTGGTCACCCTCATTCCCCGCCTGCGGGATGGGGATTCCTTGATTCGCCCTCACCGGCGCCATATCTACCAGATCCTGGTCAACCAGATGGGGGTAACCCACTGGAAAGTATCGCTGCTCTACGGCATCATCCAGCTGGGAGTGGCCGGAGGCGCGCTTCTCCTCTATCCCCTGGGCTGGGTTGCTGAAATGGCTTGGATGGGCCTAGTTTTAGGAGCGAGCTGGATATTGGCTTCGCGGGTGCGGCGGCATGAGGCTTGACCTTACCAATTGCATAACAGCAGAGCTAACATGCTGCTCGATGGTATCCTTTGGGAGAAAATATCTTGGTCTCTATTGGACCATATCCTTGTCAAATTTACAGGCGATAGAGCAGTATCGATTTCGTATGGACGGAGACAAGTAATTTATGATACGAGGTTCAAGGGAGTTGTACAAACATAATGTTTTCTGCAGCGTTTCGCTGATTGTCCTTAGTATTCTGGCCGTGCATTTCCCGGATAGTGCAATGTTTGCGCGTGAACCGGAGCCAGCTGTCGGCGACAAAAAAACAACCTTTCCCTTTAGCATCGTTGCAGCGATCACGTCTCCTGCCCAAGAATCTCGCACAGTTAAAGTCAATGTGGATGTGAACGAGGAGCGGAAAGAGGGCAAAAAAAGTTATCATAACCTGATCGGCTGGGTTTTTGTCAAGGATCAGGAGACCAGGGGCCAAAAGGTCTATGTTCAGCTAGAAAAACCAGACGGCAAAGTTGTGCATTACTCAACCATACCGATGGAGCGGCCTGAAGTAGGGCCCGCCTATAAAAACCCATTTTATAATCATTCCGGTTTTTACGCTAAAATTCCCCTGAAGGATGGATTGGATATCGACGTGTGCACGATCCGCTTCGTTGTAAAGAACAGGAACGGGATATATAAAAGCCGGGCATGGAAGTTTGGGATCAGTTCCCGTGCAGAGATCATGCTGGAGGAACATGAGTCGCGAGCAGTTAAAGTAAATGTAGATGTTAATAAGGAGCGGAAAGAAGGCAAAAAAAGTTATCATAATCTGATCGGCTGGGTTTTTGTTGAGAACCAGGACACAAGAGGCCAGAAGGTTTATGTGCAATTTGAAAAGCCGGACGGCACGGTCTTGCACTACTCGGCTTGGTCGTATGAGCGGCCTGAAGTAGGGCCCGCCTATAAAAACCCATTTTATAATCATTCCGGTTTTTACGCTAAAATTCCCCTGAAGGATGGATTGGATGTCGACACATGTACGATCCGGTTCGTGGTAAAGAACAAGAGTGGGATATACAAAAGCCGGATATGGAGGTCCGGGATCAGTTCTCGTGTTGAGATTACGCCATCAGTACCGGTATCACGGCTGGTCATTTTTTATTTGGATGCGAACGTAGAGCGTAAAGAAAACAATCGCAGTTATCATTACCTAGCCGGCTGGGTGTATGTCAAGGACCAGGAGACCAGGGGCCAGAAGGTCTATGTTCAGATTGGAAATCCGGATGGCTCGGTCGTGCATTACTCGACGATGTCACTGGAGCGTACGGATGTGGGGACTGGCTTCAACAACCCGCTGTACAATGCCTCCGGTTTCAACGCCAGAATTCCCTTGAAGGATGGCTTGGATATCGCTGCCGGCATCATTAGGCTTGTAGTGAAGAACAGGAATGGAATATATGTAAGCCACGAATGGAAGGAGGGGCTCGGAAGCAGTGCCACTACCGGGAAATTGAGTTTTTTTGTTGTGGTGAATTGGCTCCTGGTCATCATAACCTGCATGATTTTAATCGCAGCGATATGGCGGGATCGATCATTGCTGCTCAAGCCTAGCATCATGGTGGTCCTGTTTTTTCATGTGATGTGCCAGTGGGGGAGCGCGATCGATGCCGGGCGCATCGAGTCGGCCCTGCCGCAGCCATGGATCTTCGTCCTCCTTTCCCAGGGGTTCCCTTTAATTGGGCTGATTGTCTCCCTCTTCACCGCCAGGGGCACCGCCCGCCATTTGTGGGGACGAATCACGGCGGACAACCCCGTCGATCCGGCAAGGAAAACATGGGCCTGGGCCATCCTGGCTGTTTGCTTTGCCGGCTTTATCGCCATCTACCTCAGTCACGTCCAGTTCCGCTCCACCGGATTGTACACGATATTCTCTTCCCCCCTGGAGTCGGGCCTGGCCCGCGATATGTCGGTGAAGTTCTTGGACAATGCGTTTTTGCGCTATGGTCATAATATCGTAATGGCCGTTTTTGCCCCCCTGCTGGCGGTATTGGCGGTACAGGTCATGCTGGTTCATTGGCAGAGGCGAAATTGGCTCTGGGCATTGTTCTGCCTGGCCTGCCTATCCGTGATTCTGCTGGGAGCCAGCATCTCCGGGGCCAGGTCCTATTCGGCCGCCATCGTGATGGTCGTCATTTTTGCCCTGCTTTTGCGTCGGGGATTCTCCGTGAAGCCGGTTCATCTTATCGTGATTGTGCTGCTGATCTTGGCTTTTCCGACCCTGCTGAGCCTTTTGCGTGAAGGAAAAACGGTGACGATTAAAGATTTCTCTGTTTATTTGCGCGGTGTTATTCTTGAGAGAGTAGTGATCATACCCATGAACACTGGGCTAATGCATGTTCATTATGCCCAAACGTATGGCTTTTTGGGCATCCAGGCCATCCCCAAGATCGCGGCACTTAAGGGGATCAAAGCGCTGAATGTTCCCAATTTCATGGCAAAAATGTACACCGGAGATCCGCGAACAACTTCTTGGGCAAATACATCTTATGTATATGCTTACTACAGCTATTTCGGGCTGATGGCCTTTATTCCTTGTTTAATTGGCCTCTGGCTCCTCGATCTGTGTCTGCTGATCTATCGCCGCTTGAGCGATAATTTATTGATCCCCTGTGTCGCTTGCATCGCCATCAACACCAGTAATTTTTCCAGCGTCGAATACACGGTCAGCCTTTTTACATTCGGCTTCCTGTTCCTTTTGTTGGTCAGCTGGGCCGTCGACCGCGCAGTGGGGAGAATCGTGAATCGTTGATCGTTCGTCGTTCATCGAAAATAGCAATATAAAACTGAAGCACCAAATAACAAACAAGCACCAAAATCCAATGACCAAATGACCAAAACGAAGAGAAGAAACTTAAAAAGGGCTATTGTTTAGGACATTGGAACTTGGGATTTGGAATTTATTCTCCAACTATTACCTTTTTCCTTTTACCTTCTAATTCTACTCCGACATATAATTGATTATGATTAGATCAACATCCTCATCAGGTACAAAGCGATTTGATGCCGGACATCGGGCAAAGAGGATTTTTGTTTCAGCTCCCTTTGCCTGTTCCGCCAGCGCTCCGAGGAGCGA
>JAHIKI010000096.1 GCA_018897435.1 Acidobacteriota bacterium | reverse complement strand
TTCGTTGATTCCAATATTACAAAACGAAGTCACAGAAACTGGTACCCAAACATGCAGACTGCTGTGTTATACGCTCAACACTAGGGGTTCCCGTTGCCTAACAACATAAATCTTCCTGAAAAAAGGCCAAACTCGAGGGGGCGAATAAATATTCGCCCTGGAAAAGGCAATCGATGCGATCTTACGGGCGTATGTTTATACGCCCCTACAGAACCCTCAATCACGATGATGCCATGAAAATGATTGGGCATGACAATGAATTCATCAAGATCCGCATGGGGAAAATGTGCGGGAATATCCTGCCAGCATTTTTCAACAATATGTCCGACATCATTCAATGCTATGTTTCCATTTGTAATATCCCCGAACAGGTATTCCCGGTTCTGGGTGCAAATGGTGACAAAATAATACCCAAGAGAACCATAATCCCACCCTTTGAGGCGGATGGACCGGCGTCTATGGATGTCAGAAATCATTCGTATTCTCCCTCATGTTCGCTAATATCCATAATCCGTAGAGACGATAAATCTTTCGCCCGGTTTGGGCTCGGCCAATTCGACCATGTTGGGCGTATGGTTATACGTCCCTCATCCCTAGAAGCTCCATTGCCCGCTGGACCAGCTGCGGCGGATAACCGATCAGTTGCAGCAGTCTGATCGCGTTCCGGGATCGGCATGGCCCTTGATGAATGCGGTAATCGAAAAAATGGACTCCGTCTTTGATCTCCTCCCGGAAATGGACCATGACAAAATCCTTGCACAGCCGCGACTCCAGTTCGACATCATGGGTGGTCACCATTACCATGCCCTTTTTAGACAAGTTTTCCAGAACAGCGCTCGCCGCGGCCAGACGTTCGGCGGTATTGGTGCCGCGAAAGAGTTCATCAATTAAAAACAGGTAGGGCCCCTTAGCGGAGTCTTGATTGATCAGTATCAGAACACGCTCGATTTCTCGATAATAGTAACTCTTAGCCTCATTCAGGGACTCGTCCGTATTGATTGCTGAAACAAGGGTAAAGGGGGCCGCCCCAAAGCGAACAGCACAGGCAAGGCCGAAGGCCCTCGCTAAAATTAGATTAACACCGACCGTTTTGATGAAGGTGGTCTTTCCCGACATGTTCGATCCAGTGATCAACAGGGAGCGATGTGCAAGTGCAAGATCATTCGCCACGGCATGGTCAATGAGCGGATGATAAAGTCCCTTGGCTTCGATCATCGGCTTATTCAGCCATTCCACTCTCGTCATGATGGGACACGATTCTTTGAAGGCAGCTATTGCCAGGGCGGAATCAAGGTAAGCCACCGTATCAAAGAGCTCCCGCCAGACGGCAGCGTAGCGCCCGGCAAAGCTGATCAGGCGAAAATAAGCAATGATATCAGTCATCAGAAAGGACTGAATGTAGCGGATAACCAATGAACTCATTTCATCATAATCGCTTGCATCCACGGTCATCCAGAACAGTTTTTTAACAGTCATTTTAGCTACTTTTCGATGCGCCCTGCATTTTTGCAACTCTTCACGGATGGCGGGATACTCCCATTTTGCCAATTGGTTGCTGAGATTCAGCAGCCGAACCAACTGGATGCAATCCGGCATTTTGCAACTGATCCGGGCAAACAGTGAAAGGCGCATAACCCAGGAAAGGGCCATCATGGCCGCCACCAGGAACCAAAGCATAGGCTGAAAGAGAGCCGCCGCCAGTACTATTCCAACGAAAAGCCATGGATAAAGAGGCATCCATCGTGCGAAACGGGGTAATTTTTCCCAGGCACCGGCAAAAAGCGCTGATAAATCGGCATCAAGTTTACGTAAGGGGAGCAGCGTCATTTGCAGGCGCTCACGAAAGCGCCTGTCATTTATCAAGTTGTTTATCAGGTCATGCAAGTGATCGTACTCTTTACTATTGTTTCGGACTGTTCTGAATTGGCGGTAAAGGAACTGGGATCCGGGCAAGGTGATTGTACGGTTCATGCGCGAGAATAATCGGTCCATCTCAAGGTCTGTCCAGGTGCTCTCATCGACCAGATCATCACTCGTCGGATTCAACCGATAGAACGAAGAAATCAGATCCATGTCCTGCTCATTGCCAACTTTGCCGCGCCAGATATCTCGCACCAGCCGACGTTTTTTTAGCTCTTTCCCCCAGCGCAATTTAAAAAGATAATGTCTGATGGCGTTCAAGTTATTTCGTTTTTCTCTTCCAGCTTGGCGATCTTTTTCCGCAACCGCTCCAGCCGCTTTTCCAGTTCCTGCTGTTGGCCCGGGCTCAGCTGGGCACCGTTCAGGGCTTTTTCCACGAAAGTGACCGCCTGGGCATAGTTTTGTTCGCGATGCTCGTAATGGATCGATATCTCGCGCATGGCGCCGAGATCGTTGCCGGCACTGAGAGCTTGCCAGAGTTCGAGTGCCTCACTGTAGAGCTTTTTCTTTTTCATCAGGACGGAGAGGCGCCGCAGCACCTTTGTCTGCACTTCGGAGCCGGCGCTGACATCTTTGGCGATCTGGTAGAAAGCCTCGGCTTTTTCCAGCAGGCCGGCCCTTTCACAGAGCATGCCCAGGCCGAGGATTTCCCCGCCGTCAGCGGTCAGGGAATAGTCCTCCAGATAGCGCAGGCCGAGCAGCACCACGGCCGCCAGTCCGACCAAATCCATGGCGTTGTGTTCCATGACCGGTTCGATCAGCGAGAAGGCCTGGCTGCGCAGGAAACTGAAATAAAGGGCGGGGATCGAACTGGCTTCGATGTCATCACTGCGGGAAAGGCCCAGCAGCATCTCGCCCAGGTAGCCCAATTTGCGCGAATCATAGGTGTTTTTCCAGATAGTGCGGGCCGGAAATAGAAAATCCAGATGCGGCAGGTCCAGCAGGGGGAAACGCTGGCGCTGCAGAATATAGCGGGTCTCCAGCAGAGGAAAGTCGAAGGCCTTGCCGTTATAGGTCACGGCCGCGGAGAATTCCCCCTGGCGCAGGAATTCCGCAACAGCCAGCAGGAAGTCGCCTTCCCGGTCCAGGTCCTGGAGCATGAAGATCTTCACCTGAAAGCTCTGTTCGCTGAAAAAACCAAAACCCAGCATGAACGGAATCGTGCCGGTGCCGCCAGCCAGCCCGGTGGTTTCGCTGTCAAAAAAAACGACCCGGCGCGGATCGACCGCGGCAAATACCTCGCTGCCGGCAATGATGGCCAACGACCCGGGCGCCAGGGCCAGCCAGTCACCAAGGCGCACTTTGCCATAGCGGCCGTCCAGGGCATAGTAAAAATCCTTGACCAGGAAAGGCTCGGCAGCAGCAGCTGGCTCCATCCGGGCCTGGGGAGCTGAAACCGGCTTGTCTTTTTGCTTCAGGTTGTGGCGCACCAGTTTCTCAAGTTTTTCCCTGGTGGAGAGCTCACCATCGTTATCCAGGCGCTGCCATTTTTCCTGGATATGGTTTTTATCAAGATCGTGCAGCCGATCCTTCAGTTTTCTCATTGGTTTCTGTTCCGCTGCTTAAGATAGCATAAAAAAACGGCGCGGACAATGACGCCTCAGGAAAACGACTGCGGCAACGTCCCCGCTTCTAGAATTTCGTCCCGCGCAGCGGGCCCATGGCATCAAAGCGGGGGCAGGATGTCTCCCCAGTCTCCGCGCCGGGTATGCGGACTCAGGCCGGCGCGCAGCAATTCAAGGTAACGGCGTCTGGTGATGGGCCTGGCCCCCCAGCCGGCCAGGTGCGGTGAAGCGATCTGGCAGTCTATAAAGGCGAAGTCCATTTTTCGCAGCGCCTCGGCCAGGACTGCCAGGGCGACTTTCGAAGCATTGTCGGCCAGGTGGAACATGGATTCGGCAAAAAAACACCTTCCCAGGGAGATCCCGTAGATGCCGCCGGCCAGCTTGCCGTCTTTCCAGGCCTCAAGGGAATGGGCGTAGCCGAAGCGGTGCAGGGCAACATAGGCTTCGCGCATGGCCGCCGTGATCCAGGTTCCTTCCTGGTCCGGGCGCGGCAACGCACAGCCGCTGACGACCGCGCCGAAAGCGCGGTCGAACGTGAAGGTAAAAACGCCGCGCTGCAATATTTTTTTCAGGCTTCTACCGGCATGGAATTCGGCCGGGAACAGGACAAAACGCGGATCGGGCGACCACCACAGTATGGGCTCGCCTTGGCCGTACCAGGGAAAGATGCCGCGGCCGTAGGCGCGCAGCAGCATTTTCGGTGACAGTTCACCACCGAACGCCAGAAGGCCGTCGCGCCCGGCTAACTGCGCCGGCGGGAAATCACCTTTATCTTCCAGGTTAAATACTGTCATTTTTCTCGAAACTATTTTAACCTGCCTGCCGAGGCATTGCAAAAAACAATTTATCAATTTCAATTCATTCTAAAAATTGCTCTGATTTTACAAGGAAACGCGATCTGCCCTAAATGCCCTGGGCCTGAAATCGCTTACTTTCCATTTTTTTCCGACATTTGTGCAAAATATTGACAACATTTTACCTTGAGTATATATAAATACTTCAGAATTTTTTTTAAGGAGATTCGCCATGAAACAAAAATCCGTATTGAAAATCATTGCCTTTCTGGCCCTTGGGCTGACTTTGCTGCAGCCGATCGCGGCCCAGGAGGCGCAGAATGACAATCCGTTTTTCCAGGCGCGCACTACGCCGTTCCAGGCGCCGCCTTTCGACAAAATTGTTATCGCACATTACCTGCCCGCCTTTCAGGAAGGCATAAAAAGAGAGCAAGCCGAGATCGACGCCATCGCCGCCAATGTGCAAGCGCCTACCTTTGCCAACACCATCGCCGCCATGGACCACAGCGGCATTTTCCTCAACGACGTCGGCGCCGTGTTCTATTCGCTGCTGAGCGCCGATACCAACGCCGACATGCAGGCCCTGGCCCGCGACGTGTCGCCGCTGCTTTCGGCCCACGCCGACAACATCAACCTGAACGAAAAACTTTTCGCCCGGGTCAAGGCCGTCTACGGCCAGCGCCAGAACCTGACCCTGAGCCCTGAAGAGGATTTTCTGCTGGAAAACACCTACAAAGGCTTCATCCGCAGCGGCGCGCTGCTGGACCCGGCCCAAAAAGACCGCTTGCGCGAGCTCAACCGCGAACTCTCCCTGCTGGGGTTGAAATTCGGCGAAAATCTGCTGGCCGAAACCAATTCCTCGCGCATCGTTATCGACAGCCCCGAAAACCTGGTCGGCCTTCCTGAAACGGTGCGCGCCATGGGCGCCGAAACGGCCAAGCAGCTTGAATTGGCCGGTAAATGGGCTTTTACGGTCCAGGTTCCGTCCATGACCCCCTTCCTGCAGTATTCGACCCGCCGCGACCTGCGCGAGCAGCTGCACCGGGCCTATTTTATGCGCGGCGACCGCGACAACGCCAACGACAACAAGGAGATCGTCAAAAAGATCGTCCTGCTGCGCGCCGAACGGGCCAAGTTGCTCGGCTACCCGACCCACGCCCATTTTGTACTGGAAGAACGCATGGCCAAGGATCCGGACACGATAATGGCCTTTCTGAAGCGGCTGTGGACACCGGCGCTGGCACGCTCTCAAAATGAAGCCAGTGAAATGCAAGCCATCATCGACCGCGAAAAAGGCGAATTCCAGCTTGCTTCCTGGGACTGGTGGCACTACGCTGAAAAACTGCGCCAGGAAAAATATGCCTTTGACGATTCAGCGCTGCGCCCCTATTTCGCGCTGGAGAATGTCAAGAAAGGAATATTTACCCTGTGTGAAAAGCTGTACGGCCTGCAGTTCATCAAGCTCGACAACCTGCCCATCTACCATTCCGAAGTTCAGGTCTACGAGGTCAGGGAATCCGCCGGCAGCCACGTCGGCCTGCTGTACATGGACTTCCACCCCCGTCCCGGCAAGCGCGGCGGAGCCTGGTCGGGCGGTTTCCGGCGCGCCTATTATGAAAAGGGCAAGCGAGTAGCTCCCATCTCCACCCTGGTCTGCAACTTCACTCGCCCCGCCGCCGGCGCGCCGTCCCTGCTGAGCATCGACGAGGTCAACACCTTCTTCCACGAATTCGGCCATTCGCTGAACACGCTGTTTTCGGACGGCGTCTACCGCGACCGCAGCGTGCCCCGCGACGCCGTGGAACTTCCTTCGCAGATAATGGAGAACTGGGCGCTGGAGCCCGAAATGCTGAACCTGTACGCCCGCCATTATAAGACCGGCGAAGTGATCCCGGCAGCGCTGGTGGAAAAGCTGAAAGCGAGCAGCCTCTTCAACCAGGGATTCGAAACCGTGGAATACCTGGCCGCATCATTTTTGGACATGGCCTGGCACACCTTGACCGGCAGCGAGAACATCGACGTACGCAAGTTCGAAGCCGACAATATGGCTGCCCTTAACTTGATCCCGGCCATCGTCCCGCGCTACCGCACCACCTACTTCAACCACATGATCTCCGGCTATTCGGCCGGCTATTACAGCTACATCTGGTCCGGGGTTCTGGACAAGGACGCCTACGAGGCCTTCAAGGAAAAGGGCATCTTCGACCGGGCCACGGCAAAGTCTTTCCGCGACAACTTGCTGGCCAAACTGGGAACCGAAGACGCGCTAACCCTTTACAAACGCTTTCGCGGCGCCGAACCGAAAATCGAACCTTTGCTCAGGAGCCGCGGTTTATTGCCCGAAGAAAAGAAATAGGTTCACGGCATACGGTGGACGGTTGACGGCTTAAAAAAAGTAGCCAGTAGGAAGAAGATTGTTTGCTTTTCAAATTAAAAATTTGACTACTTATCGACAATTTAATAAAATGTGGCTTGGAGGCAGCCATGAACGTTTTTGATTTGGCAATGGAAATGGAAAAGGACGGAGAAAAATACTACCGGCAGCTGGCAGAAAAAACGAACAATAGCGGTTTGAAAAATATTCTGGGCATGCTGGCCGAAGACGAGGTCAAGCATTTCCAGGTTCTGCAAAAACTAAAGGATTCAATCAAAGTAGAATTGCTATCCACACCTATTCTGAGCGGGAGCAAGAATATTTTTCAGCAGTTGCACGAGGATAAAAACTGGGACGATATTCCTGTAAACCAGATCGACCTATACAAGAAAGCCCGCGAGATCGAAACCAGGAGCTTCAATTTTTACATGGAAAAAGCCAGGGCACATACCGACCCCGCCACCCAGAAAATGTTTTTTTTAATCGCCGAAGAGGAAAAACGGCATGAATTCCTGCTGGACCATCTTATCCAATTCGTATCCCGGCCGCAAACGTGGCTGGAAAACGCTGAATTCAATCACCTGGACCAGTATTGACAGGCGCTTTATCGCCCCTGCGGAGAACGGATCTTCTTAGCCCGCATTTCTCACAAATATTTGCTGCAGCAAAACGCATAAAAATAAGACGCTCCTAAACCCGGAAAAGATGCAATTCCTCTGAAATGATCACTCGCGATTATTGGTGAACAGGGTGATCAGGCGGTTGCGGATTTCCAGATATAGCGGCGGCACTTTTTCCATCACTCCCCGGCAGTAAGCGGTCAGATAAGCTTTGGCCTTTTTAGGATTGACAGTGTAAAGACGCAGGGCTTCCTTTTCCACCTTTTCCTGATCGGCAAAGATTTTATCTTCGAAGGGCTGACGCCGGGCCACGACTTCCTTGACCGCATCCTGGAAACGCAGATTGCAGAGATTATCGACAAAATCGATGGTCCAACGCGCCGAAGCGTCGCTGTATTTTTCCGGATCATAGTTCTGGTAGCTGGGAGACGTGTCGCTGCAGCCGGCATAGATGGGCACATAGGGACTGATGTAGGGATTATCCTGATAAACCCAGTAGAGGCCGCCGATGGCATCCGGCAGCCAGCTGCGCAGCTGGCAGACCATGCCGTAATGGCCGCGGTGGCGGGCCACCGGCCGGCGATTGCTGAGTTTAAGCAAAGCGCGTAATTCGCTGCCCGGAAACGGTGTGGCCAGGGGACTAACCTTGAAGCCGCCCTTGCCGTCGGTGACCAGCCATTGCGGCTGGGCGGTGAAATCGTAGATCGTGCCCGCGAAAACCGAGCGCTGGAAAGCGATCACATCGGCCAGGGAAATTTTTTTTTCCGGAGCGGCAGAAAAAGGATATAGGGAGAGCGGCTCGACGAACTGATGATAGGGGTTGATGGTATCCATAGGATTTTGCTTAAGCTTTCTATCGGGCCATGCAGCCAAATTGGGCATGAAAGTTGTGTAAAAAAGCCAGAAACGGCTGGTGGCGAATTCAACCGGCAGCGGCGCGTAGGTTTCCTGCCAGATGAAGGGCTTTCCCGCCGCAGGCTTGTACCAACCGCGGTCGATCGCTTCCTGCAGGTAGTTTGCGGAAACCATAAAATTATCTTTATCGTTTGGGTTGATTTCCTTGATGATACTCCAGTTTGGAATGACCAGGGCCTGGTCGTCGCCGATACGCTGCGCTGCCCAGATGGCGCCAGGCTTGCCGCTTTCCCTGGTCCAGCCGGGACCAACACCAAAAATTTCCAGCACCCAAGCTTCTTCAGGATCGCCGATTACCAGATCCTCGGCACCATCGCCGCTGGAGGGCAGAAAGCCGTAGGTCTCCATAAGTGAACCAATGAGTTTGACGGCGGCGCGCGCCCGGCGGCAGCGCTGCAAAGCGAAAATTTCAGCCTGTTCCACGGTCATGATTTGCTTGCCAGTTTCGCGAGTAACGTTCAGCTCGGCGCGTTGATTGATCGTGCTCTCAGCGATGGCCAGTTGGTGTTCGTTCATATGCGGATAGGCTGAGTGGATATAGGCATAGGTTTCGCTGACCTGCGGGATGGAACCGAGCACTTCGCCATCGTCGCGCAAGGGCAGTTTGGCGTCCTGAATGCCCCAATACACCGGGGCTTTCTCGCCCGGTTTGTGTTTGGCGGCCGGCACGATATAAACGCGCGAATCGGGACCGGCGTCGGTATGAGAAAGGATCACCGAACCGTCGGCCGAGGCCTTTTTGCCCACGGCAACTATAGTGCAGCCTTCGTTGTCAGCTGCTGGCGAAGCGGCAGGAAACGCAACAACACAAACCAATACTATCAGGATGGAGAGGATTGCTTTTTTCATTTCCTCATTTTAAGTGAATACAGGCCCGAGCACAAGTGGTTGGGCAACTGAGGTTCACCCACAAAAAAGCGAACCCGACTCAGCGAAAAAGGATATCGGTCATCCGCGGCAGTTTCCAGAAGTCACTGTCCACCCGCTCCTCGATCTTTTCCACCAGGGCAGCCGCTTCGGCCAGGTGCGGCCGGATGAACTTGGTGCAAAATTGCGCCCGGGTGCGATCATCTCCTTCTTTTAGTTTATCATTATCCTCATCCAACAAAGATACCATTTCCATTGCCCGGTTGATCTTTTCAGTAAACTTGGCAATGAAAGCGAGCTGGTTTTTGAGCATGGCCGGCTTCTTGGCCAGAATTTCCCGCGGAAATTGACGGATAGCTTCGAGAAGCATGGCCTGGTTCTTAAGCGCCGCCGGAATAATATAGGCGCGCAAAAGATTGCGGGCGACACGCAGCTCCATTTCCACGGTTTTAACATAAATTTCGATTTTAATATCGGTTCGGGCTTTGATCTCCTCAGGCGAAAGTATAGCGAATGTTTCGAACAATTTTATGTTTTTTTCTTCTCGCAAACGGTCAACCGTCTCAGGTACCGAGAGCGGAATGAACAATCCCCGCCGGCGGGCTTCCTTGTGCCAATTTGCGTTATAGTTATCTCCGGCATAAATAATACCTGAATTTTCACTGATAATATGCTGCAGCTTATGAATCAACATTTTTTCGTCCTGGGTCTTCTCAATGATCTTGTATACTTCCGTCAAACCGGCGGCTACAAGCAGATTGATCACAGAGATCGGAAAAGCCAGCGAAGCTGACGATCCGGGCATACGAAACTCGAACTTGTTGCCGGTAAATGCCACAGGTGAAGTACGATTGCGATCAGAGAGATCATGGAGAATCGGCGGTACGAACTCTTCGAAGCGCACCATTTTCGATTTACGGAATTTTCCGCTAATGAAGGCCCGGGGATCATCGATTACTCCCTGCAATTCATCGCCCAAAAAGACGGAAATGATAGCCGGGGGCGCTTCATGGCCGCCCAAACGCAGCTCGTTGCCAGGGGAAGCCAGCACCGCCTGCAACAGATCATGATAACGGTTCAAACCGTAGATAAACCCGGCTAAAAAACTCAAAAATACCAACCGTGAATTTTTATTATCGCCGGGAGTGAACAAGTTCCGTCCCTGACTATCCATTAACGACCAGTTAATGTGTTTGCCGCTGCCATTAAAAAAAGCGAAGGGCTTCTCATGCAGCAGGCAGACCATGCCATGATTACGGGCGATACGGATCAACAGGTCCATTAACAACTGGTTGTGATCGGCGGCGATGTTGGCTTCCTCGTAAAGCGGAGCAATTTCGAATTGGTTGGGAGCCACCTCGTTGTGGCGGGTTTTAACCGGAATGCCCAGGTTGAAGGCCTCTTGCTCCACATCTTCAAGGAAGTGCAGCACCGCTTCGGGAATGGCGCCCATATAATGGTCGCCCATTTGCTGGCCGCGGGGCGGGCGGGCGCCGAATATCAGCCGGCCGACGGTTTTCAGGTCGGGACGTTTCTGGAAGTCCTTTTCATGAACCAGGAAAAACTCCTGTTCGGCGCCGATCATGTTTTTCACCCAGCCGGCCCGCTGGTTGAACTTGGCCAGGATTTTCAAGGAGATATCATTGATCAGCCGCAACGACCGCAGCAGCGGTGTTTTTTTATCCAAAACACAACCATTGTAACCGTAAAAGACCGAAGGGATGAAGAGGACGCAATTCTTGCGGTTTTTGACCACGAAGACCGGTGAACATGGATCCCAGGCCGTGTAGCCGCGGGCCTCGAAAGTCGAGCGCATGCCGCCGTGGGGAAACGACGAGGCATCGGGTTCGCCCTTGATCAGGTCGCGCCCGGAAAAACGGGAAATGATCCTGCGGTTGCCCTCCCATTCCAGAAATGTATTCTGCTTACCGGCGGTCAGCCCGGTCAGGGGCATGAACCAGTGGGTGAAATGGCTGACGCCCATTTGCTTCGCCCATTGTTTGATGGCGCGGGCCAAAAAATCGGCCACTTCGGAATCAAGCGATTTTTTCTGGTCCACGGTGCGCATGAACTTTTTGAAGATCTGCGGCGGCAGGGTCTGCTTCATCTTCTCCAGGTCGAACACATTGCTGGCAAAACTCTGTGTCATCTCCCCTCCCAACAATCATTTAAAAAATTTCTGCAACTTTCCCTGAAAAATATTTCAAGGATAGTGACGAGCTGAAATCGCTTTATACCCGATTTTGGCTTACTTGTCAAAAAACAGCACAAATTATCCGTCTATCCTGACGGAGATAATTTGTCCACCTTGTGGAAAGCACAAACAAATTAAATCCTTAAGGACACCTTTAATTCGAGCTTGACCGGTAAATTAAAGGTTGTTAATGAGAGCAACGGCATAGAGGGGTAAATGAATAAAGTCATTATCTTTGGTAAAATTTCTTGTGGAGGTTCGATAGATATAGGGTGGTGAATATTTTTGTGAGTACACCCGGAGGCTTTTGGCATGTCGACTTTGTCCACTTTTTACCTCCAGAGGAAAAATACCATCTGACCGAGAAATAATAAAATCGACTTCCGCATCACTTTTGCTGGTCCAGTAATAAAGTCGGTCGACAAAATTCAAGCGCGTAAGTTCATTGGCTACATAATTTTCGACAAACGCTCCGTAATATTCTGAAAAAAGCCTGTCTCCTTCAACAATCATCCGCGAGGGAATATTCAGCATTGCTCCCAATAAACCCGGATCCAGCAAATATATTTTGAACTTATCATTTTCGGCGTAGCCAGACAGGGGTTGTTTGGGCGTTTCTAAATGATAGGATAAATGAATCAAACCAGCTTTGCGAAGCCATTCCGCAGCCGATTCATAACGAGATGACCGGGCGCCCTTTTTCACGTCCCCATAAATAAATTTTTTGTTTTCCTTAGCCAATTGTCTGGGGATGGACCGCCAGACCTCAGAGTTTTTTATGGCTTCCGCTGCAGAGGCATGCTTGGAGAAATCTCGCTCAAAGGCGTTTAATATTTCCCGTTGTATGGATCGGGCAACCGCAATATCACGACTGGAGGAATAGGCGGCAACTACTTCCGGCATACCGCCGACATACAAGTAGTACCTTAAATGTCTCAATAGCTTGTCATGAAATGCTTCCGCCAAAGAGTTGTAATCCTTTTTTCTTAATAGTAGTTCCAACAGGGACTCCTCGCCCATAGCAGCCAAATATTCAAAAAAGCTCATGGGATATAAGGTAAGGAAATTGACTTTTCCAACCGGGAAACTGGATGTTTTTCCAATTGCCACACCCAATAACGACCCGGCAGAAATAACTGAATATTCAGGAGCTTGCTCGAAAAAATATTTCAAGCTGGTTAAGGCTCGAGGGCATTCCTGAATTTCATCAAAAAATATCAGGGTGTGACCTTTTTGAATTTTGCGGCCCCAAAAGGCACTCAATAACTCCAATAGAACTTGAGGCTCCAGGGAAGATTCAAATATGGAAGCCAGTTGAGGTGTCTCTTCAAAATTAAAATAGGCGAAATCCTTATATTCTTTCCTGCCAAATTCCTTCACGAGATAGGTTTTGCCAACCTGGCGAGCTCCCTGGACTAATAAGGGTTTTCTATTGGTTTGATTTTTCCACATCAGCAAATCCTGATAATTATCTCTTTTCATGATATCTCCAAATATTTGTCAAATTGATGTTAATTTATCTCCAATTAAATGTCAAATGCGTCAAAGAGCTTAGGAAGCCTGGGGCCGCCCATTAGAGGCAAATGTCTAGAATTGGACATACATTTTCTGATTTTTCTAAACGAAACAGAAATCCGGCACGTCCCGCGCTGGTCTTTTCCATAGCCGTATCGATCGCTTCGCGTAAAGTCACAAAGTCAAGCACCGTCCCCAGTCCCCCCCCGGCAAAGATTATCCGTGAATATTATCAGATCCTTGAAGACACACTGCTCGCCAAACGGCTACTCCCCTGGAAACAATCTAAAAAACGACGACTGATCGATACAGCCAAGTTTTATTTTTTCGATATCGGCATTGTCAGCGGCCTCCTGAACTACCGTTCGCTTACCCCAGGCACAAAAGAATACGGCAGAGCTTTTGAGCATTTCATCCTGCAGGAATGTTGGGCTTACAACCATTACAGCCAAAAAAATTTGGAATTGTCATTCTGGCGGACGGCCAGTGGCGCTGAAGTCGACCTGATCATTGGTGACGGAGAGGCGGCAATTGAAGTCAAGTCCTCCGATCACGCGGGAGAGCAGACCAAAGGGCTGCATCTGTTTAGTCAGGAAGCAAAATGCCGCCAGTATTTCATTGTTTCCCGGGATCCTTTTCCAAGAAAACTCCAAAACGGCATCCAAATTATTCCCTGGCAACAATTCTGCGCCAAACTCTGGCAGGGAGACATTTTCTAGCGGTTGAAATTTTTGGCGATTCCGGTAAAATGGGGGACATGGAAAGCCGATAGCTGCAAAAGATGAAAAAGAATTCAAATACCAATGATTAAAAAGATCAAGGAACTGGGCAAGGATACGGCCGTTTACGGCATCTCCACCATCGTCGGCCGCTTCCTGGGCTTCCTGCTCGTCCCTTTCTATACCCATTTCATCAGCCGCAGCGACATGGGGATCTATACCAACATCTATGCTTATGTGGCATTTTTGAATATCATTTATATTTACGGCATGGACGCCGCCTTCATGAAGTACAGCTCCCTGGCCGCCCCCGAGCAAAAAAAGCAGACCTTCTCCACCGCCTACCTGTTCGTCGTCCTGTCGACCCTGGCCCTGACCGCGGTGCTGTTCCTGCTGCGCCTGCCCTTCGTCAGCCTGATGGCAGTCCCCGGCCTTTACGGCAAACTGGTTTACTATGTCATCTTCATCCTGCTCTTCGACACCCTGACGCTGATCCCCTTCGCCAATCTCCGCCTGGAAAGAAAGGCGAAAAAATTTGCCGTCATCCGCCTGGCCAATATCCTGCTTAACCTGGGGCTCAACCTGCTGTTTTTCATCAAGTTCCGCATGGGCATCGAAGCCATTTTCGCCGCCAACCTCATCGCCTCGGCCTTTTCCTTCCTGGCGCTGCTGCCGGAAATCTGGCGGCGGCTGTGCTTCAGGATCGAGGGCGCCCAGTTGCGCCGGATGCTCTATTTCGGCCTGCCCTATCTTCCCGCCAGCCTGGCCTCGATCATGGTTCAAGTCATCGACCGGCCCATAGTCCTGGCCCTGACCGACGCCGACACCCTCGGCTTGTACCAGACCGGCCACAAGCTCGGCATCTTTATGATGCTGGTGGTTTCCATGTTCCAATATGCCTGGCAGCCGTTCTTCCTGAACAACGCCCGGGAAAAGAACGCCAAGGAGATGTTCGCCAAGATCATGACCCTATTCGTCCTGGCCTCGAGCCTGCTCTGGGTGGTGATCTCGCTGTTCATCGACAACGCCGCCCGCTGGGAGATCGCGGCCGGCCGCTCACTGATCGAAAAGCATTTCTTGCCCGGACTGGTAGTGGTGCCGATCATCCTGCTGGCCTACCTGTTCAACGGCATATACGTCAACCTGCAGGCCGGGCTGTATATCGAGGAAAAGACAAAGTATTTCCCGCTGGTGACCGGAGCCGGGGCCGTGGTCAACGTGGCGGTCAACCTGCTGCTGATCCCGCGGCTGGGCATCGTCGGGGCGGCGCTGGCCGTGCTGGCCAGCTACATGGTAATGGCGGCCGCCATATTCATTTTTGCGCAAAAGTTCTATAAAATCGATTACGAGTACGGCAAACTCCTTAAAATCCTGGGCACGATTTTTGCCGTAGCTATTCTTTATTATTACGGCTACTACCACGGCGGCTTGACCATTGTTTACAAAGGGCTGCTGCTACTCGGTTTCATTGGTTCGCTGCTGATTCTGCGCGTGGTCGAAAAAAAGGAAATGGTGCGCCTGGTCAAAATATTTTTGCACCGGGGGTTGTAGAGGAGATATCCCCCCACATCCACATCGGATTCTCCAATAATATGGGCGAATATTTATTCGCCCCTACGGATTCTCTGATTTTTTATGCTTCTATTTCTTCTTCTTCCTACCCAGAATGCCGCCGCTTAAAAACAGTCCGGCGCCCAGCACGAAACCGAAATTGTACCAGCCGCCGCTGTTGTGCACTTCATAAAGAGTGACCTTGTCGCTGAAAAGGGAAACGATAAAAGTAATGGGAGCGATCAGACCATGCCACAAGCCTAACCAGAATCCGGCTACTTCGCCTTCGAGGTCCGGGGTCTTGGTTAATTTATTTGGGCCGGGAGCGCAAGAAATCGAAAAAAGTAAAACAGCCAGGAAAACCAATGCGGCGAATTTTTTCATGCCTGCCTCCTGATGATCATGATCTATTCAACGGCTAAGATTATAACGCCGCCAGCCTCGAAACGCAATTTTTGCTTCCATGAGATTTTACAAACTCATTTAATATTCAATAGGCAAAAGAATGAAAAATTTCAAATAATTCGAACTATTGCTGCTTCGCATCACGCTGGTTGTTCCTCAACCGCGAGTTTCAATTCACGAAATACCCTACTGGGGAGAAAATCGCTGGAAAAAACCGTTTTTTCGCGAGCATACTCCCATCGGGTTGAAGCGCTTAAAGTAACAGGAAATAAATCATAGACCTGTGAATGCATATAATAGTGAATTCGTTGCCGAGTGCCATGGCTGGCCTGATATTCGAAACAATGAAAATCTACAAAAAAGGTAACTTTCGTCATGGCTTCACCTCCTTGGTGAATGGCATTGCCACCTTTTCCCGCTTTGCGGGACAGGTTGGCACGGGTTCATCGAGCCGGACTCTCAACCGTTCTGCATGACTCAGTCAAAACTGTCAAATAACTCGCTTCTTGTATAATACAAAAAAATCTTTTTGTCCACTATTTTCATCAGTAGTCAGAAGTTAGTAGACAGTAGTCAGTAGAAAGGGCATTCAAAAGCACTTATCTTTTTTGGAGCTGCAGGAATTCTCTTGCTACTTACTACTAACTACTGTCTACTAACTACCTGTCTTTTTCATGGTCCCGAGCACTAATATTCCTCCGGCCATGACCAGGAACGCTCCCAGAGGCAGAGAGTTGCCGTAAAGGGCGCTGTAAAAAGCCGCGGCCAGGCCGAGCAGTATGAAAGCAGGCACCAGCAACCCGCTTTTGCGCTCGATGATGTAGAGGAACAGGAACCCCAATCCCGGTCCGATCAGGTAGTTGGGCCAGGTCGTACCGGCCCCCGCCCAATGGGTGTGGGTAAGCCACAGGAAATAGGCGCAGTAAAAGACCAGGATGGTGATCGGTATTACCGCCCCCGCTGCTTCCCTGCCCTTTTCCATCCAGTTGAGGGCCAGGGGAATGACCGGGATCAGAAAAAACAACGGCCATATCCGTTCCGCGTCCAGGAAACGGTAAAAATTGTTCAGTAAAAACAGCAGCCCTAGCAGGACAAGTACGGTGCCGCCGGCCAGCGCCGCTATCCTGGTCCGCGAATCCTTGCTATCCGCCATGTTTCCTCCTTCTTCGCCCTTAGAACGAATCTCCCAGGCCAGAAGTTCGCTGGTAGTAATGAGTGAACGAACTTACTGCACTCAGTGATAAGTGATGAGAAAGAGAATGACTCTTGCAAGAATTTTTTGCTATCGCGGTTCCTTATCACTCATCACGCATCACGTATCCGGTGAAACTACTTCACCGGATTCTCGAGTTTGGCCTTTTTCTAAGTAAAAAATAAAAAAAGATTAGATGGGCTATTGATTTCAATAAGATTTCTATGCGATAATAAATCTAGTTAATAAACTAGAAAAGGAGGTTCGCATGGGATACCCCACAAAAGTCCAAC
>JAHIKI010000095.1 GCA_018897435.1 Acidobacteriota bacterium | reverse complement strand
CGCCGTTGCATCTGCTCTTTATCTTGGCGCTGGTCGGATTGTGGGTGGTAATGGAAATTCCCATGGAGCTCGATGCCCACTGGATCTTCCGCATCAGTGCCAACAAAAAACCAGCCGTATACCGCTCCGCGGTTATCAAGGTGGCCGTAATAAGAGTCTTGATGCCGCTAGCCATGATCGGGGCAATCTTTCACTGGCTGAACGACGGTGGGAACTTTGCCGTTATCCATACAGTTTTCGTTTTTGCCTTGTCCCTGGTTGTTATGGAGACCCTTTTCCTGCAGTTCCACAAGATCCCCTTCGCCTGTTCCTACCTGCCGGGGAAAGCGAACCTAAAAACCCTTGCTGGGCCGTACCTGCTTGCTTTACTGCTCTATTTGACCCTGGTGAACCTTATTGAGCAGTTTTGTCTTTCCAGGCCCGTCGCAATGATCATAACGATCTTTCTACTGCTTGCTGCTGCGGGGATTCTGCATTGGGTAGGTCAGCGCCGGAAGGGAGAAGATCTGCAATTTTTCGAGGAACCCGATCCGGTCATGCTCTCTTTGGAGATTGATCATGATGATCGAAAATCTCTATGCGATCCGTCTCTAAAGGGCCAAGGAGGTAATGTGAATTCTTTAATCAGACGATTTTTCCCGCTATGGATTGTTGTTCTTTGCTTCATGGCATCCTGCACCGGTCCCAGGACTGAACCGCAGCTTGATGCCGAAGCAGAACTGTTCTCCCAACTGCGACAGCAAGGTGATACTGAGTTTGCCAAGATGCATTGGCGCGGCTGGAAAAACTCGGTCGGTTTTTACGAGGAGGCCCTAGACAAGCGGGACGAACCGGAGCTGCGCCAACGCTTGTTCACCGCCTATATCCTCCTGTCCCTGCGGGAAACGGAGCTGTTCTTTCGCGATGAATCCTGGCTGCAAAAGGCGGAAGCATTGCTGCCGCGAGTCCCGGCGGCGCCATGCACCGCCTACCTGGCAATCGCCCAAAAGAAATTTTATGTACATGCCTTGAATCCAGGCGGTTTTGTCCATAAAACGCTCGAACTGGAAAAATACCCGTTGCTAAGGGAGACCGAGTCGCCTTTGTCCTATTATATGTACCTGCAATTCCTCCGCCTCATTACCACCCGCGATACCACCGAAAAATTCATCGGGGAAGAAAAAGAATTCATCAATTTGCACGGGAATTCCAACCTGGCAGTTTATTTGCGCTCCAACACTCCCCAAGAAATGGCTGAAAAACTTGAGGCATTTCCCGACTTCGCTGAAATGGTCATGCTGCGCGGGAATTGGCATAACACCGGGAAAAAATACCAGGCGGCGTTGGCCGATTACCAACGGGCCGTGGAGATCATGCCGGTCTTGTACAAGGCCCGCAACGCCATGGCCACCCTCTGCTACTCGCTGCAGGAATATGAACAAGCTCTCCTTCACTACCGACAAACCCTGGAGATTTATCCCTTGGAACCAACAGCTTTATTCGGCCGGGCCATCTGTTTGAGCGAACTACGGCGTTACGATGAATCCGACCGGGCCTTGCGCGAGATGATCGAAAAACAGACCTTTTATCACGGCGAGGCCAATTACTACCTGGCCAAAAACTGCTATTACCGGAATCGGCCGGAAGAAACCCGTTCGTATCTCAAACTGGCTGCCGCTTATATTCCGGACTCCCCGGAGATGAATATGCTGTCGGGGCTGCTGTACTTGGACCGGGGCCAGCCCGGTCGGGCCGCGCTCGATTTCCGCAAAGCGCTGGAACAACAGCCGCAGCATGCCGAGGCCTGGTACTTCCTGGGCCAGGCGGCCCGGCAGGAAAAAAAATTCCGCGAAGCCCGCTCGCATTTTCAGTCAGCCATAGAAAACTTCCACCGTGAACTGGGGGAGTTCGACGCCAAACTGGCGGCCATGAACCGCGAAGAGAATTCCGACCCGTACCGGAGGAGTTATTTCCTGAAACGACAACGCCAGCGAAACGAATACGCCCGCGAAGCGATCGAACGCCTGGCGTCCCTGCAAAAAACTTTCAGGAAGCCGCCGCTGCCGGGCCTGGGGGAATTACTGGCCAAGCTGACCGCTCCGCCGCCGAGGCAATAAGTCCGGAGGGAGTGAGCGCTGGCCAATGGTCGGGCCGCATGCTACAATCGCATTATGAGGAAAACGGGACCGCGGGTTTCCGCCCCGGGCAAGATGATAATGTTGGGGCTGAGCCTGGTCATCCCCGGACTGCTGATCAGCATCATCGGTATCGGGTCGGTCGCGCGCCAGAAGCAGGCGCGCGCCATCCAATTGCGCGAACAATGGCAGGGTAAACTGGAGCGCATCGCCGTAGGCCTGGAAAAGGCAATGGATCGTTCCATCCAGGCTGTCTTCACCTCGCTGACCAGGGAACCGCTGGCCCTGGGCCGCCCTTTGCAGATTCAGCAGAGGCTCAAAAACCTGCTGGCCGCGCACCCCATCGTCACTTATCCTTTCATCATCACTGCTAACCGCGAGTATCTTTTTCCTTTCACCCGGCCGATGATATCCCCGCCGGCCCGGTTCGACTTCTCCAGTTTCAGCTCCGGCACTTTGAAGCGCCGGTTCCAGGAAGGGGAAAACCATGAATTCAAGGAACGCGACTGGCTGGCGGCTATTAAAAAATATCTTGCCGGCGCCAAGCAAGCAAGCGCCGGGCGTGAAAAAGCACTGTTCTTTCAGGCCATCGGGCGTTGCTACTTTAAATGGGGCAAGTATCAACAGGCACTCCAGTACCTCCTTGGGGTTATCCATGGCCAGACAGCGGCTGCCGATGACGACCGCTATCTGCAGTTGCAGGCCCGACAATTGCTGGCCCTGACCTATGACCGTATGGGCGCCGGCGAGGCTGCCGCCGACTGCTATTTGGGACTCTACGAAGACATTCTGGCATTGCAAGCGGCCAGTAAATCGCCACTGCTGGATTTTTATAAAAACGAGGCTCTCGATTACCTCAACCGCCAGATCTCCCGTTCCGCTTCCTTGCAGGAGCGCTTGACCAAAGCTTTGCGGCGTGAACGTTTGGCAGGGATCCCGGCCCAGGAAATGTCGTTGCGCTGGAATTTCTTTCGTTTCCCTGAACTGGATCAGGAAAGGGCGGCCGCCGATAAGCAGGGGATTGAATTCAAACGATTGCAGCAGATCCAGGAATTTTACCTGATCAATGACGAAAAAAAGCTTTTCTACAGCCGCCTGCAAAGAAAGCTGCCGCTGTTGTCGTCCGAGCCGGCGTCGGGGAAAGATTCACAGGCGTTTATCCTACAGGCCGCGCTGCGGGTGGCTTATGCCCCGCTTCCCCTTGAAAAGACCGCTGCCGAACACACTTTTTTTGGTTTTCAAATCACCCTGGCCCATATTCAACAGGTGCTGTTTTCCGCCCTGAAAAAACAATATTGGCCGGAGGCCAGCCCGGAGCTGGTTTTATCAACCAGGGTCAAAGCAAGCGCCTTGACTGCGGAGAGTTTGCCGCAACTGGCGCTGGAGAAGCTGCTGCCCGGGTACGTGCTGGCGGTCAAGGCGCCGCGCCCCGGATATCTTGAGGCGCGAATTCGCAGAGAGCTGCTGGTCAATTACGTGCTTATCGCTGCACTGCTTTTAACCCTGCTTGTGGTCGTGGCCTTGTTTTTTCGTTCCTTGCGCCGCGACATGGAATTGCTGGAACTCAAAAACCGCTTCCTGGACAGCGCCGCCCACACTCTGAAAACCCCCCTGGCCCGCATCCGTATGCTTGCCGAGCAGCTGCAGTTGAACTGGCTGAAAAGCGAGGAGCAGCGGGCTGCCCAGCCCGGCAGAATTATCGCTGCCGCGGACCGCATGAACGATTTGATCGGCAATTTGCTTGATCTCTCACGCATTGAGGCCGGGCAGAAAACCTACCGTTTCCAGCCGGCGTCTTTGCCGGAAATAGCCAGGCAAGCGTGGGCCGAGGCCCTGCCGTTCCTTAAAGAAAATGGCTTTATTTGCCGGGCTGAAATCGTGGCAGAGATGCCGGTGTTTGCTGGCGATGCCCGCGCCCTGCGGCTGTTGATCGGCAACCTGATCCAGAATGTGCTCAGCTATTCACCCGATCATAAAGAGATCAAGCTGAAGGTTTACAGCTTCGCCGGCGAGGCGTTGCTGGAGGTGGCTGATTGTGGTTTGGGTATTGCTCCGGAACACCACGCGGCTATCTTCACCAAGTTTTTCCGGATCGAAAATGACGAAACCAGTACCAGCCAGGGGAGCGGCCTGGGGCTGTTCCTGGTTAAACATGCCGTTGACGCCCACGGCGGCCGCATCGAAGTGCAAAGCGCAGTGGGGCAAGGATCGAGATTCATCATCCATTTGCCCATGGCCGGGGCAGGGCACCACAGCGGAAAAAAAAGGAAACAATCATGAGCAAGATACTGATCATTGAAGATGACAACACCCTGCAACAGGGCTTGGCGGAAACCCTGCAATTTCATGGCTTTGAAACCATCAGCGCTCGTGATGGGCGCATGGGATTCGAATTGTATGGCCGGCAGCACCCCGACCTGATCGTGCTTGACATCATGTTGCCCGGATTTGATGGCTATGAAATCTGCAAACAGATACGCCGCCACGACGAAAAGACGCCGATTATCATGCTTACGGCGCGGGACCAGGAAAATGACAAGCTGCTGGGCTTCGAGCTGGGAGCCGACGATTACCTGACCAAACCATTCAGCATCAAGGAACTGGTTGCCCGGGTGCAGGCGCTGCTGAAAAGGACAGCATTGGAGAAAGATGCCCCGGCGACCGTCCGCATCGGTACCGTCGAGGTCTTGTTCCGCCGTTTTGAAATCCGCCGCGGCAAACAAACGCTGGACATGACGCCCAAGGAAAGTGCGATCTTGAAACTACTGGCTGCCAATTCCCCGGAAGTGGTCAGCCGCGATCAGATCATGGACCGGGTCTGGGGCGACGAATATGACCCGTCACCCAGAACCATCGATAATTTCATCCTCAAGCTGCGCCAGAAGATCGAGCTCGATCCGGCCCGGCCCGAACATTTGCTGACCGTGCACGGGGCCGGCTACAAACTGATCATGTGAAGACTGACAGCAGGCTGCGGCCGTGACATTTATATGACAAAATCATGATACTTCAGAGACCACATTTCATTCGCGGCCCCTTACAATGGTGAAAAAGGAGGAAACATGAAAAAAATCATGATCCGCGTATTGTTGGTGCTGCTGGCCCTGATCGTGGGCTACCTGGCTTTTAACCAGATCGATGCCCGGCCGTATCGATCCGAGCTGGGTGCCATGCCAGTCCTAGCGCCTGAAGTTTTTGAAAAAACCAACGGTTTTTATCGGTTATGGACACTAACCGAGCCCAGGGATGTCGATATCGAAAGCGACGCGGTGCGTCTTCCTTACCGCCGTCTCAGCGATCCCGCCTTTGACAATGACCGCTATATAAAGGAATTCGAACAAAAAAACTATAAGAAAAAATATAAATATCCAGAAGAGTTGAAGAAAGTGTTTTCTGCCATGAAATTTGACGTCGATTGGATGTCCACCTTGAGTCAGTACCAGGAGCAGTTGACCAAGGCCCGCGAAGAATATGGATTCATGCTCGCCCGTTATGAAAAGCTGATCAACTGTGATAGCTTCAACGATTTCACTCTGATCAGGATGGATTCTCCTATTCCCAACTTGTTGGCCTGGCTCCACATGGCCAAGCTCTCAATCGCCCTGGATATCATGGCGGCGCAAAATGGCAACTCTCCTGAAGCCGCCGCGCATCTGCTGCGCCATCTGCACTTTGCCAACAAAGTGACCCCCAACAGTCGCACACTGATCACCAACCTGATAGCCAAAGCCGTGGCCCGTATGTCCATCTGGGCCCTGAACAACATCATGAACCAGAAAGATTGCCCGCCCGCTGTATTTCAGATAATTCTGGAGAGCACCCCCACGCTTGCCTACGAGGAGTACGGCTCCCGCTTTCCATTCACTTGTGAAACGTACTGGGTTCCCTGGCTTGATCTTTCCGCAACGAATTGGTTTTCCATAGTCAAACACAAATTGTTCTTCCAAAAAAACCGCACCCGCAATATCCGCATTGGCTATATGGAGGGAATCATCCGCTGCGAGGAAACTCCGCCTCATCTTTGGAAAGAGGACATCCAGAAACTGCCCAAACAGGCGCAAGGGGCTTTCTGGTGGCTGCAAAACCCATTGGGGAAAAAGGATCTTGATGACTTTCCCGCGGATAATTTCATTGTCGTGATTTATAAATCATATGCCCTGAAGACTGCGCACGACATGCTGCACATCGCCGCCGACCTGCACCGCAGCTACGATCCTGAGCGGCCGATACAGTCGCAGCTCAATGACTTGACGAGCTACCGGGAATTGTTGGACCCCTGTTCCGGTAAGCCTTATGTGTGGAACGAGGCCAAGCAGATACTCTACAGCATCGGCATCGACCGCCGCGACAACCAGGGGGATACCAGAGATAATCAGGCTTGGCAGGGTGCTGATTATGCTCTTCCGGTCATTACTTTCATCAAGTAGGCATGGTTTGGTTAAAGGCAACAGGGAACTGCAAAATAGTAAAATGTTGCTATGATGGGTTTATAATGTGACCGGGATTTACTGTCCCAGACGCCTTTCAACACTCCACGAACCGTGGGCAGAAACGGCGAAGTGATCCCAGCCGGCGATGGGTGCTAGCGGGCTTTCCTGGATCTGCTGGCGGAGAAGGGCATAAGGCAACTGTATTTGCATGCCCGCAGAGGCATGTCTGGCAAATGACGGGTTTTTGCATTTATGCCATCCGTCCCCAAATGTCTCTGCGGTTTGCATGCGGTCTTGGTTGTAAATAAAAAGCCATTCGTGTATATTAAATTCAATGAGAGCTTGTTATTTGATGAGTTGGAATCGGGAAGGAACTCTGCTCGAACATCTAATTGCGAGACCTGTCCCTGCAGGAGTATTGCCGATGCAGTGGTCGTTTCGCTTGATGTTTTAAAGAAGTAAAAATATGAGCAATTTTATTACAAACAGTGGCGCAGAGAATTTAAAAAATCGTCTGATAGAGCTTATAAATAAAAGC
This sequence comes from Acidobacteriota bacterium, assembly GCA_018897435.1. Taxonomy (GTDB): domain Bacteria; phylum Acidobacteriota; class Aminicenantia; order UBA2199; family UBA2199; genus UBA2199. The sequence continues at coordinate 48,007 of JAHIKI010000095.1, read as the reverse complement.
AACGAATTAAAATTTTTGGTTGGTTTTTTTTATTTCTCTGGAATTAGGGAGCTATATCAAGGATTAAAAGACAATCCAAATGTAAAAATTAAAGTTCTTGTCGGTCTTAATGTAGACAAATCAAATTATGGTCTCTTTGAGTACGGCGATCCGGAAAAACAACTTTCTGACGAGGAGCGTTGTTATAAATTTTTTGAATCCATAAAAAAATCTTTAAACACTGAAAATTTTGATAAAAAGGATTTTTATCAGCAGGTGAAATATTTTCTTGAACTTATTCGTGAAGATAAACTTATCATCAGAAAAACATACAATCCAAACCACGCTAAAGTTTATATTTTCAAGCTCCAATCAGGCCAAGTTGGTAGAAAAAATTTATTTATCACTGGCAGTAGCAACTTAACTAATTCCGGACTTTCTACACAAGAAGAATTCAATGTGGAGATCAGTGATTATGGTTTTGAAGATGCTGAAAAATACTTTGATTCGCTCTGGGAAGAAGCAATTAAAATTACGGAAAATGATGTTACAAAAAAGAAGTTATTAGAAGTTGTTGAAAATGACACTCTTGTAAAAGAGATATCTCCTTTTGCCGCGTTTGTGCTGGTACTTCAGGCCTACCTTGATTCTTTTGAGAAAAAAGAAATTGGGGAATCCCTTATTAAAACGTTAGAGGATAATGGATACACTCCTTATCGTTATCAATTAGATGCTGTTAGGCAAGCCCTTGCGATTATAGAAAAGAATAATGGCGTGATTATCGCCGATGTTGTGGGGTTGGGGAAAACAATTATTGCTTGCGCGGTTGCCAAAGAACTAAAAAAACGAGGTATTGTAATTTGTCCACCGGGATTGGTCGGCGATAAGAATAAAAATTCCGGTTGGAGAAAATATGCAGAAGAATTTGGTATGACGCATTGGGAAGTACGCTCACTGGGAGATTTGGAAAATATCGCCGAATTCATTCAAAAGACAAAAGATATTGAAGTTATTATCATTGACGAAGCACACAGATTTAGGAATCAAGACACGAAGGATTATGAATATCTAAAAAATATTTGTCGCGATAAAATCGTGATCTTACTGACAGCTACCCCCTTCAATAATAGGCCGGGTGACATTCTTTCCTTGCTCAAACTCTTTATCACGCCGAAAAAGTCCTCAATTACTCTGGAAAACAACTTGGTTGCCAGATTTCAGGCATTTAAAGGAATATTTGATCGTCTGGGCTATATAAAAAAGTATTGGAATTCCACAGAGGAAGCCAAAAGAATAAAGGCTTTAGCATATTATGAGGGGCTATTTGAAGAGAAAAATATAAATCTTGATAAAATAAAGCAAAGATCAAAATATCTAGCAAAACAAATAAGAGACGTGATTGAGCCGGTAACAATACGGCGCAACCGATTAGACCTGCAGAATAACCCGTATTACAAGGACGAGGTAAAGAATCTATCAAAGGTTGCCGACCCAAAAGAATGGTTTTTTGAATTGACCAAAGAGCAGTCTGACTTTTACGACAAAATCATCAGCGTATATTTTGGCGATCCGATGGAAGGTGGCCAGTTTAAAGGTGCAATTTATCGTCCATTTGAATATGAAGTAGAAAAAGAAAAAGTAAAAAATGAGAAGTTGACAGGAAAAGAAAACTTTCAATTGGTTCAGCAGCGTGAATTGTATGATTTTATGCGCCGCTTAATGGTCAAGCGCTTTGAAAGCTCATTCGGTTCATTTAGACAAAGTATTAAAAACTTTAAAAAAATTACTGAAACTGCGCAGGAATTTATAAATAAAACTGGTAAATATATTTTAGACAGAGATTTGATGGAAGATATTTACGACAAAGAGCCTGAAGAAATTGAAAACCATTTTAATGAGTATTCAGAAAATATTAAAAACGGTGAATATCCAAAAAACCACAAAATATACACGCTCAATGATTTTAAATACAAAGACGAATTCATCGCCCATATTGAAGCGGACTTGGAACTTTTTGACAAAATCCTGCAAGATTTGGAAGAATTAGATCTTGTAAAAAATGATCCAAAAACAGACTGTTTGCTTAATAACTTAGAGGCAGTTTTTAAGGAGAAACCAAACAAAGGAGACCCCAAAAGAAAAATAATTGTTTTTTCCGAATATCTTGACACTGTCAAATATCTTGAGCCAATTCTAAAAGAACATTTTGGCGAGCGCTTACTCGTTATAGCTGGCGATCTATCTACGCCAAAAATATTCTCTATCAATAAAAATTTTGATGCATCTTATGATAGCCAAGAAAACAAATTTGATGTTTTGTTATCTACTGATAAAATTTCTGAAGGATTTAACTTGAATCGTGCCGGCATGGTGGTCAATTATGATATTCCTTGGAATCCGGTGCGGGTTATTCAGCGCGTCGGCCGTATCAATCGTATCAGCAAGAAAGTTTTTGAAGAGCTTTATATCGTAAATTTCTTCCCCACCGAAAAAGGTGCGGAGTTGGTCAAATCAAGAGAGATTGCTTCAAATAAAATGTTCCTCATTCACAATACTTTAGGCGAGGATGCCAAGATTTTTGATATTGATGAAGAGCCCACGCCAGCCGGACTTTATGAAAAGGTTCAGCAAAACCCAGACAAGTTAGAAGAAGAAAGTTTTTATACCAAGGCATTGACTATTTATGAAAAGATTAAAAAAGAGAATCCGGAACTTATTGAGGCACTGAAAAAATATCCACCAAGGATTAAAGTCGCAAAAAAGTTTAGCGAAAACGAACTTCTGGTTTTCCTAAAAAAAGGCCGGCTGTATGTCTATAGCGTTAAATACGGCGAAGACGGGAAAGACCAGATTTCGCCAACCACTTTGGAAGATGTGTTTGCCAACATCATTTGTGATAAAGAAGAAAAACCATTGAAATTTTCCAATCGTGCTTGGGATGCATACGAAAATGTTAAAAAATTCAAAGAATATCGCATAAGTCCAATTAGTGAGCAGAGCTTGGAACAAAAAGCGATTATTAATCTTAAATCCTTAACCCAGCAGAGCTGGATAAGAGCCTTAGATAACAAATTTTCTTTGTTAAAAGCGCGGAAAATTTGTTATAAGGCTCTAATAAATACCGTTCAGCACGAAGAGATAATACCTCATAAAGACTTCCTGCGGACATTGCTTGAGGATGTTATCGACTATGGCACGCTCTCTGACTATACCTTGCGCCGCATTTCCAATTTGGAAAGTGGTGACGATAAGAAGATTAAAACAACCGTCAAAGGAATTGAGTCGATTAAAAAAGAGTTAGGGGGCGAGAATTACCTGCAAAAAGAAAAAGACCGCCAAAAAGATTTGTCCAAAGAAATTATTATAGCTATTGAGAATCAATCAAAATAAAAAAATGGAAACGACAAAAATAGCATTATTTAAAAGCAGTAAAATCCGGAAAACCATTCGCAAAAAGAATAATAAAATAATCTGTAGGCACGACTATAAAAACGCAATTAAAGTTGGCAATATTGATTATCAATGTCCGTTGTGTGGCAAACTTTTAGACCCCAAAGAATGGTTTCTTATGAACAGCTTTGAATTTATTGAAGTATTTCTAAAAAATAATAAAGCGGCGAAAAGAGGCGGAAGTGTTGTTGGCAAAGTCAGAAAAGAAACGAAAAAAGAAATCTGCCGGAGCGTGATTTCTAAGAAAAAATAACATGAAAAAACAAATCGCACAATCACAAATAGTCATCTATAAAAACGATTCTGGCGAGACGAAGATTGATGTGCGTTTTGACGGTGATACCGTGTGGCTGACACAAAATGCTTTAGCGAACCTACTACAAACAACAAAGCAGAACATAGGCCAACATATAAAAAATATCACGGAAGAGGGAGAATTATCAGAAAATTCAACTGTAAAGAAATTCTTTACAGTTCAAAAGGAAGGCGATCGTGAAGTAAAAAGAGAAATAGACTTTTACAATCTGGATATGATCATATCGGTTGGTTATCGTGTTAAAAGTTCTATCGCAACAGCTTTTCGTCAATGGGCAACGGCACGACTTCGTGAATACATAGTCAAGGGTTTTGTGCTGGACGACGAACGCCTGAAAAATCCGGATCTGCCGTTTGATTATTTCGAAGAATTAACTCGTCGTATCACAGAAATCCGTACCTCGGAAAAAAGATTTTATAGAAAAATTACCGCCATCTATGCCACTAGTGTCGATTATGATCCGACAGATAAACAGAGTATTCTTTTTTTTAAAACAGTACAAAACAAAGTTCATTACGCAATCACCGGAAGTACGGCTGCGGAAATAGTTGCGAGTAGGGTAGATAGCAAAAAACCAAATGTAGGTCTTACAAACTTCAGAGGTAGCAAACCAACAAAAGAAGAGATATTGATCGCTAAAAATTATTTGAGCGAGCAGGAACTTCTCGTTTTAAATAATCTCGTCGAGCAATATCTCGTATTTGCCGAAGGACAGGCGCTGCAGAGAGTACCAATGTATATGAAAGACTGGATAGATAAACTACACGGATTTTTACAGATTAACAATAAAGATATTTTGAAAGATGCAGGCAAAGTCTCGCATGAGTTGGCGGCAGAAATAGCCGAAAAGAATTTTAATGAATATAAGAAAAGTGAAGCAAAAAACATGGGCAATGATTTTGATTCGGTAGCTTTGCATGCGCTTGAAATAGCAAAGAAAAGAGTCGTAAATAAGACAGTACCCAAAAAAAAGAAGAAATGATATGGGAACAAGAGAATTTATACAAAATATCATAGACAATTTTGATCTTCAAAGATGGAAGCGGTTTTTTTCTGAAAAAAATAGTAAATTTCGTCCAAGCGAAGAAAGTTTTGATTATTATAATACCGATAATTTTTCCGCTGGTTTGAAACTTGGCGAGCTTGCGTTGGATGACGGCACGCTACTCTTTTGCGCTTTTGAAGCAAAACAAGAACTGTCTGAACGTTCCGGCAAAAAAGCACAATATGAACTGGGAAAGAAAATCCTCAAGGAGACTCAAACAGATGCCGGTATTTTTATTTATTACAATCAAGCGGACAGTTTTCGCTTTTCTCTGATCTACGCCAATTACCTTGGTAAAAAAAGAGATTGGAGCGCTTTTCGACGTTTTACTTATTTTGTAAGTAAAGAATTAACCAATAAGACATTCAAACAGCGAATTGGAGATGAAAAATTTTCAAGCTTGGCAATGATCAAAGACGCATTTTCAGTTGAGAAGGTTACTAGCAAATTCTTTGAAGATTTCCGACTAATTTTTGAACGAACTAAACAACAATTTGAAAAACAAAATAAAAATACAGTTTGTCTTTGGCTCAAAGATAAATACCCCGAAGAAGAATACAAAGAGCAGATAAATAGATTTGTTTATACTTTCTTGGGTAGAATTGTTTTTATTTATTTTTTACAACGTAAAGGATGGGTTGAAAATCAAGTCGATTATATTAGAAAAACTCTTGAAAATGATAGTAATAAAAATTTCTATCTAAAATTTTTCCAACCGCTATTTTTTGATGTATTTGCAAAAAAAGAAAGTGAGCGACCAACAGAAATCAAAACGCAGTATAAAGACACTCCATATCTTAATGGTGGACTCTTTGAAAAGAGCGAGTTAGAAAATAGTTTAGAGGAAAAAGGTATTTTTATTTTGTTTGATGATAAATTTATCAGAGAAATTATTTTAGACTTTTTTGAGAACTATAATTTCACCATTGACGAGAATTCGCCTGACGACCAAGAAGTTTCCATTGATCCGGAAATGTTAGGCAAAGTTTTTGAAAATACTTTAGCTGAAGAAGAACGAGGCAAAAAAGGCACTTTTTATACTCCAAGAGAAGTTGTCCATTTTATGGTCAAGGACTCATTGTCTCAATTTCTTCAAAATGAAACAAACATAGACAAAGAAAAACTTCATAAATTAATTTATCACAAGGCGGAAATTGAAGATCTTGGTTTTGAAAAAGATGAAATAAGGTTAGTTGACTGCAAGCTGGAACATATTAAAGTGCTTGATCCTGCCGTTGGGTCTGCTGCTTTTCCGGTAGAAATGATGCAGATTCTGGTCAATGTACGAAAACGGCTCAATGTAAATGTCGGTAAAAATATCAATGAAGTGTCCCTCAAAAAACATTTTATAAAAGATAATCTTTATGGAGTAGATATTGATCCAGGCGCAATAGAAATTGCCAAGCTACGCTTATGGTTGTCACTTATAGTTGATTATCAAAAATCAGAAGCTGAACCACTGCCAAATCTTGATTTTCAATTCCGCGTAGGCAACTCCTTACAAGAAAGAATTGAGGATATAGATATTTTTCAAGAAGAAATGGTTGGACAAAATGGCTTATTTAAAAACGAATCAGAATACGAAAAAATGAAAGATAAAATGATTTTCATTAAAGATAAGTTTTATCTTTCAGATAATGAAGGCGAAAAAAAGAAACTAAAAAAACAATTTGACAGTCTGGAACAAGAATTTATTCAAGCAGTCTTAAAAAATTATGACAATCAGTTTAAATCACATTTTAATAATATCGATACTTTAGTAAAAGGACAAAAGAACGCAAAAGTTCAAAAAGAAATTGAAAAAACAATAAAAAAGATTACGAATCTGGAAAAAAAAATAAAAGATGGCACTTATAAATTGTTTAAACCCGATTTCCATTTTTCGGAAGTATTTGACCGCAAAGATAAAAATGGCAATAAAATCGGCGGCTTTGATATTGTTATTGGCAACCCGCCTTATGGTGTAAAAGTAGAAGATGTAATAAAAGAATGGCATGGTTTGGGGAGTAAAGATAGTTATGGTGTTTTTATCTCCACGGCGATTAAAAGATTTCTCAAACCAGGAGGAATCTTATCCTATATTGTTTCTGATACTTGGTTAACTATAAAAACGCACAAACCTTTACGCGAGCAAGTTCTGTCAAAGCAACTGCATAAAATTGTCCGCTTGCATCAGGATTGTTTCGACGCGACTATCAATGCTTGCATTATGAATCTAACGAACAGTTCCGATAATAATAGTAAATTGATTGTCGCAGATCTGACTAATATTTCAACTCGCAAAGAAGTTGAGGAGATGCGCGAGAAACTTTATCACTTGGAAAAATTTGTAGGCCAATTCACCCCAAAATATGCAGTCTATGAATATAGCCAGGATTTAATCAAAACCAATTCAAATTTGCCAATTTTTGTTGGCAGTCCGAAACTATTTGCGTTAATGAATGATACAACCTGCCAAACACTTGAAAAAGAAATTGGCGGTGAAAAAGTTAAAGTCAGGCAAATTGAGTTAAATGGAAAAACCGTTGAATTAGTAAGATTTGGCGACATTGCTGAAGTTAAACACGGCCTTACAACAGGCGACACAAAAAAATATATATACAAAAAAAAACATGAAAATGGCTCATTTGAAATAGTTGACGAGTCTAAAATATTTTCAGAAGACAATTTTAAGTATTTGACAGAAGATGAAAAAATGCATGGTGTTCAACCTAAAAAATATGATGGGAAATACTTATTTCCATATGATAAAGGAGGTTCTTCGGATTCCACCAATGGGTGGCTACCGCGGTATTACATAAAAACAGGATACTATATAAATTGGTCAATTCAAGCTGTTAATGAAATGAAAAAGCTCCCTGGATTTAGACATGATGGAAAAGATTTCTATTTTAAAACAGGTATAAGTTTTTCCCATACTGGAATATATTCCCCGACATTCCGGTTTAGCTGTAAAGCAATTTTCGATACTGCTGGTTCATCAATATTTTGTTCAGTAATATTACTGGATGAATTAATATGTACTCTTAATTCAAAAATTCTATTATACCTTTTTAAGTCCAACATCAACCATACTGTAAATACATCGGAAGACCCTCTGAAAATTATCCCGATAACTACTGCATCTGGTGATAAGTTGTTTCCTTTACTAAAATGTCTTCGGAATAAACAGGAAAAAAATATTGCATATGACTACTGCAGTCACGAACAAATCGAAATAGATTGCCTCATCTACGAGGCATACGGCTTAAACGCGGAAGATGTCGAAGAAGTAGAAAATTGGTATTCCCGACGTTATCCAAAACTTTCAGCTGCACAAAAAGTAAACCTACGAAAGCTTGGAAAATCGGATAATTACCTAGTCTTATATGGCTTAAAAGCAGAGAAGTAGGAGCATTGGTGTCAGGGCATTCATTATTATTTTAATTTTACTTTCTAAGATCTTGGTAGTGTCAAGTATTTTTCGCACATTTGATTTGAGATACTCATGGATTAAAAATATTTATTGAGTAGGAGTCTGGAGAACGTTTACTAATCTTGATTTTAAGGCAAGGCAATCCCGGCCAGCGGGTTGGTTCAGATCGCCTTTAACGCCTGGACCGACTCCTCGGGGGAGACGGGGTTGATGTAGAAGCCGGTGTCCCACTCGAAGCCGGCCGCGCCGCCGAACAGGAGAATTTCGCCTTTTAAATTTTTCTTTCCCAATTCAGTGGAGAGTTCTTCCAGGTAGCGCAGGATTTGTTTTTTGGAAAGAGTCGTCATACCCGGATCAAGACATTCTCAGACACGAATATGTTTCTGCGCCTGAATGAAACGGGACTCTCCACTAATAAAAACGATTTGAGCGATTCTAACTCCCCGACAAAGAAAGGTTCTTTTAAAAAGAATCTTTTATCTTCCACCCAATTGGGGATTTTCAGGCGGTTTCTGACGCAGAGCTCCTCCACGAGTGCCGCGATATAGGCCTTTTCCTTATTTTTTTTTATTTGCGGGAAAGGGCAATTTTCGATCATCTTGATCTTGTTTTTTTTGGCGGAACAATTGAACTCATCGATGAAGTTTGCCAGCAAAACCCTGTGATTTCCCATGGTGCCATTATATATTTCAAACAAAAATTTATCAAGTTTAAAAAGGCGAGGAGATTTCAGACCGCCTTCAGCGACTGGACCGACTCCTCGGGGGAGATGGGGTTGATGTAGAAACCGGTGCCCCACTCGAAGCCGGCCACGCGCGCCAGCACCGGCATGAACTCGATATGCCAGTGGAAGAAATCACCAATGCTGTTCTGGCACGGGGCGTTGTGGATGATGAAATTGTAGTCGGGGCGGTTAAGCAGCTTGGCCACCTTGCCCAGGGTTTCGCTCAAAATGGTGCTCAGGCTGTCCAGTTCATTGTCGGGAGTGCTTTCGAAGGCCGGGTTGTGGCGCTTGGGATACACGGCCAGCTCGAAGGAAAAACGCGGGGCGTAGGGAGCCAGGACGGTGAAATGCTCGTTCTCCATGAGCAGGCGCTGGTCGGCTTCGTTCTCGTACTGGATGATGTCGCAGAAAATGCAGCGCTCCTTCAGTTGGAAGTGGGCGCGGGCGCCGTCGATCTCCTCCTGGACGCGCAGCGGCACCACCGGCAGGGCAATGAGTTGGCTGTGGGAGTGGGAGAGGGTGGCGCCGGCCGTGGGACCGAAATTCTTGAATACCATGATGTACTTGAAGCGGGAGTCTTGCTCAAGGTCCAGGATGCGGGCCCTGGCGGCCAGCAGGGTGTTGCGGATCACCGCCGGGTCGCCGTCAAACCAGGTATGCTGGTGGCGCGGCGTTTCGATGATCACTTCGTGGGCGCCGATGCCGCTCATTTTGTCGTACAACCCTTCGCCGCTCTTGCGCAGGCTCCCCTCGACGCGTAAGGCGGGAAACTTGTTGGGCACGACGCGCAGTTCCCATCCGGGTCCGTTCGGCTGCGAATGGTCGGGGCGCAGGGCGAAGGTTTCGGGCGGAGTCATGGCTTCGTTGCCCGCGCAGAACGGACAGTTCTCCGGAATGGAAAGGTCCTTGTCCACCACGATCTCGTAGTATTTTGGCCTTTTTTTGCGTTCCTCGGAAATAATGACCCAGGTACCGGTGATCGGATCCTTGCGCAGTTCAGGCATGGTTACTCCTCGAAGGCGTTTTCCAGGTGGTCGCAGGCCATGGTGTCGGCGGAGCGCAGGACCGAGACGACGTCGAAGCGCACCCGGTATTCCCGGTAGGGCTTGCGGGCTGAAAAGACCTTGGCGGCGCGGATGATCTTCAACTGCTTGGCCCGGGTAACGAATGCTTCCGGCGCACCGTAATCGCAGGTTTTGCGCGTCTTGACCTCGATGAAGCACAGGATGTCGCCCGTGCTGGCGATGATGTCCACTTCGGCTCCGGCCACCCGGTAATTGGCCTGGATGATTTTGAAGCCCTTGTTCCTCAGGTAGGCGGCAGCTGCCTGTTCCCCGTTCAGGCCAATGGTTTTTTTATCCAAGGGATTTTATTTCTGGGGGATCCTCTTTTCCACCATCTTGATGTTCAGGGTTTCCAGTTCACGCAGGACCGGTTCGTAGATCTCGGGATGGACCGGGGTCTGCACGCCCTTCATGGTGATGCGCCCTTCAGCGATCAAGCGCGTGGCGATGGCCAGGGGCAGGCTGACGGTGCGGGCCATGGAGGAATCGCCGTAGGGGATGCCGAAGTCGATCAGGGTGGAGGTGATCAGGTCGCGCGTCTTGTCCTTGTTTTCCACGATGAAACGGTGGCGCAGGATGAGCATGTCCTTTTCGCCCTCCTTGAAAAAGAGTTTTTCCTGCAGGCGCTGGCTAAGAATATCCAGGCGGTTGTCGAAAGCGGCGACCGGCTCGTCACTGAAAAGGCCCAGCCATTCCAGGCGCCCGATGATCTCTGAATCGACGGCCATGCCGAGTTTTCTGGCCGTCGCTTCCTTGACATGCTGGTCGGCCGGGCAGCCGACCAGGTTGGCCATCATTTTATTGAACGTTACGTCCTTGAGGTTGGTCTGCGGGGTTTCATCGACCAGACCCAGGTCAACGATCTTTTTCAGGGTCGCGCACCAGCCCAGGTTGCGGTAGGTGCCGCGGATGACGGTCAGGGCGTCTTTCAATCCGTACATTTCCTGGTAGGGGACCGAATCGCGGTTGGGATAGACCTCGAATTTTCCCAGGCCTTCGATCTCTTCCACTATGGGATCGAGGAACAGGTTCTTGCCTTCGATCTCCACGATCTTGCCGTCGCGCAGGAAACGGGCTGAATTGCGCGAGGCCAGTATTACGCCGCGCGGGCTCCAGGAAAATTTGTATCCGAAGGGATTGTCGTTGTTCTCGGGGGCCGGCAGACCGCCGCAATAAGAAAAGAAATGCAATACTTTGCCGCCCTCGGCCGCGACCGCGTGTATGATCTTCATGGCCGACATGTGGTCGATGCCCGGGTCCACGCCGATCTCGTTGAGAAAGAGGAGCCCTTTTTTCCGCACCGGCTGGTCCAGCTTTTTCATGCCTGCGCTGACGTAAGAAGTGGTCACCATGTTTTTTCCGTATTCCAGACACATGCCGGCCACCTTGACGTGGTGGATCCAGGGCAGCAGGCTGATGACGATATCGTGCTCCTTGATCAATGCGGCCAGGGCTTCGTCATTTTCCACGTCCACGGCTTTGGCCCGGCCATTCTCATGACCTTTGACCAGTTTCTCGGCCTTGCTCACCGTGCGCGAAGCGACCGTGATCGACAGGTCCTTCTGTTCCAGCAGATAATTCACTCCCGGCCGGCTTACCAGGCCGGCTCCCAAGACCAGTATTTTTTTCATGATGAGCCTCCTATTTTAAAAAATTCTTCATGTATTGGTATTCTGGGCCGAAATCGCCGCGGTGCAGGACCAGCGCTTTTTTAATGGGGATAGGTAAATGCAGGTTTTCGGGGCCGCGGCCGAAATCGGCGGCGGCGATCTCCGGGACAAAATCACGCAGTACCGCGGAAAACTCGACCGATGATTCGCGGGGGAATTCGCAGGGTAGGTTGTCCACGGCCATGACCGTCACGCCCAGGGGCTGGACGCCGTCCTCAAAACGGTCGTTTTCTGCGAAATAGGTGTAATAGGCGTTGTCGGGCTTGGTGGCCTTGCGGGTGATCTCGATGGAACCGTCGATGTCGCAGCTGATGTCGCCGATGACCTGGAGGCGTAGGCTTGATTCCAGAATTGTGCGATCCTTGAGGTAGCGCTTGCTGACCAGGCGCGGGTATTTTTCGGTCCAGTAAATGCAGTTGACCAGGATGGAGAGCAGGGGCAGGTAGTTTTCGAATTTCGACTCGTACTTTTCCGGATGGCTGTAATATTCCTGAAGGTCAAAAGTTCCCTGTTTGGCGCGTACCAGGTCGTCCTCGCTGAACACGACCTTGTACAGGTTCAGGTTGTCATTGGAAAAATTCTCGAACATTTCGACCATGGCCTCGGCTGAGAGGATCTTGTACGGCAGCAGGTCGAAAATCTCCTGGGCGCCGCGTGAAACGTTGCCGTAACCGGCAAAACCGACCACCAGCGGGCATAGTTCAGACGGGAATCCGTGCTCGTCGATCTCTTTGCCGATGGCCGTAATCTCGGCCTTGGCCTGCTCCAGAGAATCGTACTGGTAGGCCTGGCGGATTTTGGCGAAGGGAGTGACCATGCCCCGGGCCTGTAATTTCTGTCCGAAAGCGTGCATGGTGTCGAGCATGCCGGCCAACCCGGCGTAACGGCCGAAAAAAATCAGGCGCTGGTTTTTTTCATCGAGCACGCGTTCGTAATCGATCAGGTTGCACTGCAGGTTGGTCATGGTTTTCAGCATTTGCATGTTGTAAGCCTGTCCCTTGATGGTGTGGGAGAAAAACACGTAGGTCTTGTTTTTCTCGAACAGGGCAGCCGGGATCTCCTTGACGGCCAGAATGACGCTTGCCTCTGTGAGGTCTTCGCTGATCTCGGCTCCGGCGCTGCGGAAATCTTCATCGGAAAAGATCCTGATTTTTGAAGGCTGAACAATGATGCGAATGCCGTGCTTTTCCTTAAGCCAGCGCACGTCGTCTGGTACAAGCGGCACCCTTTTTTCCCATTCATTTTTATCTTCGCGGCGGATAGCGATCGTTTTTTTCATGGTTTTCCTTTTGGCTGCCAATTGACTATTTTTCACTTTAACAAAATCCATGACATTAGTCAATCATTTCCTGCCGCATTGCCCGAGGCTGCGGCTTTTTTCCCGCCGCCTCACGGGTCGTCGCCGCAGCGTTTCCCAGGTTGACTTTGCCGGGGTGGTCCATTATAATTCGGGCATGAAAAAAGCAATTTATCTCATTGTTTTGTCAATCCTCCTGGCTGCCGGGTCTGCCGGCCAGGAAGGGCAACGCGGTAAAAAACGTGAATTTGCTGAAGCAGAAAAAACGGTTTATAAAGAACTGGATGGCAAATACCGCAACTGGCTCGACATGATCACCCACATCACCTATGTGGAGGAACGCAAGGTTTTTTTAAAACTGACCAATGACCGCGACCGCGATGCCTTCATCAATATTTTCTGGCTGCAGCGCGATCCCACCCCGGGCACGCCTGCAAATGAATTCAAAACCGAGATCGAAACGCGTTTTGCCTACGTCAACGATTTTTTCAAGCGCGGTTCGACGCGCCCGGGCTGGATGACCGACCAAGGGCGGATCTACATGATCCTGGGCAAGCCAAACACCCAGGAGCGGTTTGATGAGAAAGCGGGATTGTACCCGGTGCAGGTCTGGTATTATTACGGCGACGCCAGCCTGGGATTGCCGACTTATTTCAACGTCGTCTTCTACAAGCGGCACGGCGGCGGGGAATGGAAATTGTACAACCCGGCCCTGGACGGTCCGGCCTCGCTGCTTATTCAGGATTCGCCCATGGATATGGACAATAACGTAGCCATTTACAACAAAATATACGAGCTGGCGCCGACCCTGGCCGGTCCAGCCATATCCATGATCCCCAATGAAATGACCGAAAATTACCGGCCATCCTTGCGCAACAATTTCATTATGGCCAGCATTTTCGAGTCACCAACCAAAAGGCTGAATCTTTCCTATGCCACCAATTTCCTGAAATACAAAGGATACGTCAACATTGAATCCTCGGCCAATTTCATTGAAAGTTACAACCTGGTATCCGTCACTCGCGAAGCGCGCTACGGCTGTGATTTCGTCAATGTTTCCGTGCGGCCTAAAAAGCTCTCCCTGGGCTTCAATGAAGACGAGGACAAGTATTTTTTCAACCTGAACCTTAACGTCAGTTTGCGCAAAGGCGAAACGATCATTTATCAGTATGTCAAAAATTTCGAATTCTATTTCGCACCAGACAAGGTCCAGGGCCTCGAGGGTGGGGGGGTAGTGGTCCACGATTCCTTCCCGGTGATCCCCGGAGATTACCTGTTGGTTGTGTTCATTGAAAACTCAGTGGGCAAGGAATTCTCCTATTTTGACCATGCCATTCACGTGCCCCTTCCAGGACAGAAGCCGTTCCTGGCCAACCCCATCCTCGGCTACAAACAGGAGATCGAAAACAGCAATTTCTTTCACACCTACAAATTCTTCAATAAAGTATTGTCCGTGGATATCGATAAGACCTTCGGTCTCAGCGATGTTCCCCACCTGCTGGTCGGTGTCTATGACCTGACCCGGGAAGTTTGGGAAAAGGGCGAAGTCGAGATTGAATTGCGCGGCCTGAATGAGAGGTTCAAATTCAGCCGCACCGTACGCCAATCATTGAATGAACAGCCGTTTGCCAAGGATATGCATATGATCCTGGCGCTCGACAAAAAGGATCTGCGTTCCGATTATTATGAATTGACCCTGCGTTTGCGCGCTCCGGGTGGCGCCCTGCTGGACAGCAAAAAAACCGATTTTACCATTTCCCCGATCCAGAAAATCGCCCACCCGATCGAAACCTACAAGCAGGTCATGGTTGACAATCCCTATTTTTTCAACTATGCCCAGGGCCAGCAGTTCGAAGGGATAGGCAACCTGGAGAAAGCGGAGCTGTATTTTGCAAAAAGCGTACAGGACAATCCCGATTTCGCGGAGGGGTACGTGGCCCAGTTTACTCTGGCCAACAGGCTAAAGAAGTTTTCCCAGGTACTGGCCGTCGTAGAAAACCTTAACAAATTCGATAAATTCGCTTTTGATTATCACCTGATCAAGGGCAGCGCTCTGTTCGGCCTGGATCGCTTCGAGCCGGCCCTCGATGAGCTGCTCAAAGCCAATAAAATTTACAACAGCGACATCCGCGTTCTGAATTTGATCGGCTTCTCTTTTTTCAAGCTCAACGACATGGAAGAGGCGCTGAAAGCTTTCGAGGCCTCTCTGGTCTTGAATGGCAAGCAGCCGCAGGTTGACAGGATCATAGCCGAGATCAAGGCACGGACCTCGCAAAACAAAGGCGGGCAAAAGGGCAAGGTCAAGTAGGATCGGGAGGCCGCCGCTTGCGGCTGCCGTAAATTTTCAATACAGGCTGATGGCGCGCAGGCTGATCTCGCCCCGGGTTCCGGAAAAGGAATTGCCGTTGTCGATGGTGAAAAAGAAAGCGCTGATCTTTTCCAGATCGGGCGTAGCTTCGGGGCCGTAAAGACGGTGAAAACGGGCGAAAGGGATCGCGATCTGTTGCCAGTTTTCCCCGACCAGGAATGAATGCTGGAACGCGGATTCCAGCCGGCCCTCACCGTTGCGGAATTGCAGCCAGAAACGCATGGGACGGCTGCCGCGGGCTTCGAAAACAAAACCCTGATATTTTGAAAAATCGAGATTTTCCCTGTGGGCCAGAGCTGTCCAGAAGTTTCTTTCAGCGGGTGATTCTTGCCGCAGAACATAGGTAAAGCGGATAACCGGCTGGTTGGAGGCTTGGTCATCAACCTGCATTGCTGCCTGAGAAAGGGGATTCTTTTCGATTTGGAAATAATTTCCTGACATGGCCAGGATACGGCGGGGCGTGATCGACTCAGGCTTTTCAGGATTCCTTGAGCGGTCGATGAAGATAGGATTGGCCAGTATCCAGGGCAGATCACGGCCGGGGCCGGAATGCGGCGATATTTCGCAGCGATATACACCGGGCCGGCTGATGGGAATGGTGATTTCGCTTCGGCTGTTGTCGCGGATTTTTTTAAATATTTTCCCGTCTTTCTTGATTTTGATGTCGGTACTGAAGTTGAAGGGCAGCTTGAGAACCAGCGTGCCTCCGGCCCCGCGGGCGTCCCCCCCCATTTCTACCTGGCGGCCGTCTCTTTCCAGATAGTAATTTTCGAAACCGTTGGCCGCGGCCAGCGATTCGATGACGCAGAAGAAGTCGCCGCGGCGCAGGGAGGAAATGACGGTTGCGGCCGCCGCTCTGGCGTCCTGCTCAAGTTCGCGGTCCACTTTCACGTAGATGCGCAATATTTTAAAGGTCGCTCCGTAGGAAGGGAAATGCAAGCTCGTTTTTTTGCTGATCGGAAGCTTAGCGTGAGTGTCCAGGGCGTAGATGCCGTAGTATTTTCCTTCACGGTTGAAGCCGTCCCATATTTCCAGTTCCTTGTGCGGATACGAAATCAGCGAGGTCAAGGCGTAGTCGGAGTTCAACATGTATTGCAGCGGGAACAGGGTCAATCCGTACAAGAGGTTCTTTTTGGCCATCTGATACATGCTCATTATTTCAATGCCGGTAAAGTCGCGGACCTGCCAGTCGGTCCAGGGAATCTTGCGGTCCAGGGGGTGGGAGATGAACGTTACGCCGCCGTCGCGGTTGACCTCACTGATCGCTTCCTGCGGTTCGGGCGGGAAAATATAACCTGGAGTGCGGTATCCGGCCGCGGCCAGGTGGCCGGAATGGAGAGAAAATTCCGAGGCGCCGATGAGCAACGTGTCGTGGATCCAGGCCGTGGCGGCCGACGCCTGCAGGTTGGGCCGACCGTGGTCGGTAAGAATGACAAAATCCAGAGCCTGAGCACTTGCGTCCCGGCAGATCTCGTCCATGCCGCCGCGGCCGTCGGAAAAACTGGAGTGCAGGTGAAAGACGCCTTTTTTATAATAGGAAGACAGGGGGCGGTTGTTGTTTCTTTTTTGAAAGGCGAGACTGTTAAAAGCGGTGACGGCTATGACAATAGCCAGAACGGCCAGGCTGGCCTTGAAAAATTTTTTCAGCAAACCAGCAGATCCTTCATGCGGGCCACGGCTTCCTTCAGTCCAAGAAAAGCAGCATTGGCCACGATGGAGTGGCCGATGTTCAGTTCTTCGATCTCCGTGATGGCGGCGATGGGACGGATGTTTTGATAGGTAAGTCCGTGGCCGGCCAGCAGGGTGAAGTTCAGTTTCTTGGCATAATTCACCGCTTTGCCGATTTTTTCCAGTTCCAGCCTGGCGTAACTGTTGCCGGCATTTTTGGCGTAGTCGCCGGTGTTCAATTCGATGATGCGGATGCCCAGGCGGTGGCAGGCCTTGACCTGTTCGATGCCCGGATCGATGAACAAGGAGACGCCTATGCCTGCCGCCAGCAAATTGCCCGCTACTTCCTGGATCTTGTCGGCGAACATGATCACGTCAAGCCCGCCGCTGGTCGTGACTTCATCCTTGCTTTCCGGTACCAGCGTGCAGATGTCAGGCTTGTATTTCAGGGCGATCTTGACTATTTCCATGGAAACGGCCATTTCCATGTTCAATTTGCTTTTAATCACCCGGCGCAGGATCTCGACGTCCCTTTCCTGGATATGCCGGCGGTCCTGGCGCAAGTGCACCGTGATGCCGTCGGCGCCGCCCATTTCAGCCAGCACCGCCGCGTAAACCGGGTCCGGTTCGTTGGTCATCCGCGCCTGGCGAATGGTGGCAATGTGATCGATATTGACGCTAAGTTTCATGTTGGTCTCCGATTTCATTTTCTACCAATGACTGGAAAATTGGCATGTTTTTTTCGATAACGTCCCTGTCCCGGGCTTCCATCATGATGCGCAGCTTCGCTTCGGTGCCCGAATAACGGATCAGCAATCGTGCCTGTTCGCCGTTTTTTTTCTCAAATTCCCTGGCAACCTTGTTGAGTGTTTTCCAGGTTTTTAGGTCTTTCCTGAGCCTGATCTGAATGTTGATCGTTTGCTGGGGAAACAAACGCAGTTGCTTGAGGATCTCATCGGCGCCGCATTGGAAAAAAACCAGGGCTTTCATAAAAAAAAGAGCTGTCAAAAAACCGTCACCGGTCGTCTGCCGTTGCCGCAAAATGATGTGTCCGGACGGCTCACCCCCCAGAATGGCGCCCTTTTTTTTCATCAGCCGGTACACGTGCTTGTCGCCGACGCCGGCGCGCAGGAATTCGATCCCTATGTCGTTCAGCGCCTTTTCCAGACCGAGGTTGCCCATGACCGTGCCGACCACTTTGCGATTGAAACTGGGCTCGGTATCATTCAGGTAACGAGCCATGATGTAAAGGGCATGGTCGCCTGCTAAAATGTTCCCGCTGCGGCCCGAGAAAACCACCCGGTCGGCATCGCCGTCAAAGGCCATGCCCAGATCGGCTTTTTCATCGGCCACCAGCTTTTGCAGGGCCCGCGGGAAGGTTGAACCGCAGCCGGCGTTGATGTTCCGTCCGTTGGGCCGGGCGTGGCCGATCACGGCATTCAGTCCCAGGCGGCGGCAAAGCGGGGCGGTTATCGGGCTTGCGGCCCCATTGGCGCAGTCCACGGCGATTTTCATTTTTTGCCCGGCCAGGTCCCGGCCGCTCTCATAAAGAAAATCCTGATAATCGCGGTTCGGGATGGCTGTAATCGCCAGCGGCCGGGCGGCGGCTGTTTTTTTTCTTGCCCGGAAATCAGCGCTGATCTTGTTTTCCAGGAGTTGGGAAATTTTTTCGCCGCGGCGGTTGAAAATCTTGATGCCGTTATCGCTGGCAGGATTGTGCGAGGCGGAAATCATGATGCCGAAGTCAAAATGGAGGTTCCGGGTCAGGTAGGCCAACCCCGATGTGGGCAGGACGCCGGCTGATGCGATGTGGGCGCGCCGGCCAAGGCCTTGGCTTAACTGGGCTTCGATGGCCGCGCCCGAGGCGCGGGTGTCACGGGCGATGAGGATGGCGGGATCGGGGGTCAGAGAAGCGATCACCGCGCCCAGCTTGAGCAGCGATGGTTCGTCCAGCGGAAAGGCCCCGGCCGCGGAGCGGATACCATCGGTACCGAAAAGGTTGTCTTTCATTTTTTCGCACGGCGGTCTACTATTTCCAGATGGAGTTCCACGTCGTGGTGATCCCTGAATTTTAAAATGTCCCGGGTTTGTTTCAGGGCGATGCGGCGGGTCAGGCTTGCTCCGATCTCACTCAAGTCCACCTCTTCGGTCAGGACCACGTCTATATCGTTGATCTGCGATTTGTAGCCCATGACCGTGACCCGGTCGGGGATGACCCTGGCCTCCTTTAGAATCAGTGGCACCTTCAGCCGGCCGCGGAAACGGATCTTCACCGGTACTTCCCTGGTGGCGAATTCCTCGACGTACACCTCGATCATTTTCGGGTGGATGGAGATGAGTTGGACGCCAGCGGGAATTTCCAGGTAATCCTCGGCGAAATAATTAAGCTTGCTGCTTTCCTTGATGTTTTTCAGATCGATCTTGATAGGTTTGATTTCTGTTGTGGCGGCGGCGACGAATTTACTGGCGCCTTTGAGCGAAACCGTCACTTCTTCCGGGCGCAGGTTGACTACTTCCATATTGTCGGAAACATTGAAAATTTCCACGGGAACTTTCAGTGTTTTTTCTGAGAATGTCCTTTCCCGGCCGCTGATGCTGGCCCAGACAAGTATGGCCAGGACCAGGGCGCTGGTCTTCAGGCCCCAGTTGTTCAAAAAGAGTTTTCTTATATTTTCCGGCATGTTAGATCTTCAGGAATTTCAGCCTGTTTTTCAGGCCTTCGCGGTCCAGGCCGCGGATCAGTTCACCCTTGACGGCCAGGGATATCTTTCCGGTCTGTTCGGAAACGACGATGGCCACGCAGTCTGATTCCTGGCTGATGCCGATGGCGGCCAAGTGGCGGCCCCCGGCCGGCGTTAATTCCAAGAGCGGTGGGTATGGAAAAAAACAATTGGCGGCGGCGATGCGGCCTTCGGAAATGATCACCGCTCCGTCGTGCAGGGGGGTGTTGGGAGAAAAAATGGTCAACAGCATGTCCTTGGAGATCAGGGCGTCGATCTTGATGTGTTTGTCGATATAGGATTTCAGCTTGATCTCTCTTTCTACGGCGATCAAGGCACCGACCTTTCCCAACGCCATGGCCACGACAGCGTTGACGATCTCATCGCGGATACGCGAGATGTCGGTGGGGATGAATTTGGTTTTGAGCTTGCCGCCGATCTCGGCCAGTATCTTGCGAAATTCGCCCTGGAACAAAACGATGATGGCAAAAACCAGGTAGGTGAAGAAGTTGTTCAAAATAAAGGCGAAGGCGGTGAGCTTGAGCAGGTCAGTGATCAGGGCGAAAAAACCGATCAGCATCAGGCCCAGGGCCATCTGGTATGATTTGGTCCCTTTGATCAGCAGCAGCAGGTAATAGATCAATAGGAAGATCAGGAAAATATCAAGAATATCTCGCACATTGAATTTGGCAAAGGCATTGATGATGTTTCCAATGATCATCTATTTTTGGTTTGGCTGCCTGTTTCCGTTCCGGGGTTTGTTTTTTTTTGTTTGCAGGCGGTCGGGTTTCTTCTGAGTGCCCAGGATGGCGGCGATGTCGTCCGAGGTCAGGGACTCCTTCTCAAGGAGCCCCTGGGCGATGATCTCCAGTTTTTCACGGTTTTCCAGAATGATCTTCTTGGAACTGGCGTAAGCCTGGTCGATGATCTTTTTGATCTCGACATCGATCATCTGCAAAGTCTCCTCGGAGAATTCATTGTGGGACATCAGGTCGCGGCCCAGGAAGATCATGTCTTCTTTCTTGGCGAAGCTGATCGGTCCCATGGCCGACATGCCCCACTCACAGACCATTTTACGGGCAATGGATGTGGCCTTTTCGAAATCGTTGCCGGCGCCGGTGGTGGTCATGCCGAGAAATATTTCCTCGGAGATGCGTCCGGCCAAAAGCACTGACAGCTGGGCGTCCAGGTAGGTTTTGGAATAGGTGTACTTGTCGTTGAGCGGCAGTTGCTGGGTCTGGCCCAAGGCCATGCCGCGGGGGATAATGGATACCTTGTGCAGGGGGTCGGCTTCCTTTTCCAGGGAGGCGATCAGGGCGTGGCCGGCTTCGTGGTAGGCGGTGATCCGTTTTTCCTCTTCGGAGATGATCATGCTTTTTCTTTCGCTGCCCATCAGCACCTTGTCCTTGGCGTATTCGAAATCCTCCATGGCGATGTTTTTTTTACCATTGCGCGAAGCGTACAGGGCGGCCTCGTTGACCATGTTGGCGATATCGGCGCCGGTGAATCCCGGTGTAGAGCGGCCCAGTATCTGCAGATCGACGTCCTTGCCCAAAGGCGTGTTGCGCGTGTGCACCTTGAGGATCTCTTCGCGGCCCTTGACGTCGGGGATGGAAACGACGATGCGTCGGTCGAAGCGCCCCGGCCGCAGCAGGGCCGAGTCGAGAATGTCGGGGCGGTTGGTGGCGGCGATGATGATCACCCCTTCGTTGGCGTCGAAGCCGTCCATTTCCACCAGCAGCTGGTTCAGGGTTTGCTCGCGTTCGTCGTGGCCGCCGCCCAGGCCGGTGCCGCGCTGCCGGCCCACGGCATCGATCTCATCGATGAAGATCATGCAGGGAGCGTGTTTTTTGCCTTCGTCGAAAAGGTCGCGCACCCGGGAAGCCCCAACGCCCACAAAAAGCTCGACAAAATCGGAACCGGAAATGGAGAAAAAAGGGACATTGGCCTCGCCGGCGATGGCCTTGGCCAGGAGAGTTTTACCGGTGCCTGGGGGCCCGATGAGCAGCACGCCCTTGGGGATCTTGCCGCCCAGGCGCTGGAATTTTTTGGGTTCCTTGAGGAATTCAATGATCTCTTCCAGTTCCTCCTTGGCTTCCTCGACCCCGGCCACGTCCTTGAAAGTGAATTTGTTTTTGTCGCCGGTGAACATGCGGGCTTTGCTTTTGCCGAAGGTGAAGGCCTTGTTGCCGCCCTGCTGGCGCATGATCATGATCCAGAAAACGATGATGATCACGAATGGCGCCCAGGAAAGGAGGATGCTCAGCCATTCGTTCTTGTTCAGTTTTTCCACTTCGATATTTACTTTGTGCTGGCGCAGCTTGTTGATCAGATCCGGGTAGTCCTGGGGAATTGTGGACTCGTAGCGGGTGGAAGCTGTCCCATCCTCCAGGTTCATGTCGCCCTTGACCACATTGCTGGCGATCTGGGCGCTGGATATCTGGTCGTTTTCGACTTTGTCCATGAATTCGGAAAATGTCAGTGTTTTGGTCTTGCTGTTGGAAACGTTACTGAGCATGTTCCATAGCATGATGAGGATCACCAGTGATATCAGCCAGAATAAGATACCTTTCGGAGCCTTTTGTGTAATTTTGTTCATCATCTCTGTTTTTCCTTGTGCATTTTTTCCATTATAGCACATTCATGGATTTTTGAAAAATGGCTTTTCTCCGGGAGTCGCGGTTGAGAACCGTCCTGTTTTTTATATGACGCCGTGTTTGCGGCCCACCTTGGTGAATACGTTGTTGTACTCGATCGAACCGCGGCCGGTTTTTCCCAAAAAAACCGGTGGCGTGGTAGTCGTCCACCTGACCAAAGCGTCATAGGTGCCGGCCAGTTCGACAATGCTTTTGATGTCGGCGATGTCGCCTTTCATGGAGAACACGCCATCGGTGGCAATCAGGATATTGCGGGCCGGGACCGTTATTAAACTTTGAAAAGTGCTTTTATTTTTTTTTATTTTGGAGTATATTCGGGTTTCATGAGCAAAACTGTAACCTGTTCACCATGCCGCCCGGTTTGTTTTGTGAAGTGGGCGGTGCTGGTTTTTGCTTTTCTCTCTCTGAGCGCCGCGCCTTCCTGGGCGCTGGATCCGCAGAAGGACATCGGTCACTACATCATTGATCTGTGGACCACCGACAGCAGCAACATCCCCCAGAATTCGGTTTTGAGCATGGTCCAGTCCCGGGACGGCTACCTGTGGATCGGCAGCTATGAAGGGTTGGCACGTTTCGACGGATTACGCTTTACTGTCTTTGACAAATCCAACACCCCCGAAATCCGCAACAACGGCATGATGGTCATTGCCGAAGGCGCGGATGGGGCTTTGTGGATCGGCACGCCCAACGGGCTGCTTTGCCGCCGCGGCGGCAAATTCCGCAATTTCACCGTAAACGATGGCCTTTCCAGTGATTTCATCCTTTCACTGGCTTTCGATGCCCGGGGCGGTTTGTGGATCGGCACCACCCAGGGGCTCAATCGTTATCAAGATGGCGTATTCACCAGCTTCACGGTCGCAGATGGACTGGAACAGGACTATATATCAGCCCTTTGTACCGGCCAGGACGGCACCCTGTGGATCGGCACTAGCAGCGGCCTTTTCAGCTACCGTTCCGGCCAATTCAGTTTTTATACGCTTCCAAACGGTAAGTCGGGCAATACCGTTTGGGCTCTCAGGGTTGGCCGTGACGGCACGCTGTGGATCGGTACGGCCGGCGGCGGACTGGTCAAGTTCAGCGAGGGAGTATTCTATGTCTACTCCCGGAAGGACGGGTTGTCCGGGAATGATATCCGCGTTATCTATGAGGACAGCCACGGCACCCTTTGGGTCGGTTCGGACAGCGGCGGCTTAAACCGGTTTGAGCAAGGATTCTTCAGCCACTTGGGACGGCAATCCGGCCTGAGCAACGATTCGATCCGCGCCCTGGTCGAAGACAATGAAGGTAGCCTGTGGATCGGTACCTACGGCGGCGGCCTGAACCGTCTCAAGGACGACCGCTATATTTTTTATAACCGGCGCAGCGGCCTCCCGGTCGACCTGACGCGGTCGGTCATGCAGGACCGGGACGGCGCGGTCTGGATCGGTACGGTCGGCGGCGGCCTGGTGCGCTTCCGTTCCGGCAAATTTGAAGTTTTCAACAAAAAACAAGGACTGCGCGACCTGCGCATTTGGTCCATCGCTCAAGCCGGCGACGGCGCCATTTGGTTCGGCACCTACGGCGGCGGGCTGCACCGCCTGCAGGATGGCAAGGTCAAGGTATATTCGACCCGCAATGGCCTGGCCAATGACATCGTGCGTGCCGTGTTGGTCGCCCGCGACGGCACGATCTGGGCCGGCACCAATGGCGGCGGCATCGACATTCTGCACCCCGACGGTCGCATTGTTAATTACAGCCGGCGCAGCGGCTTAAGCGACGATTTCATCTACGCCATTAGCCAGGATCGCGAGGACACAATCTGGGTCGGGACCTACAACGGCGACCTCTACCGCTTCCGGCAGGGAAAATTCACCGTATACCAGCCGCGATCCGGAACTTCCCAGAACGCCATCTGGGCGATCTATCCCGATGCCGACGGCGCACTCTGGCTCGGTACCAACAGCGGCGGGCTGATCCGTTTCAAGAACGGCAAATTCCGCACAATCAGCTCCCGGGACGGGTTGTACAGTGACGTGGCCTTCCAGATCCTGGAGGACGATCACGGCTACCTATGGATGAACTGCAACAAGGGTGTGTACAGGGCCAGCAAAAAGGAATTGAATGAATTCGCCGACGGTTCCAGCCTGCGAATCCATTCGCTTTCCTACGGCATATCCGAAGGGGTGCGCGGCGTCGAAAGCACAGGCCCTGCCCAGCCGGCGGGTTGGAAAAGTCAGGAGGGCAAGCTATGGTTCCCGACCATCAAAGGGGTAACGGTGGTCGACCCCGACTACCGCAAACGCAATGAACGCATTCCGCCGGTGCTCATTGAAAAAATGACCGTTGAGGGCCAAGCTGTCAATCTGACGGCAGCGCCGGTCATCGGCCCCGGTCGCAAAAAACTGGAGTTTACCTTTACCGCCCTCAGTTTTCTCGTTCCTGAAAAAAACCGTTTCAAGACCATGCTCAGGGGATTTGACAGCGGCTGGAGCGCGGAAACCAGCCAGAGGCAGGTTTCCTACACCAACCTGCCGCCGGGCCCTTACACTTTCCGGGTGATCGCCTGCAACAACGACGGCAAATGGAACCAGGAAGGGGCGAGTTTGCATTTCGAGCTGCGGCCTTTTTTCTTCCAGACAATCTGGTTCAGGGCCATTGCCGTTTTCAGCGTGCTGCTCCTGGTTGTTATGGCTTTCAGATGGCGTTTCAACCGCTTGCAGCGGCGGGAAAGGGAATTGGAGACATTGGTGAACGAGAGGACCGGCGAACTTTCCAGGGTCAACGAGGAATTGCTCAAGGCCAAGATGCTTCAGGATGAAATGCAGCGCATCGCGGTACACGATCTGAAAAATCCGCTGCAGGCCATCATGGGTTCGGCCGATCTGATCTGTCGGCAGAATCCCGATCTGCCGGCCAATGTCAGTTTGGCGGAGAAAATTTCCAAGTCTTCAAAACGCATGCTGGCGCTGGTTAACGAGATGCTGGAAATATCGCACATTGAAACCGGTGATATCAAGCTGGAACTGCAGTTAGTCGATATCGGGACGTTGCTCGAGCAGGTGAGCGAAGGATTTGCCAACCAGATGCTGAACAAAGAGCAAAAACTTGATCTCAAGATCGAACCGGGCTGCCTGGTCAATGGAGATCTGGAATGGCTGAAGGAGATATTCGACAACCTGGTCAGCAACGCGGTTAAATTTTCCCCCGGCAAAACTTCCATTGCCGTTGCCGTCCGCTGCCTTGAAAAAACTGTGCTGGTGGCCATCCAGGATCACGGCCCTGGACTCACCCCCGAAGACAAAAAAAAATTGTTCGGAAAATTCCAGCGCTTGAGCGCCCGGCCTACTGGGGGTGAATCGTCGACCGGACTGGGCCTGTCCATCGCTGAGCAACTGGTGCACCGGCACCAGGGGCGCATTTGGGCCGAAAGCGAAATAGGCTTGGGCAGCACGTTTTACGTGGAATTGCCAAAATTGGAATGATCCGCCCCAATAGAGTAGATGATTTAATCCGAAGACGATTACACTGGCTGGTCCAATACGGTCGGATTCTTCTTGAAAAAATCGTCCGATCTGCTTATGTTGCGCTTATGACGAGGTTGGCCTTTTTCAGGTTCAGGACGCGCCGGCAGGCCTCGTCGATGCGGGCTTCGCTGACGCGCCCGGATTCGAGAAGGTTCAGGATGATCGCCTGCGTTTTGAAGGCGATGCTTTCGTCGTAGGACAGGTTGTTGGCCATGAGAATGATGTCGATGCCGGCGTTCAGCGCCAACTCCAAAGCCTTTTCCCGGCTGTATTCAACGCTGATGGCCTTCATGTCCATGTCGTCAGAGACAACTAAGCCCCCGAAGCCCAGTTCCTGACGCAGCAGATCCAAGATGGTTTTTTTTGAAAGGGTGGCCGGGAATTCGGGATCCAGGCGGCGGTTGAAGATATGGGCGGTCATGACCGCGTCGGCCAGGCCGTGGGCAATGAGTTTACGGTAGGGAGCCAGTTCCAGCGGCTCCCAGGTGGCGCTGACATCGGTAAAGCCGAGATGGGAATCCTGGCGTGAACTGCCGTGGCCCGGAAAATGCTTCAGGCAGCTGATAACCCCGTGTTCGCTCTGGGCTTCGATGACCGCCAGGGCGTGGCGGCTGACCGTGTCCGGGTCAGCGGAAAAACTGCGCTGGTATCTGCCGATGATCGGGTTGGTTGGATTGACATTCAGGTCGACCAGCGGAGCGAAATTGAGATTGATGCCGGCTTCGGCTAGTACGGCGGCGATTGATTCGGCTTGGCGACGGGTCTCTCCCGGGTCGTCGAGGTCGCCCAAACTCTGCGCTGTGATCGTGGCTGGGAAACCGTGTTTCTTTTTCAGCCGCGCCACCTGCCCGCCTTCCTGGTCCACGGCCACTAGCAAAGGGATGGCGGCGGCGGCTTGCAGAGAACGGATCAGTTCTTTAAGCTGCCGGGGCGAACGGATGTTGCGTTCTCCGGTTTTAAGGATCAGGTCGCGGTCGAAAAGAACCACGCCACCGATGCGGCCGGCGCGGATATCCTGGATGATGAATGTACGATCGCCGGCTTCCATGCCGCGGAAACCGATCATCAGCAACTGGCCTATTTTTTCGCATAAGGTCACGGGTTTATACCGACCTGGATCACATACCGTATTGGTCGATGATCTCCTGCTTGGTCTTGTGCAGGATGTCGAATTTACGGCCGACTTTGGTGAAAGCATCCAGTGCTTTTTCCAGGTGGTGCATTTCGTGGGCGGCCGAAAGCTGGGTGCGGATGCGCGCTTGGCCCTTGGCTACCACCGGGAAGAAAAAGCCCACGGCGTAGATTCCTTCACCGTAGAGTTCGTTGGCGAAAGCCTGGGAGAGTTTGGCGTTGAACAGCATTACCGGCACGATCGGTGTTTCCCCTTCCTTGATGATCAACCCGGCCTCGGTCAGCCCCTTTCTCCAGAAGGCGGTGTTCCTTTCCAGCTTGTCGCGGCGCTCGGTGGTTTTGGAGATAATGTCGAGCACGGCGATGGCCCCGGAAACCACCACCGGCGGAATGGTGTTGGAGAACAGGTAGGGCCTGGCCTTCTGCCGGCACATTTCCACCAGTTCGCGCCGGCCGGAAACGCAGCCGCCGGAAGCGCCGCCCAGGGCCTTGCCCAGGGTTGTGGTGATGATGTCGATCTTGCCGAGCACGCCGCAGTGTTCGTGGGTGCCGCGTCCGGTCTTGCCGATGAAGCCGCTGGCGTGCGAGTCATCGACGAAAACCAGGGCGTTGTATTTTTCGGCCAGGGTCACGACCTGGTCCAACCTGGCCAGGTCGCCGTCCATGGAAAAGGCGCCATCGGTGATGATCAGCTTGACGCGGGCCTCGGCGTGCAGTTGCAGCTTCTCCTCGAGGTGCCCCATGTCGGAATGCTTGAAAGTATCGGTCTTGGCTTTGCACAGGCGCATGCCGTCAACGATCGAGGCATGTACCAGGCGGTCGGATATCATCACGTCCTGTTCGTTCAGGACGGCTTCGAAGACGCCGGCGTTAGCATCCATGCAGGAGGGGAAGAGGATGGTGTCTTCGCAGCCCAGGAATTTGCTAAGCTTGCCTTCCAGTTCCTTGTGGATGTCCTGGGTGCCGCAGATGAAACGTACCGAGGACATGCCGTAACCCCGGGAATCCAATCCTTTTCTGGCCGCTTCAACCACGTCGGGATGGGAGGAGAGACCGAGGTAGTTATTGGCGCACATGTTGATCACATGCTTGCGACTGGCGCCGGCCGGGAATTCCACGTCGATCTCGGAATCTTGCGGTGAGCAGATGACGCGCTCTTCCTTGAATATGCCGGCGGCGCGGATGTCGGCCAGTTCCTTTTGATAAACGTTGCGAATATCGTTGTTGAATGCCATGGCGCGCCTAGCGGATGTTGAATTCTTCGAGCAGGCGGATAATGTTGTCCACCGAGTCGAACGCTTCCGGGCTGGCCTTGGCATCGGGGATCTGGATGGTGAATTTGGTTTCCAGGAAACGCTTCAGCGAGACCATGGAAAACGAGTCGACGATGCCGCCCGAGATCAGCGGTGTGTCAAAGCTGATCTCACGGTCGTCGTCTTCCTCCAAATACTCTTTTTTCACGTAATCAAGAATGGTGTTTTTAATTTCGGACATTTTATTCTCCTTAATTTACTTGGGAATACATTTTTTTACATGGAATCGCGGGGAATGTCAAGGGGAAAAGAGGGGGTATGGCGCGAGAGCCTGCCATGAAGAATAGAAGGAAGCGAGGTTCGAAGTTGAAGAAAAAAAAAGATTTCAATTCTGAATCAGTTGGCTGCCTTTCCTGTTTTTTACAGTATCGGGCCGGAAACTGCGGTGGAAAAAGAGGTAAAAAGCACTTCGTGGATGGTGTACAACAGGTACAGGGCCAAAGTTATATAAGCCAGTTCGAAAACCAGGCGCGGCATGGACAGGCTGCGGCGTTCGCGCAGTATGGGCACGGCGCCCAGGACGCAGAGGAAGCAGGTCAGCAGGAAAGTGTAAAAGGGATGCCAGGGCGAGGTGATCCCCAGGATGGCGTTGTTCGGGCCGGGAATCAGACCCAGGGAAGCCTGCCATATGCCAATGACCTTCCAGGCCATGGCGCCCGAGACGATAACAATAACCAGGAACGCCAGCCAGCGGGCCGCGGCAATCAGCTTGGGGAGGCGTGCTTGCAATTTTTCCATGCCAGCATTTTGAGCGAAAATCTTTGCATTGTCAATCGCTTGGTTTTTTGGATCTGTTTTGAGAATTAGTTTGATTCCCCGCAACGAGAATGATGTGGATGGCAGGTTTGCAACCTGTCCCTGCCACGCAAGCGATCAGGCAAATCACTGATAAAATGTTGGAAAAACGAACAGATGGTTGACGGAAAATCAAACCAATGTTATTATAATGGTGTGAGGGAAGTATGAATAAAATGAATGTTGATTTGGGAAAACGCATTAAGCAACTCCGTGAGATTGAAGGGATTAGTCAAGAAAAACTATCTTCTATTATCGGGATATCGCGCTCAGCAATATCTCAGATAGAAAGTGGAGAGAGAAAGATTACTGCCGAAGAATTTGTACTTCTGGCCAAAAAATTCAACATTACTCTGGAAAATCTGATAGACCCGGAATGCACGCCCCGAATTAATCTTCCAGAGAAAGAGAATTCTCCGACGCCGGTTGAAAAAGAAATTCGAATTTCCGTTCCACAAAAGAACTTGGATAAGTTCAAAGAAGTGTTGTTGTATATTTTAGGCAGGGTCGGTTCGTTGCCCAATATCGGCGAAACCGTATTGTATAAGCTCCTGTATTTTATCGATTTTGACTATTACGAGATGTATGAGGAACAACTGATCGGCGCCTCCTACCAGAAAAATCATCACGGCCCGACTCCAATGGAATTCAAGAAAATTGTCGACCGTATGATTAAAGAACAGGAAATCGAAAAAGTAAAAAGCGAATATTTTAATTTTCCACAGACGAAATATCTTCCGCGACGTCCTGCCGATTTAGCAAAACTCAAGGCCAATGAAATTAATATGATTGAAAAGGTCCTCTGTCGTTTTTCAGACTGGAATGCCGCCAAGATCAGCGAATATTCCCATAACGATATCCCTTGGATGACCACGGAAAGCGGGAAAATAATTCCTTATGAAGCTGTTTTCTATCGAACCGCACCCTATTCAGTTAGACAATATAGTGAGTAATTTCAAGGAAATCGTTGAACTTCCTGAGTTCAAAAAAGACCTGAAAAAGCTTCGTAAAAGGTTTCCGACTCTCGAGGACGATCTTCAAAACTTTGTTTCTACTCAGTTGATCATGTTCCACAAGTTGGGATTGGATAACAATGGGATTTATCGGCTGACCGATCTTGGATTTGATAATCCTCCTGTCTTTAAAGCCAAAAAATTTGCTTGCCGTTCCCTGAAAGGTAAGGGAGTAATGTCGGGAATCCGGGTCATCTATGCTTTTTATCCCGATGCTGACCGTATTGAATTAATCGAAATTTACTTTAAAGGCATCAAAGAAAATGCCGACTTATCAAGAATAAAAAAAATAATTCGAAATTGACAAAAAATTGGCTATCGGGGCTCCTTACCAATGGTTGAAAGTGATAAATCGAACTAGTCGTTTTCCAGGGTGGATATGTCGCCGATCTCCTCGCCCCACTCCTGGGCGCGCAGCACGCGGCGCATTATCTTGCCCGAACGCGTCTTGGGCAGCGAGGGGACGAACTCGATCTCCTGGGGCATGGCCAAGGGCGAAAGCTTCTTGCGGATGAAGTTCATGATGTCGAGCTCGAGCATCTTGGAGGCCTGGAAGCCGGGTTTGAGGGCGATGAAGGCCTTGACCACCTCCATGTTCACCGGGTCGGGCTTGCCCACCACCGCCGACTCGGCCACCGATTCATGCTCGAGCAGCGCCGACTCGATCTCGAAGGGGCCGACCAGGTGGCCGGCGGTGTTGATCACGTCGTCATCGCGGCCCACGAACCAGAAGTAGCCGTCTTCGTCGATCGAGGCGCGGTCGCCACAGATGTACCAGCCGTTCTTGAACTTGCTTTGATAGATTTCCTCGTTGTTCCAGTAGGTGCGGAACATCGACGGCCAGCCGGGCTTGATGGCGATCAGACCAACGATGCCGGCCTTGGTAATAGGCTCATGGGTCTTCAGGTCGACCACGGTGGCGGTGATACCCGGGAAGGGCTTGCCCATGGAGCCGGGCTTGATCTTCATGGTCGGGTAATTGCTGATCATCATGCTGCCGGTCTCGGTCTGCCAGAAGGTGTCGTGGAAAAACAGGCCGAAGACCTTTTTTGACCACAGCACCGCCTCGGCGTTGAGCGGTTCGCCGACCGAGCAGAGGTGGCGCAGGCTGGAGAGGTCGAATTTTTTGACGATCTCGTCGCCTTCCTTCATCAGGGAGCGGATGGCGGTCGGTGCCGAGTACCAGACCGTGACCTTGTGTTTTTCGATAAAGCGGTACCAGGATTCGGCTTTGAAGCCGGCGTCGAGCACGCACTGGGTGATGCCGTTGGCCCAGGGTCCGATGATGCCGTAAGAAGTGCCGGTGACCCAGCCCGGGTCGGCCGTGCACCAGTAGATGTCGTCATCCTGCAGGTCCAGAACATACTTGGCGCTGATGTATTGTGAAATGAGCGAATAGTGGACGTGCTGGGCCCCCTTGGGTTTGCCGGTGGTGCCGGAAGTGTAGTGCAAGACCGATGGCGTTTCAGCTTTGGACGGAAAGACCGGAAAGTTTTCGACCCGCGCTTCCTTTTCCATGTGCAGGGCGATCTCCCTTTCGCGCAGCGGCTTGCTTTCATCGTCATCGACAATGATGATGTGGCGCAATCCGGGCATGTCTTTAAGCAGGACGCGCACCTTGGCCACGTGTTTTTTCTGGGTGATGATGGCCGCCGTGCCTGCGTCGGCCAGGCGGGTGAGCAAAGACTCGGCACCGAAAGCCGAAAACAGGGGCTGGGAGATTCCGCCCATTTTCAATATGGCCAGGAAGCCGAAGTAAAGTTCCGGTATCTTGTCCATGAACAGGCAGATGCGCTCTCCGGGCTGCAGGCCGAGATTTTTCAGGTACTGGGCCATAGTGTTGGTCAGCAGCCGCATGTCGTTGAACGTGTACTGTTTTACTTCGCCGGCGTGGCCTTCCCAGATCAGGGCCAGCTTGTCGCCCTTGCCCTGGGTGCAGATGCGGTCGCTGCAGTAGGCGCCGATGTTGATATCATGGCCCGGTTGGTATTCGAGCTCCTTTTCCGGAATTGTCCAGTTAAAGTCCCTGATTTCTTCATCATAGCTACGCATGTTGGTCATTGTCAATCCTCCAAGTGTTTTCCCTGTTGGGATTAAAATAATTGGATACTATCACTTTTAATCAAAGATGTTTTATAATTTATCTACGCTCGATTGTCAAGAAAAATTTTCCCAAGCTCTGGTTGACAGGGGCGGGGAGCGGGACTAAAATCGCGGTGATGAAAGCAGCGCCCGTGCTTTACGACAATAAAAAGGACTCTTTTTCTTTTTGTGAAAATTTTGGTACAAACGGGGCATTGACATGTAATGCAAATCGGAAAAGATCGCTATTTCAATGATTTTCAGGTACTTAAAGCCGGTCCGATTTGCCTTGATGCCTGGAAAGAAAGTCGGCAAACCTTTTTTCCAGCATGGTGATGCGGCGCGAATGGCCGGCCTGCCGGATCATCCGCCTGGCCGTTGGCAAGCGGAACGAGGCGGGAAAGTCGAGTTCGGGAAGAGCGCGGAACAGATTCGATTTTGCCGGGCTCAGGTACAAAAAATCGAGGAGCGCTTTTTCCGGTTTCGCCATATTGCCTCCCGATGAAATGGCGGTGAATCCGAAGAAAAAGGAGGGGGAGACGTGATGGATGGAAAAAATTCCCAGCCTGGTCCGGTAGATTCGCGTCCGGGCCGGGGACACGATAAAAATCGTTTCCGGGATTTGCGAAATCATGCCGTGAAAAAAAAGGGCGCTTTGCAGGGAGATGTAGGCGGGAAAGGGATAAGTAAGGTGGGCGGCCAAGGCGAGAGGATCGATTTTATCGGGAAAAACCCACAGGCCGCGCTTCAGGCGGATCAGGTGGCCGGCCTGCTCGAAGCGGGCCAGAATAGTGCTGGCATTCACCTTGTTTACGCGTAGGTGGGCCATCAGATCATGAGTTCTGAAAACGGACGTCGGCAATTCCTTCAGCCTGGCGTAGGCGTCGATCAGTCTCATCGTGCCTGCCTTTCAAGATGTTCGACAATTTTCAAAAGCAGATCGTGCCAAACTTCCTCGGAATCGTATTGCCGTTGATAATCGGGATGAAGGAATGACAGGACCTGGCTTTTGAATACCGGAAAGGTGATGGACAAGATATTGTCGATTGCCTGTTGGAGCCGCTCCCGCAGATGCCGGGACGAAAGGGCCGGGTCCACGCCCGAATTTAATAAATGGCCTATGTCGAAAACATCCCGGGCTTGCGTTTCCTTCCTGTTTATCAGGGCGGTGATTTTCTGCTCGTAGGCCGCATGGGCATCGTAATGGTTGAGCAGGAGCGGGGTGAGTCGGTAAAACTTGACGATCAAAGGATCGATTGCTGCGAACCTGGTGTTCAAAGTCATGCCTCTTCTGGAAAATTCCACCTTGGTCGGCAGCGTTACATCTGAATCCTTGACGGCCAAGGCAATTTTCCAACGCTGGGTGGTGTCGGTTTGCTTTGGCTTCGACCATTTTCCAATCGCCATGCCGTGAACGAAGAGGATGTCGGCAAAGGGCTTCGAAGTCAGAATCGTGTCCGTGACGGCAACGATTTTTTCGGGGGAAATGTCCTGCAGATCGAGGTCGATATCTTCGGAATAGCGAAGGCTTTTGTGAAAGAAGCGCAGGTTGCACCCGCCTTTCAGGGCATAATACCTTTTGTCCAATTTTTGACCCAGTTGAACCAGAAACAGCAGATGAAACAATTCGACATGTTGCCGAGCGCTGAAATGATCATTTTTTATCATGAATATATGATACAATTAGTTTGCATATATGTCAACTACTGGTAATATAAAAAGGGCTTGCAAAGCGCGGGCGCGGCCGGGGCGGTTTTGAAAGAGAACCAGGAAAATCTGCAATATGGAATAAGACATTTCAACTTTAGATTGACAGGTGTGGGGAGCGGGGC
Source organism: Acidobacteriota bacterium (assembly GCA_018897435.1). Lineage (GTDB taxonomy): Bacteria > Acidobacteriota > Aminicenantia > UBA2199 > UBA2199 > UBA2199. The sequence goes on along the minus strand of JAHIKI010000095.1, from coordinate 13,965 downwards.
TACAATCGCGGTGATGAAAGCAGTGCCCACGCCTTATAAAAATTTGCAAAGATTTTTCATCCGTCTTAAGGCGGGTCAATCCATGACTTTAAGCGAAGCCCTGCAGAAACATTTGCCCATTGGTCCCGAAGCGGCAAGGCAGCTGGTCCGCCAGGGCAGCGTCTGGGATGGAGAACGAAAAAAACGCCTGAAGGACGAAACCATGGCCATCGCCGGCCAGCTGCTGCGCGTCGACCGGCCGAAATTCACGATACAGGAATATGAATTGCTGCCCGAAGAAATCAAATATGAAGATCGCGATCTGCTTATCGTCTTTAAAAGGGGAGGCGTGCCGGTACAGCCCACCCCCTACAGCGACATCGATAACTTGCTGCACGGCGTGCAAAAATATTACGATGGCTTGTCCCTCCGTTACCGGGCGGCGCCGATCAACCGCCTCGACCTGCCGGCCCAGGGGCTGGTCTTTTTCACCAAGAACAAAAGGAGCGAGATCGCCTTGCACCGCCAGTTCCAGGAACGGAAGATCCGCAAGCGCTACTTGGCCGCCACCCAAGTTTTTGCCGGCGTGCAGCCTTCCTATATCATTCGCTCGGCGCTGGAGTGGCAGGGAAGCTGCAAGTCGGCTTTGACCTACGTTCGCTTTTGCCGGGAAAGCAGCGGCCGCTATTTTTTTCTGGTTTTTCCGCAGAGCGGGCGCACCCACCAGATCCGCCGCCATTTTCAGGAAAAAGTGGCGCCCCTGGCCGGTGATGTCCGCTACGGCCATTGCACTCCCGGCGCTGAGCTTTGGCTGCTCTGTTTCCATTACTCATTTCGCCACCCGGTCAGCAGCAAAAAGATCATGGTCAGTTTCCTGCCCGAAACATGGCGGGCGGCCATGGACCTGCCTGAACCAGTAAAGTAAAAAAACGGATAATGCTCAGTTTTGCAAAAAAATGACGAGGTAGTGACAGGTCGCGACCTGTCACTACAGTGCAATCTGGGTATGCGTGTTTTGAAAAATATGAATTAAAAAACCGGGCAGTTGACATACACAGAAATATATGTCAATATGTTTATATGTTAAAAAAAGTACGCACTCTCAGGGTCCTGGCTGATGAAAACCGCCTGCGCCTGCTGTTGCTTTTGCAGCAAAGAGAACTTTTCGTCTGCCAGCTTATGGCTGTATTAAAACTGTCGCAGCCCCTGGTCTCCCGCAACCTGGCCCTGCTGGAGCGGGAAGGATTACTCGATTCACGGCGCCAGGGCAAGCACATTTTTTACCGCCTGAAAAAAAATCTGCCACCCCTGGCCGCCTCGCTGCTGCGATCCATGGCCAAGGAACCGGCCGTGGACGACTTGTTTGCCCGCGATCGGCAAAATATGGAATTATTCTGCCGCCGCTTCCTGCGCGGGGTTGAATGTGATATGGGCGCGGTCAAGGCTTTTATTGAATACAAGGCTAAAAATAAAGAAGGAGTCAACTATGGAAAAATTGGACAAAAAAACGTTCACTGAGAAAATTTTCGATTTTGAAAACAAAAAGGAATGGGAATTCCGCGGCGAACTTCCGGCTATCGTGGATTTTTACGCCGACTGGTGTGGGCCCTGCAAAATGGTCACACCCATCTTGGAAAAACTGGCCGTAGAATATGAAGGGAAAATCAATATTTACAAGGTCGACACCGACAAGGAACAGGAACTGGCCGGATCCTTCGGCATCATGACCATTCCCAGCCTGCTCTTCATTCCCCAGAAAGGTGAACCGCAGATGACCCGCGGTGCTCTGAGCCGCGAGGCTTTTACCAAAGCCATAACCGATATCCTGGGGGTGAAGAAGGAGGGCTAGGTAAAGGATCAATATAATAAAAGTATTTTGCGTCTGCCGCGATATGACAATCCCCCCTGCATCCCCCCTTGGGTAAGGGGGGAGAAAGCGATTGAGAGAAAACTTAAGATGAACTTATCTGATAGCGCCCCATATTAACCCCCTTTGTGTAAGGGGGGTGTCCCCGCAGGGGGCGGGGGGATTATTATTTCGGCGAAATTGCTCTTCCACCTGATATGCGAATCCCCCCTGCATCCCCCCTTGGGTAAGGGGGGACCGAAAAGCAAATGACCCGTAGGGACAGGTCGCGACCTGTCCCTAAAGATGATGTCATGAATCGTTCTTGTTTCATAGGGTTGCGGCCTTTCCCGATTTACTAATCCCGCTATTTGTGCTATTTTTCTGGCCATGGACAGCGGCAAGAACAAGCGGGTCGAGCAGGCGCTCAAAGATCTTTTCCAATTGCGCAACGATATCGAGACCGAACTGCGCCTGATCAAGGTCGACCCTTTCAGCGGCGAATTCGTTGATTTCCCAGCCCAACTGGCCCCGGAGATCACTGCGATATATAAAAAGCGCGGCATCGAGCGCCTTTTCTCCCATCAGGCCGAAGCCCTGGAGAACATCCTGCAGGGACGGCACACGGTGGTGGCCACGCCGACCGCCTCGGGCAAGACCTTGATATACAATGCTGCCGCCCTGGACGCCTTGGCTCGTAATCCTCAGGCCAAGGCCCTGTACCTGTTCCCGACCAAGGCCCTGTCCCAGGACCAGCTGGCCGAACTTTTCGATCTGAACAAGGCCCTGGGCGACAAACTGGGCCTTTACACCTATGACGGCGATACGCCGACCAGCATGCGCCAGGCCATCCGCAAGCAGGCGCAGATCGTGATCTCCAACCCTTACATGCTGCACTCGGGCATCCTGCCGCACCATACCAAGTGGGCCAGCCTGTTCGAAAACCTGAAGTATGTGGTCATCGATGAATTGCATTATTATACCGGGGTTTTCGGCTCGCACGTGGCCAATGTCATGCGCCGCTTGAAGCGCGTCTGCGCTTTTTACGGGACGCGGCCGGTTTTCATCATGAGTTCGGCCACCATCGCCAATCCGGCCGACCTGGCCTCCAGGCTGATCGAGGAGGAAGTTGTCCTGATTGAAAAGAACGGTGCCCCGCGGGGGACGAAATTCCTGGTTTTTTTCAATCCGCCCGTGGTCAACAAGCAGCTGGGCATCCGCCGCTCCTACGTCTCCATGACCCGCGAGATCGCCGGCATCCTGCTCAAGCACGGTTTGCAGGTGATCACCTTTGCCAACTCGCGCCTGATCACCGAGATCCTGGTTAAATACCTGAAAAATGATTTTGAAAAATCCGTGTTGGACCGCGACACCATACGCGGCTATCGCGGCGGTTATTTACCCAAGCTGCGGCGCGAGATCGAGAAAGGCCTGCGTGACGGCAAGATAAAGGCCGTTGTCTCGACCAACGCCCTGGAACTGGGCATCGATATCGGTTCGCTTGACGCCGTGGTCCTGGCTTCCTATCCCGGTTCGATCTCCTCGACCTGGCAGCGCATCGGCAGGGCCGGCAGGCGCAGCAGCCAGTCGTTGGGAGTACTGGTCGCCTCCTCCATGCCCATCGATCAATACATCGTCAGCCACCCCGAATATTTTTCCGGCCAGTCTCCGGAAATGGGGCGCATCAACGCCGACAATCTGACCGTTTTGATCGATCATATCAAGTGCGCCGCTTTCGAGTTGCCTTTCGCCAAGGGCGACAAATTCGGCAGCGAAGACCTGCAGGAAATCCTGGATTATTTGGCCGCAAATCAGGTGCTTTTGCGTAAGGACGACAAGTGGTTCTGGACCGAGGAGGGCTACCCGGCCGACGCCGTAAGCCTGAACCGCGTCACTTCCGATAACTTCGTTGTCGTCGACCGCACGGCAGGGGAGCGGGTAATCGCCGAGGTCGGTTTTTCCAATGCCCTGGAAACACTGCACCCCAAGGCGATCTATATCCTGGAAGGGGAGCAGTACGTGGTAGAGGAACTTGATTATGAGAACCGCAAGGCTTTCCTGACCCGTTCCAACGCCGACTATTATACCGATTCCATCACCTACACCAAAATCAAGGTGCTGGATATCTTTGACGAGACGCGCCTGAAGAACCACAACTTCTCCTACGGCGACGTCCATGTCTTTTCCCAGGTGGTGGGTTTTAAAAAATTGAAATTTTTCACCATGGAGAACGTTGGCGCCGGCGAACTGCAGCTGCCCCAGCAGGAGATGCATACCACCGGCTTCTGGCTGACCGTCAAAAACGACGTGCTGCAAAGCCTCGATTTTTCCAACGAAGAGAAGATCGAGGCCGTAGCCGGCATCGCTTACCTGATGAAGCAGATCAGCCCGGTCATCCTGCTCTGCGACGGCCGCGACTTGGGCGTGGCCATCGAGGACAACCTGACCAAGGACCCGCTGCATCACGGGGCGCTGAAAAGCATGCTGCGCGGCCAGGCCGACATGACTTTTGCCGACCGCTTTGAGCCTAACATTTTCATCTTTGACAAGTACCCGGGCGGAGTGGGTTTTTCCGAAACTTTGTATGAAAAGGGCGGTTTGCTGCTGGATAAAGCTTTGGAGATCATCGAAAACTGTCCCTGCCCCAGCGGCTGCCCGTCGTGCGTCAGCCCGGCCATCCGTGCCCAGGGCAACCACAAGACCGCGGCCGGTTTTATTTTGAAGCTGCTTCTCGACCGCCTGGACAATTGATTTTTACCCCATATTTTAAATTAAAAGAATAAAGGGCTGCGTTTATTGGAATAAGCGAATTCTCTTTTTTTCTCTTTTTGCTTGCATTATTTTTTTGATTATTTTAAAATGCAGGAAACTATTAGGAGGATTTATGAAAAAAATAATAATTATGTTGTTTGGTTTGCTGCTGGTTTCGGGTGTGTATGCCGAGACTAAGCCTATGAGTTTCGGTATTAATTTCGGCATGATGACCGACGATTCGTTCAAATTCGATTACTATTACCCGGGCGTCGGAGTCGAGCTTGATTTCCAGCTTGGTGATTACCTGATGCTAAGTCCGGAGGTCACGCTGTACAGCATCAAATTCGAGTTTGATACTTTGTTGCTGTACCCGGGGGCTACTTTAAATTTCACCGCCAGCAACTTTTTCATCGGCGGCGGCGTAGTGAAACCCATCGCCATAAGCGGCGGCGAGAGCTATTCCTCCGATTTCGCCCTGAAATTGAACGCCGGATTCTTATCCCCATCTGTGAAATTCACTGCTTACTTGATCACTGCTTTTGACAATCTTTTCAAGAGTGGCATGATGATCGGCGCTTCGTTGGGATTCCGTTTTTAACAGCAATTGAAAATCGCTCATTTTTTAAGCTATTGACATTTATTTTGTAAGTTAATAATATCTATCTCTAGAAGGAGGGTCCATGAAAAGAAATATTATTATGGTGTTGCTTTTCATTCTGGTGCTGGGCGGCGCATTGCTGGCCAAAGAGAATACAATCTTGAAAGTGAAGGTCCAGACGGCCAATGTTCGTTCCGAGCCCGACGCCTCGGCCCCGATCATCGCCCAGGTGACAGCCGGTACCCTATTGGAAGTCGCCGGCAAGGAAGGAGCCTGGTATGAAGTGACCGTGAATGATAAGTCCGGGAAAGCGGTCACCGGCTATATCCACACCACCGTGGTCGAAGTGATCGGCGAGGATGAAGAGGAAGCAGAAGTAAAACCTCGCGCTGCCGTGCGCCGAGAAGCCCCCAGGGCCCGCGCGGCCAAGGAATTTGCCGGCGGCGGCGTCAAACTGATGGGCGGTATGGCCATGGCCAACCTGAATATTTCCGAAACGATCCCCCCGGAAGCAAAGAAAACATCGAAAATGGGGTTCATGGGCGGCCTGGGATTTGAAAGCGGCGGCATGATCGCTTTTGAGGTTGATCTGCTTTATAGCCCGGGCGGAGCGGTTTTTAAAGCCGTTGACCCTGCTCAAAAAGGCAAACTCGCGATTTCCGGAACCGGCATCTCCCTCCCGATCATGCTCAAAGTGCGTTTCCTGCCGGGTACGTCACCCTATATCCTGGCCGGAGGCGAAATCGGCTATATTCTGAACCAGAAAGTCGTGGTCACGGCTAATGACGGCACTACCACTGAAGAGGACATCACGGACGAGATCAACAGGCTTTTTTACGGCCTGGTTTTCGGCGGCGGCGTCGAGTTGAAGGCCGGGGGAATGAACCTGCTCCTGGAAGCGAGGTACCGTCTTGGCCTTTCCAACCTAGCCAAGGATCCCGATCCAGGCCAGTACGTGAAAGCGACGGCTTTGATGTTTTTGCTGGGAGTCAAGTTTTAAGGCAAAGCCCGGGTTTTAAGGTCAAGAGCTGTTTTAAAATGGAGTTCCAGTTATTGTTTTAGGCCGGAATCCATATCAGTTGCCCAGGATCAGTCCGATCGCCAGAAACGTTCCCTGCGATAGATTGATTTCCATGAGCAGCCGGCTTTTGGCCCCCACTCGGTAGTGCAGGGATAAGGACAGGGCCGGAGCCAAGATCCAGGCCGGAATATCGTGATTTTTTCGCCTGAGCTCTTCCAGGGTGCTGTCTTCGCTTTTACGTAATTCGACTGTGCCCAGGAACGTTTGCACACTGGCGGTTAAAGGCAGGTGCAGAGTGCCGCTGAAACCGAGCAGGCTCAATCCCAGGCCGGTATAGACTCCGATCCGGCCCGTCTGCAGGATATGCCAGCGCCCCTGGGCAGTCAGCATGATGGTGCGCAGATCGATCTGTCCCTGGCCGCTGGTGCTGATATGGGCGACCGGGATATCCAGGAAGAATATGTCCTGCTCTGCCGTCAGGGTGAAGGGCAGGGAAAAATTCAGGTAACTGGCCAAGATGCCCAGGGCGAACTTGTCACGATTCAGGCGGCGCCAGCAGCCGGCGGTCGCGAACCAGCCGCGCGAGCGCAAATCGATTTGCGGCTCGAAGGCAAAGATCGTGAATTCGGAAAGCAGGGGGGCCAGCAAGCGGCCTGCTTCTTCGCTGACCAATTGCTGTGCCTCGCGGGCGACAGGGGATGTCCAGGGTTCCAGCGTCCAGGGGCCGATGGCAAATTGCCATTCCCAGCCGGAGGCTTTCTGAGCCAAAGGCCAGGCGGTTAAAAGCAGTATGAAAATGGCAATATTTTTTCTGCTCATCGTCGCTTGATTATAGCATGGAATATATATTGTTTTTAAGGAAGAAAAATTATTTGTTGACAAAAAAAAAAAATGATATTATATTAACCGCATGGTTAAACCAAATGGTTGGTTAAGTGAAAAAAAATAACCCGCAAACCAAGGAGCGGATTCTGCTGGCAGCTCAAAAAGAATTCGCTGCCCGGGGATATTCCGGCGCGCGAATGGAGGCCATCGCTCGCGGCGCCGCGATCAATAAAGCTATGCTCTTTTATTACTTTTCTTCCAAAGACAACCTTTATCGGACGGTTCTGTTTGGAGTATTCAGTGAGTTTTTTGGCGAAATCGGCCGCATTATTTCCGGACAACTGACCCCCGATCTTTTCTTGGAAAAATTTCCTGAAATTTTTATACGGTTCATTGCCCGCCATCCGGATTTGCTGCGCATCATGGTCTTTGACTTGATTCATAACCCGGAAAACGTTACCACCGCCATGGCTGAGATCATTCACGAAAAAATCTCTTTCAAGCCCCACCCGCTTTTTGAGCTGATCCGGCGCTGGCACAAGCAGGGTCTGGTATCCGAATCAGACCCCCTGCATTTCATGATGAATATCGTCGCCCTCTCTATTTTCTCATTCATCGGCAAGCCCATGGTGGAGGCTATTTCCGGAATAAAAGTCACCAGCGACGAAGACTTTTACCGCAAGCGCATCGCCAGCGTGGTCAATGTTTTGCAACGGGGGATGTTAAAATGAAAAAACTGTTATTTTTCGGTTTTTTAGCTATCGTTTTTGTGCTTCCGGCCAAGGTGACATTGTCCCGGGCAGTGGTTAGCGCCTGGACCATCAGCCGCAGCCTTGACAGCCAAAAGTTGGAAGAAGAGGCCGCAGCCATCGCCGGGCTGACGGCGCTGCGGCAAAAATATTTTTCCGTCTTCTTCAGCGGTATTTACCGCTACACTTCGGACAAGGTGGAGGTCAAGATCTCCGATTTTCCCTTTCCGGTCGGCGCGGACATACCTCCGGGAACCGTTGTCCTTTCAGCTCCCAACGACAATTTCGATCTGAAAATGTCATTGGTCCAGCCGCTTTATAGCGGCGGCCTGCTGAGCAACGCCTTGAAGATGGAGGCGATCCGGGGAGCCGCGGAAAAGGACCTGACCAGGCTGAAAAAGATCGAATTGGCCGGAAAGGTCAGGTCTTCCTATTTCAATTATCTCCTGTTCTGTAACAAGCGGGATTCATTGAATTTTTTCCTCTCCAGCCTGAACCTGCATTTGCAAAAAGTGGAAAATTTGTACGCTGAAGAACTGGTTAAAAAATCCGACCTTTTGGAGACACGAACCAAGGCCGACGAGATCAAACTGAGTTTGTTGGACCTGGAGCAATTAATCGCGGCCGAGGCCGTCCATTTCAACAGTCTCTGCGGCTACGATCCGCAGGAAATAGATTTCAAACCTGTGACGAGAAATGAATCATTCGATTCGGCCCGTGAATATTTCCTGGCCACCCATCCGTTGCTGCGATCGCTGGACGAGCGGGCGCGTATCATCCAGATACAGAAAAAATCGATCTCCGGGGCCTACCTTCCGCAACTCAATGCTTTCGCTGAACTGCATTACGGCCGCCCGGGCCAGAATTTTTTCAAGGACCAGTGGACCTTTTACGTCCAGGGGGGCCTGAGCGTCACCATGCCCGTTTTCAACTGGAACAAGGGCGGCCGTGACAAAAATCTGGCCGACATCGCCGCGCGCAAACTGGAAAACCAGCGCGCCGACTTCATCCGTGAAAGCGAAAAGAATTTGCGCCAGTTGTATCTATATAAAGAAAGCCTGGAGAAAAAGCTTGTTCTGCTGGACAACCTGTCCGCCAACGCGGTGGAGAATATCCGTCTGAAAGAAAAGCTTTACGAAGAAAACCAGATCGACCATACCGACCTGTTGGCGGCCATGACCAGCCAGGAAAGATACCTTTCTAACCGCGAAGGACAGCTCGCGCAAATGGAAATGCTCAAGGTCAGCATAGACACCCTGATCGGAAAATGCGAGGAGGAAGAATGAAAAAAACGGCGGCACTTTTGCTGTTAATATTGTTGTTTTATTCCTGCGGGAAAAATGACCGGGAGATCAAGGTTCCCGGAGTGGTCGATGGCGAAATTGCCAGTATCAAGGCCCTGGTCGGCGGAACCCTGGACAAGCTTTTAATTCAGGAAGGCCAGGCGGTGAAAAAAGGCGATTTGATCGCTGAAATCAATCGCGATAGAATCCGCAACGCCTTGCAGGAATTGGCTTTGGTTGAAAAGGAAATCGCCAACAGTGAAATCCGGGCCAGAGAGAAAAGACAGTTGCTGAACGCCAATCTCGCTTATTGGCGTAAACAGGTGCAGCGTTTCGAGCGTTTGCAACAGAATCAATCCATTTCGGGCGACCAGCTGGAAAAAGCGCGCCTGCAGTTGCAAGAGATGCAAACCTCGCTGTTTGACCTGGATCAGTCGCTGGCGGCGCTGCAGATTCAGAAAGACAAGCTGGCCAACAAACGCCAGGCCCTGGAATTAACCGAAAAGGACATGTTGTTGCACTCGCCCGTGAGCGGAGTGGTCTTGGAAACCTTCATTGGTCAAGGTGAGAGTGTTTTTCCCGGTCTGGCTTTGGCCGATATCCTCGACCTTTCCAGCCTTTATATAGACGTGTTCGTCGAAGAAAAAGAACTGGCGGCATTAAAATTAAATCAACGGGCCAAAATCATTGTCGATGGCCTTGAGGAGCGTTCCTTTTCCGGATTTATTGCCGTTTTCGGCAAAAAAGCCGAATTTTCCCCTAGGTATATTGTTGCCGAAAAAGAACGCCAGGCACTGCTGTACCAGGTAAAAGTCCGTATCGATCGTGACCTGGATGTTTTTAAAATCGGCATGCCCGTCACCGTGGTATTTGCCAGACAGCAAAGCGATCAATGATCCGTCTGGAGCATGTTTCCAAGTCGTTTGCCGACATCCGCGCCGTCAACGATGTCTCGTTGGCTATTAAAAAAGGGGCAATCACGATTATCAGCGGCGCCGATGGAGCCGGGAAATCGACAATTTTCAAAATGCTGGTCGGCCTGGTCAAGAAAGACACTGGCGATATTTTTCTGGATGGGGAAAACATCAACGGCGATTATATCAGGATCACCTCTGTCTGCGGTTACATGCCCGAAAAGTTTTCTTTGTACGTGGATTTAAGCGTTGAGGAAAACCTTAATTTTTTCGCCGACATCCAGCAGGTGCCGCGCCGGCGCCGCGAGGAACTCAAACAGCGGCTGCTGGAAAAAACCGGCATGCTGCCTTTCAAAAAACGGCGGGCCGGTGCCCTTTCGGGCGGCATGAAGCAGAAGCTGGCCCTGTCGGCGATCCTGCTATCCTCCCCGGATCTGATCATTTTGGACGAGCCGACCACCGGTGTCGACCCCCTGTCGCGCATCGAATTTTTCGCCATAATCGAGGATTTGAAAAAAGAAGGCAAAACCATCGTCATGTCCACGCCTTATCTGGACGAGGCCGAAAAAGGGGATTTTGTCGTTCTGCTTAAAAACGGCCGGGTCATGGTGCAGGATTCGATGATCATGATCAAGAAAACTTTCCCGGCCCGCTTGTTCCGCATCCTGCCGCGGGGAAACATTTTCGAAGTCATGCAACAGATTAATGCCTTTCCCGGACTGGGCGGCCAGGTGTATATGCGCGGTAAATTCATCCGCTACATGCAGAGCGGTCCCGAGAACCTCGCCCAACAGATCCCGCACTTGGAAATAACGGAAGAAAAACCGACCCTGGAAGACGTTTATATTTATCATGAGAGGCGGCAATGAACCAGACGGCCAACGCCATTGAGGTGCGCGACCTGGTCAAGATTTTCGGCCGTTTCCAAGCCGTCAAAGGGATCAATTTTAATGTCAAGCAGGGAGAGATTTTGGGTTTTCTCGGGCCCAACGGCGCCGGGAAAACCACCGTTATCAAGATGATCACCGGCCTGCTGAAAATCACTTCCGGGTCGGTCCTGGTGAGCGGGCTTGACACTCAAAAGCACATGGACCTGATCAAGAAAAAACTGGGCTATATGTCGCAAAAATTTTCACTTTACCCTTTGCTGACGGTTCTGGAAAACATCGAATTTTTTGGCGGTATTTCCGGGCTGACCCGCAAAGAGCTGCGCGAGCAGGCGGCGCGGATCGGCGCCCAACTCCCTGCCGAACTGCTGCGCCAGAGGATACAAGCGCTTCCGCCCGGGATTCGTCAGAAAGTGGCCCTTTTTGTCTGCCTGCTACCTGATCCGGAAATCATCCTGCTCGATGAGCCGACTTCCGGAGTCGATCCCGAAATGCGCCGCAAATTCTGGAATGAAATCTACCAGTTGAAAAAAAATGGCAAAACCCTGCTGGTCACGACCCACCACCTGGATGAAGCCGAATACTGCGACCGCGTCATTATCATCCATAACGGAGAGATTGTATGGCAGGGCGAGCCGGCTGAACTTCTGCAGCAAAATCGTCAAACATCCATTGAAGAACTTTTTAAAGAAGTGATTTCCAAACATGGCCAGAATTAAAGCGATCATCGTCAAGGAGTTTTTTCACATCCTGCGTGATCCGCGCAGCCTGACCATTGTTTTCATTACTCCCGTTATCATGATCTTTATCCTCGGGTATTCTTTTTCTTTTGATTTGAACCGCATCGACGCCGCGGTCGTCGATTTTTCACAAAGTGATTTCTCCCGGCAGTTGGTCAATAGTTTCGCCAACAATCGCATTTTCGTTCTGCACTTCCCTGCTGGCGGAACGTCCGGGAAGAGTGCGCTCCGGGCCGCGGAAGAAATGCTGCGTAAGGAAAAAATAAAGGAAATCATTGTGATCCCGGTCGATTTCTCCCGCCGCTTGACCGTTCACGGCCAGAGCGATTTTGGCATCATCATCGACGCCAGCAATTCCAACACCGCCAACCTGGTTTTCCAGTACAATGAAATGATTGTTCTGGAATTCATGGCGGAAATGAAAAAAGTCGGGCAACTGTTCAAGTTGCATACCAAGATATATTTCAATCCTGAGGCTAAAAGTTCGTTTTTTTTCATTCCCGGCCAGATTGCCGCCATCCTGCTGATGATTTCAGCCATGCTCACCTCCGTCAGCATCGCCAAGGAAAGGGAAACCGGCTCCATCGCCCTGTTGTTTATTTCACCGCTGAAATCATACGAGATCATTATCGGCAAGACAATTCCCTATATCATGGTGGCCCTGCTCGACGGTGTACTGACCCTGGCGTTTTCGCGGTTCTGGTTCGGTATCCCTATCCGCGGCAGCCTGCTGGTGCTGTTAATTTTTGCCGTTTTGTACATCATAGCCGGTCTGTCCCTTGGTATCCTGATTTCGACTTTGGCTCCTACCCAGAAGGCGGCCATGCTGGCGGCACAGATTCTTACCATGCTGCCTTCCTATCTGCTTTCCGGGTTAATTTTTCCCATCGATTCCCTTAACCCGGTTTTGCAGGCGATCTCCTACGCCATCCCCGCCACCTATTTCCTGCGCATCATCCGCGGCGTGATCCTCAAGGGTTCCGAGCTGAAGCATTTCCTTTTTGAAGGCTTGATGCTCGTCCTGCTCGGTGCCGTTCTGCTGCTGGCGGCGTCCAGAAAATTCAGCAGGCAGAGAAAGGCGGTCCAATGAGGCTGCGCTACCTGATTAAAAAAGAACTGATTGAAATCATGCGTCAAAAAGAGTTGCTGTTCTTGATTTTCGTGGCCCCGGTTTTGCAAATCATCATTCTCGGTTATGTGGTTTCCACTGATATCCGCCATGTCCCGGTCGGGATCGTGAACCTGTCCGCTGGACAAAAAGCGCAGCAGATCATCCAGCGCATCAGCCATACCCCGCTTTTTCGCGTGCGCTGGGTGACCAGCCAGCCCGTGGATTATCTGTCACACTTTAAAAAAGGAGCAGTTAAATCAATCATTATTTTCCGTGAAGCCCTGGACAAAAAGAGGAACCTGCTTAAATACCCCGAGGTGCAGATACTCATGGACGGGGTCGATTCCAATACCTCGCTGATCGCTGCCGGCTATTTTAACGGCATCATCAAGAATTATATTCTCAACGACATGAGCCGCCATGGTCAGAAGCTGCCGCTGCAGGCCAAAACCATCTTCCGCTTCAATCCCGAACTGCGTAGCATCAACTTTATGGGGCCGGGGATCGTCGGTTTCATACTGACCATATTGACTATTTTTTTGACCGCGACTTCCCTGGTGCGCGAAAAAGAACAACAGACGCTGGACACCCTGCTGATGTCCCGGCTGAGCGCCTTTGAAATCTATATCGGCAAAGCGCTGCCGTCGGCCCTGATCGGCATAGTCGATATGGTGATCGGCCTGTTCGTCGTGGTCACCTGGTTTGGTATTCCCTTCCGCGGCAATCCCCTGGACCTGGCTTTGACTTCGCTGGTTTACGTGACCGCCATCCTCTCCTACGCCCTGCTGATTTCGGTCCTTTCCTCAAGCCAGCAGCAGGCCATGTTTTTCGCCTGGTTTTCTTTGTTGCTGTTTTTGCTGCTGTCCGGGTTTTTTACCCCGATTGAAAACATCCCGCCGTCCCTGCGCTTCCTGGTCGACATCAATCCCTTGCGCTATTTGATGAAGATTATCCGCGAGATTTTTTTAAAGGGCAACGGCATCGCCTATTTCTGGAAGGACCTGCTGATATTGTGCGGCATCTCGGTGACCCTGGTATCCATATCGCTGTTGAATTTCAAGCGCTTCATTTCCAAGTGATGGCGTACCTGCCTTTAATAAAAATTCTTTTTTCAATAATTGTCCACAAAAAAACCACTGTTGATCATCAGCAATTCTTCAAATTGAAAAGATAAAACGCTAAAATCCAAATAAACAAAGGGATGTCACAGGGATAAGGGGTAAAAAGCATTTTCGCAATTTTATTTTCTATTGACTTT
>JAHIKI010000094.1 GCA_018897435.1 Acidobacteriota bacterium | reverse complement strand
CCGGCGGGATCCAGCAGCTAACCCAAGGGCTTCGGCCGGGAAAGCCTCAAGCGCCCTTTGTTAAGCTTTGCTCCGGATGGGGTTTGTCTCAGTCCCGCCTGTCGCCAGGAGGGACGGTGAGCTCTTACCTCACCTTTTCACCCTTGCTCCGCCGCCGTTGCCGGCGGCGGGGCGGTCTGTTCTCTGTGACACTGTCCTGTTCCCCCGGCCGGCGGGGGAAAATCCCGGTTGGGGATCATCCTTCCCTGCGGAGTCCGGACTTTCCTCCCCTCCCGGTCAAGGGAGAGGCGATTCTTCATCCGCATCCTGCTGATGCCCTGACATTATACCAAGAGATTCGATTTTTTGATAGAGGTTGCTGCGCGGCAAGGCGATCTCCCGGGCGGTTTTGGCCACATTATATCCGAATTCCTTTAATTTCTGTTCCAAAAACATTTTCTCCGATCGCGCCTTGAACTCCTTCCAATTGCCTATCTGCAGCAGGGACAATTGCCCGGTCTCGCTGCGCAGGTTGATGTAATCGGGCAGGTCGCGGCTGGAGATCTGGTCGGTGCGGCACATGATCAGCATCCTTTCCACCAGGTTGCGCAATTCACGGACATTGCCCTTCCATTGATAATCCAGCAGCAGGGTCAGCGCTGCGGCGGAAAACGATTTTTTGCGGTAATTGTTTTCTTCCGAGAAAAAAGCAATGAAATGGTCGATCAGCAGCGGGATGTCTTCCTTCCTGTCGCGCAGGGAAGGAGAATGGATGGGCACCACGTGCAAGCGGAAGTACAGGTCCTCACGGAAATTGCCTTTTTTTATCTCTTCATCCAGGTTCTTGTTGGTGGCCGCGATGACACGGACATTGACTTTCTTGATCTCGGGTGAACCCACCGGCTGCACCTCGCCCTCTTCGAGCACACGCAAGACCTTGGCCTGGGCTTTTATGCTCAAATCCCCTATCTCATCAAGAAAAATGCTGCCGCGGTGGGCGCTTTCGAACTTGCCGATCTTTTTCTCATAAGCCCCGGTGAACGATCCCTTTTCATGCCCGAAAAGTTCGCTTTCGATCAGTTCGTCGGGGATGGCGGCGCAGTTTACCTGGACGAAACGGCTCTGGCTGCGAACCGACTTTTGGTGAATCAGGCGCGCGATCAGTTCCTTACCGGTGCCGCTGTCGCCGGAGATCAAAACCGTGGAATCACTGCGGGCCACGCGGCGAATGGTTTCCTGCAGGGCTTTCATGACGGCAGATTGTCCTACAAGTTCATACTTTTTTGCGGTTAAATTCCGTAAATTAAAATTTTCCTTGAGCAGGGAAATTTTCTCGGCGGCGTTTCGTACCGTCAAGACAAGCTTGTCCCGGGCAATGGGTTTTTCAAGAAAATCGAAGGCACCCAGGCGCGAGGCCTCCACCGCTTCCTCGATTCCCGAATGGCCGGAGATCATGATGACTTCGGCAATCGGGTTCACGGTCTTGAAGGATTTCAGCACTTTCAAGCCGTCCAAACCCGGCATTTTGACATCGAGCAGAACGATGTCAGGCAGGAATTTTTTAAAAATATCGATCGCTTCGATCCCATCCTTGGCGACCTGAACGTTGTATTTCTCATAGTTCAAGACCATTTTTACCGATTCCAGAATGTTTTTTTCATCATCGACAACCAAAACTTTCACGTTTTCCATGAATATTTTATAGCAAATTCAATAATTTTTTACAAATCGCTCCGCTGGCAGGCGACCCGGCCAGCAAAATAACTGGAAAGCGCTTATTCGCTCAGCTTGAAAGAGGCAATCTCGGAAGTGGTCTGCACCTGCTTGTTTTCGTTCAGCAAACGCACCTGCCAATAGATCCAGCTCCCCGCTTTAAAAGAGTCAGGAATGAATGTGAAGCTACTGCCGTCCACCGACTGCCATTCGATCTGCTTGTCATTCAGAAATTGGAATGGGATAGCGGAAATAGCGATCTCAAAAAGCGGATTTTTACCATCGATAGTCCAACGCAGTTCAATCTTATCTTTAAGCGAAACTTTGCTGTCGATAGGCGGGGCAATGATCTGGATCATCCCGGCCGTGGAGACAAAATATTTGATGATGGGAATTTTTTTGTTGAATGTATAATTGTTGAATTTTACCGTCAATTCATGCAAACCCGGATCGAAGACCGGCAGGGCTACTATCTGGCTTTTGGCCAACTGGCCTGTCTGGTTTTCCTGGACGATGATCTGGAAAAGGCCTATGGGCATATTGTCCAGAATGAACTGGCCGCTGAGCACTCCCCGGCCCTTGGTTTTCACGCGCAGTTGGTAGTTGGGGCCGGGACTGTTCTTGGCGATAACCCGGTAGTACTTGCCGTTGGCGAAAACAAATTCCAAAGTATTTATCTGGAAACCGGGAGTCATTTCGGCCACCACCACGTCAGTGCTGAAAACCTTGCTGCTGCGACCGTTGAAATCCACGGCTTTGACCTGGAAGCGGCCCAGGGTGCTATACGGGTGTGTTTCCTTCGCCTGGCCGTTTTCCTTGATCGTGCCGTCGCCAAAATCCCAGCGGATGCCGGGTCCCTTGAAATTCATGGCCGTGAAAGTCACTTCCTCTTTGGGCAAGATGAATCCGGCTGAACTTTTCAAAACGCGGGTATCGGGGAGCACGCGGATCGTTTTTTCCAAAGGCGGGTATTTTCCATCGGCGTCGGCTACCGTTATCTTCTGCGGCCCGGCGTGACGAAAGGACTTGCCTTTTAAATCCTGACCACTGCGAGTCTCGCCGTCGGAAAATTTCCAAATAAAATTGCCGGCCGCCGTGTTTTTTAGCTGCATGTCGATCGCTTCACCGGCGATGATCTCGTCGGGTAGATTGATGAAGCGACTGTCATTTTCCACCATGATGATCTTTTCAATGAATTTCCCGTCGCGCCCGGCGAAATCGACCGCCCGGATGCGGAACTGGCCGCTGCGGTTGTAGCGGTGCTTCATTAGCCGCGGACCGGTCACAATCGGGCCGTCGCCAAAATCCCACCTTACCACTGAACCCCTGAAATTTTGTGCTTCTACTTCGAATTCACTGTCGGCGAAAATCATGCCGGTTTTCACGGCCAAATCGCGGTTGTCATTCAACACCTGGATCTTTTTTTCCAATGGCAGCGTGTTCGGCTCATTGGCTTCCACAACTTTCAGGAAGAAATTTCCACTGCGTTGATAGCGGTGGGTCTGCCTGGCGCCGCCAGGCTCGACCGTACCATCGCCGAAATCCCATTCCAATTGCGCGCTGTTGAAATTCCGGCTTTCAAAAACGACCTCGGCCCCCTGAAACAGTTCCGGAGGACCGCTGATGGTGACCTGGCGCATGTCGGGCTGGACCGTGACCGTTGTTTTCAAGGCGCTCTCGGTTGCCACATCCGCATCCCAGATCTGGACCTGGAAATTCCCCGGGGCGTTATATACATGGGTAACGGTAGAGCCGCCATTTTCGATCTTGCCGTCCCCGAAATTCCACTTCAAATCGGAACCGATGAAGTTGACGGCACTGAAATTGACCGCCTGGTTGGCACGGGCCGGAAGCGGTGTTACCTGCACTTGCCGGTTGTCCGCTGCGATCACTACCTGGCAGGTGATGGCCGTCGGAGTGCTGCCGCCAAAATCAAATGCCCGGACCGTGAAATTCCCCGGATGCTGATACACATGGCCGTGGTTTCTCGGACCGTTCTCGACCGTCCCGTCCCCGAAGTCCCAACGCAGGTTGGTTTCGACAAAATTCTCCGACTGGAAATTCAATCTCCGGCCGCTGCGGAAATTGTTTCCCTGGGGAGAGATGCGTCGGTTGTCATTTACGGTAAGCGTGATCTCACCCGTTAATGGGGCACCATTAGATACCAGAAAAGTGCAGGTCACACGGTAATTACCCGGCTCATTGAAGGCATGACGGCTTTGGTTGTTGGTCGTGTTGTCGGAGCGGCCGTCTCCATATTCCCAGCGATATCCGGCTCCCTCTCCCGGATCGTGATCGAATCGGAAATGGACTTCGCTGCCCACGAATATCTGCCCGGAACTGGCGATAACAATACCATCTCCATACAGCATAAAACTCAGCCAAAAAACCATTATTGCCCAAAACATCTTTTTCATGCCCAACCTCGCTTGTTTTCTTATTAAATAAAGTATGGCCCTAAAAATCTCATTTTTAAATGACAATTTTATTTTCTGCATCGCAGCGCCCCTGAAGCAGCAGATAGGGTGAACCGATATTGGCACGGGAATGAAAGAAACGCAGCTCCCTGGAGATTTCGTTGATATGCAGCAGATAAGAACGCATTGAGGTCAAAAAATAGAAGTGGACGGGCCGGGAGATCTCTTCATCCTCAAAAAAATAGCCGTATGCCGAGAATAAATATTCGCCGGGCTGGCGGCCGTAGCCTTTCAACTTGACCAGATAAACCAAAATGCCTTTTCGTGCCAGGCGTAGCATATGGGCAAGCGATAAAGCCGAAGGCTTGAAATAAAGGTTGGAAAAATGAACCTGTGGGAAAATACCGCGTTCTTCACGGAAACCGTTCCCGG
This sequence comes from Acidobacteriota bacterium, assembly GCA_018897435.1. Taxonomy (GTDB): domain Bacteria; phylum Acidobacteriota; class Aminicenantia; order UBA2199; family UBA2199; genus UBA2199. The sequence continues at coordinate 5,518 of JAHIKI010000094.1, read as the reverse complement.
TGGAGTATCCTCCCTTGGCGAAACTGGTGCGGATATCCGCAACTACGCTGACGAACACCCCTTTGTTGATCAGGTATTTTTCACCCGAGGCCAACCCTTCATCATCGAACGGAGCCGAGCCGGACTGCCCATCCATAGCGGGATTGTCCAGGATGCTCACCCTTGCTGAAGCAGCGATGCCGCGCCCGGCGGCCGCCGTCTGATCGAGTTTCAAGCTACGAGAAAATTCCTTCAGCACCTGGACCGAGGCCTCGGGCGACATGATGACAAATTCAGCTCCGGCATCCATGGCCCCCCGGTCAGCGGCAAGGGCCCCCAGGAGATTCCCACCCCGGGCCACCAGGCGCTGGGGATCGAAATCCTTGCAATAAATGCGGCTTTCGCTGAGTTCAAGCGCGTGGTTTTTGAACATGAAGGATAGCGAAACCTGGAAATGAGTTTTTTTGTATTTGGCAAGGAAACCGCGGCTGTTGGCCAGGTAGACTTTTTTCAACACACGGGAAAAATTGAATTTCTTCAGTTTCAACCCCGGAAAAGTCACCAGGCTTTCCCTGATCTTTTCCCGCAATTCACCGGCTTGGTCTTTATCCCAGTTCTCGATGCTCGGGTCATATATATCCAGTTTGCTTTTTGCCACGCTTTTGGGTAATAGCTGGGCAAAGTTTTTTTTTCCGTCCAACCCGGAACCGTGAGCGAGTTCGGCAAAGCAGCGCTTGACCAGCCGGGAATCAGGATTGGAAAGGCTGAATCCGAGAGGATCACCCCTATCTCGGAAAGCCCTGACCCGTACCCGGTTACCCTGGACTTCATGAAGCGACAGGGGCTGGTCGGTCCCTTCGCACTCCTGGCGCAGGATCTTTTCAGCAAAGGCTTCGACGGTCGAAAAACCGGCATCCCGACCGGTTTTCAAAATCGTTTCAAGCACTCTGGCCTCCATTGACCTGCAGCTTGTTGATCTTGATGGTGGGTTGCCCCACACGCACCGGCAGAACTTGCCCGTTTTTTTGGCAGTAACTGACGCCGCGATCATACTTGAAATCATCGCCGATCATGCCAATATCATTGAAAATATCTCTGATCCGGCCGCTGACGGTTAAGTTGCCGACGGGCGCGGTCAAGCGTCCTTTTTCGATCAGATAGGACTGGCGGATGTTGAAGTAGAACAGCCCCGATTGGAAATCAAGGCCACCGTTGCCAAACTCCCGGGCATAGATCCCGTAGGGGGTCGAGGCAATGATCTCGGCTGCCGGGAAACGGCCGGGTTGGACATAGGTGGCGAACATGCGCGGTTGGGGAATGCGGCTGAAATCCTCCAGGCGGGCATGGCCGCGGTCCCCAAGCTTCAATATTCTCTGGTAGGCAAAATCGCTGATAAAACGGCGCAGAACGCCATTTTCGACCAGGAGCGGCGATGGGCAGGTCTCGCCTTCGTCGTCCGCTCCGGCATTCTTAAAAAAAGGGTCACGGTCATCACGACAGTGAATGGTGATCTGGGGCGGGACGATCAACTGATTCAAGTCCGACAGGGTGAAAGGAGAAACTCCCTGGCTTACGTAATCCGCTTCCAGGGAATGACCGAGAATCTCATGAAAAAGAATGGCTCCTTCGCCGGCCTGAAGCACGACCGGGATTTCGCAATTCAAGATGGTCTTGTAACGGTTTTTTTGATTTTCAACCGTTTCATTGATACGCCGGGTCAGGCCATTCAAGTTGAATTTCAACGCCTCGCTGTTCCCTTCGCTGACTTCCAGTTCCTCCGTCTGGTTGCGAATCTTGAACATAACGGAAATGCTGAAATGGCTGAAAACCGTTTTCAGTTTCTGGCGCTGCGTGTTCTGAATGGCGCGCAGGCAGCGCCGGGCACGGAACTGCAATTTCCATTCCGCAAGGGCAAGCCGGCCTAGAAAATCGGTCAAAAAGCTATTGTCAGCCAGGATCGTCCCCGCGTCCATAGGCAGAGGGGGCAGCTCCGGCAGGCGGTTTCCAGGGCTTTTCCCGGACAAGGCTTTGGCCGCTTCCTCCCTGGCACCGGTCTCTTCAGCCCGGCTCTTCCAGCTGCCGTCGAAACTGCGGATCAGGACTCCCGTTTTTTTTTTCAGGGAAAATTCGCGGTCGCCCCTGCTATCCAGGGAGAATTGCATGGATTGGCTGTCTTCGACCAACTGCGTCCTGAATTTTTCCATTTTTTTATTTTAGTCGATTCTTTCCCGAAAAGCAAAGATGGGAGCGTTGAACGAAATCGGTTCAGGGTGTACGGTGTACGGCGTACGGAGGAGAAATAACCAGATGGGAAATTTCAAAAAAAAAATTTCTCTGACCGTATGCCTTGCGCCGTCCGCCCTACGCCGATTTCGGCTGGTTTGTTGGTTTCCAGAAAGAACCAGCTTGTGATATAATGGCCTCTCTGGAATTCAGCAAAATTCGAGGTACGAAACATGGAAAATTCGACGGCCACGGCCAAAGTGGAGATCCGGCCGAAAGTGTTGAAGAACGGTATTTTTGTCGTCGGCCATCCCCGCAGCGGCACCTCTTTGGCCTGCCAGCTGCTGCAAAGCGCCGGCGTCGCATTCCCTAGCGATTTCGGCGGCGACGAATACAACAAGTCGGGGTACTTCGAGTTGGAATTGGGCAAGGAACTGGAAAAAAAGTTGATCGACAAAGCCATGACCGAGGAAAACGTCGTGGAAATGAACAAGATCGTCGACCGTCTGAACAACGCTCCGGGCTTAAACGGACTGAAGATCGTGCACATGCCGGCGCTGTTCTTTTTCCGCCACATCGCCAAGGACAAAAAGATCCGGGTGGTCTTTATTTTCAGGAACCCGGCCGACGTCAGGTCCAGCATGTTCAAGCGCGGCATATCGCAGTTCAAGCTCAGCTGGTTCGACAACAACAACGCCCTGGTCGCCGCCCACGAAAACATTCCCAAAAGCATCGTCCTCAGTTATGAAGCCCTGATCCAGGGCCGTCCCGGCGTCAAGAAGGCCTTTAAGAAGCTCGGTTTCAACGTGGACATGAGCGTGATCCGCAAAGATGAGCAAACGCAGAGAAACAGCCGCATCGTGTTGACGGCAGACGAACGGAAACTGTACAAGGTCCTGCAGAAACTAGAAAAAAACAGCTGCCGCTAAACCGGCAGGCCAAGCTGCCGCCGGCAAGAAATGCCGGCGGCGCCAAGGAGATGAAAATGGAAAAAAAAGAGGAAAAAATTGATATAACCGATCTTCACGCCCACCACGTTTATGCCAACCTGATCTCTTTTAACGTCAATCCCGAAGAAATTTGTCTGGGGCTGGGCATCCGCGACGTCAAGGATCCCGCCAAAGTCAACATCCATACCTACGCCCACCTAACCATCCCCCATTTCCTGCGCTTCGCCGACATGGTCAACAAGCAGGTGGACCTGCTGATCGAAAAAGGGGTCATCGCGCGCGAACCCGAGCAGTAGGCAGAGCCCCGGCCCTGTCCGGCTAGAAGAAGTTCAGCTTTTTCTTTCCAGGAAATAGGCGCTGACGATATATTCCGGGCTGTACGATTTCTTGGCCCGGCGCAATCCCTCGATGCCCAGGTCCTGTTCGCGGTTGATGTACTTGTATTTCACGTACAGGTTTTTCGCGGTTTCCCAGTTGATCACCTGGCCGCTACCCTTGATTTCGGGATCGAATTTTTCAAAATGCACGTCGGCCATGTTGCTGCTCAGCCGGGAAAAGATGGAAAACGCGAACAGTACGCCGCCATGAGAAATCTTCAAACCCTGCAATTCCAATTCGCGAAAATTGTGCAAAGCCCTTTTCAAAGCCGATGTTTCATGGTCGAAATCCAATTCCTGACAGGTGCGCTGCCGGCACCATTTTTCCGACAGTTCCAGGCAAGCATCCAGGTCGGAAGGCTGCAGAGGCTGGCTGACAAAATCAGGATACACCGCCAGAAACTGGTTGATCAGGTTGCGTTTTTTGTGCAGCTTGTTGCCCAACAGATCGACAAGTTTCTGGCTGGAATAAATATAGTCGCCGTTATCCAGATCGATCTCCACGTTAAAAATATCGGCAAGATCGACATTGGCTTTGACAAAATCCTTATCGACCAGAACAAAATTGCCGCTTTTTCCTTCCCGGCGCAGCATGTCGGAAACCGCGACCAGTTCAGGCAGGCTCAGAGCTTTTCCAATCGGCATCAGCATCAGGTCGTCGTAGCCGTTGTAGATCCAAAGACGTTCATCATGAAAAAACCAGCTGGTCCTGAAAATATCGCCCCACATAAAGAGGTTGGCAAAACTGTAATCGCAGAAAAAAACATCATTGTCCAACAGCAGCGGCAGGATTATCTTTCTGTCGGCAAGCTTAACCGGAGAAAAATCTTTCAATTTGAATTTCAACATGGGTCAGTTCTTTTTCTTTTTCAGCAGCATGGGCGCATACCCTTCCATGAGGGCGAACCCCAATCCATGGTAAAAAGCCTGGGTACCGGGTTCGGCGATCAAGCCGATCCAGCCGATGCGGTGGTTTTTTAAAAACCAGATGATTTTTTGAATGATGGCGGCGCCGATGCCCCGGCCGCGGAACTTTTTTAAAACCACGACATCCTGAATATAGGCATCGCTGACGCTGTCGGATACGGCGCGGCCCATGCCGATCATTTCGCCGCCGCTGAAAGCGCCTACAAAGCAGAATGATTGGCTGACCAGGGTGTCGATCCAGGCGCCATTGCCGGCGCTTTCATCTTCCTGCCGCCACCAGCCGGCTTCCTGGTACAATTTTTTGACCGCGTTCCGGTCCGCTACGGCGATCACTTTTATTTCAATTTCTTCCACGTTCATCTGGTTTGACTGGGGTTGCCCGCGGGAATTATAGCAAAAACAGCATCACTTGTACAGATTTATGGATGATAAATTGCAGCGGAGTTTTACAAATAATCTCCTCACAGAGGCGCCTCCGCTGTCACGAGTATTTTGAGGGGCCGGGGAAAGAAATCTATTCCAAGAAACTTACTGCACGATGAAAACCAGGCGGTCGGTGTCGGTGGCCGCCCGATTTTCCAGGTTGCCGTCCACCGAGATCACCAGCGTGTTCGATCCCGGATCCAGCATCAACCATACAGCTTCCGCTTGACCGGGCTGAGGCTTGAACAGATCTTTTATATCTCTGCCGTTCAGTATGGCCGCGAAAGTGGCCGGAATGATCGCCTTGTCGTAGATCAGGACCAGGCCATACATTTTTTCGCCGGCAGGAAGAGTTGTTCTACTTTGTGTTGGCGTGACATAAGAGATGAACTTATTGACATCAGACGGCCTTTGTCCCTTGCCATCGAAGTTCCCTTCCAAAGCGTTGAACTGAATTTCAGAACTGGGAGTCAGTTGATATTTAAACCCATAGATATGGACATTGTTTGGGGATATAGGAACTATTGACTTCCGCATAAGTAATGCAATATAATGGAGGCATCCTAAAAGGGGGTGTCTCCATGCGACCTCATGGTTCTCCACAATTGCTGGAAGATCGTCGGCAGCGTGTAATTGCAT
>JAHIKI010000093.1 GCA_018897435.1 Acidobacteriota bacterium | reverse complement strand
GTGACCGTTGAGATTGATCAGGCAATCAACCTCGGCAATTTCTCGGTTTTTTTTCAGGGCCTCCAGGCAGTAACTGCGGCAAAAGCCCTTGCCGTCTATAATGTTTCGGCCCCTGACCCCGCGGCCCTGGTGCCAGAGGATCTCGCCCTGGTCGCTGAAGATCATGAACAGCGCGACCTCTTTATCCTTGATGCAATCCCAGATACTGTCTTTGATCGATTGGATCAGCATTTTTTCCTCATTAATAAAGTCAACTACAGATTTCTATAGGCAAGCTACCGCCGTTGAAATGAAGCCAAGCAGACAGAGAAATATCAATCACATTCAATATGAGAATTTCACAAAGCAATTGCGGTGCCAAATGGAATCGTCGCCCCAAAAACATTGTCTGCCATGGCTTTGAAGGAAACGGCGATTTATTACCAATATTCCATTATGTCCCATTTTGGGACAGATGGAACACCATAATAACCGGAAACGCAGCGCGAACAAGCCTTTCCAAACTATAGCCCGAAAGTGTCCCGTTTCGGGACAGCCGGGGAGAAAAGGCAGAAACTCTGTCCAGACCTGGAATGCGGGCAAAAATATGTGTCCCATTTTGGGACAGTGGGAAAGTTTTCAACTCACCCCAACCCCTCTCTTCCCAAAGAGAGGGGTAAGTCCCGCTCCTCTTCTCTTCGGGAAGAGAAGAGGGCTGGGGGATGGATCATCTTTATGTAGGGGCGACCCGGCCGCACAAATCATCTGCCGACCTTGGCGGATCTGATTTGTCCGTCCTCGCAGGGGGCGGGTCGCCCTGATCCGGACACCGGACACGATCAATACAGGGCGACCCGCCGGGTCGCCCCTACACCTGATTAGATTCTTCTTTGTCTGCCTCCACCTCCCCCCTTACCCAAGGGGGGACAAAGGGGGGATATATTTCTATTTACCTTTCACTGCGCAGGAAAAGAATGGCTGAGTTGGAAATATGCAGATGCCGTTCATATTGCTTTTTCATGCGGCGCAGGGTAAAATTTGTTTTGTTAATTAAAAAAAGGAGGGTTACAAATATGGCTAAAAAGTATAATTTCTATGCCGGTCCGGCGATCCTGCCCCAGGAAGTGATGAAGAAGGCGCAAGAGGAACTGCTGGACTTCAACGGTATCGGGTTGTCGATCATGGAGATCAGCCACCGCTCCAAGGATTTTGAAAGCGTGATCACCGCCGCCGAGACCAAGATCCGCGCCCTGCTCGGCGTGCCGGAAAACTACAGCGTGATGTTCCTGCAGGGCGGCGCCAGCCTGCAGTTCGGCATGCTGCCCATGAACCTGCTTATCGGCAAGAAGGCCGACTATGTTCACACAGGCGAATGGGCCAAAAAGGCCATCAAGGAAGCCAAGCTGTTCGGAACCGTAAACGTCATTGCCAGTTCCGAAGACAAGAATTTTTCCTATGTCCCCGGGGACCTGAAGTTCTCCCCCGACGCCCGGTATGTGCACATCACCTCCAACGAGACCATCGGCGGCATCCAGTTCTCCAAGTTCCCCGACACCGGAAACGTGCCCCTGATTATCGACATGTCCTCGGATATCTTCAGCCGCAAGATCGATTTCAAGAACATCGGCATGATCTACGCCGGCGCCCAGAAGAACATCGGCCCTTCCGGAGTCACCCTGGTCATCATGCGCAACGACCTGATCGAAGCCTGTACGGAAGGTCTGACCACCATGCTCAGCTACAAGACATACGCCAAGGAAAAATCCATGTACAACACCCCGCCCTGCTTCGCCATCTACATTATCAAGCTGGTCATGGAGTGGATCGAGGGCCTGGGCGGCCTGGCGGCCATTGAAGAAATCAACGAGAAGAAAGCCAAGGCCCTGTACGACGCCATCGACAACAGCGGTGGCTACTACAAAGGCACCGCCAATGTCTCGGACCGCTCCAGGATGAACGTCACCTTCCGCCTGCCATCGGAGGAACTGGAAGAGAAATTCATCAATGATGCCAAGAAAGTCGGATTCATCGGCCTGAAGGGGCACCGCAGCGTCGGCGGCTGCCGGGCGTCCATATACAACGCCATGGGCTTGGATGGAGTTTTGGCCCTGACCCAATTCATGGAAAAATTCGCCAAGGAAAACAAATAAGGACGATATCAGAATAACCCGTTTTTTGCTGAAACCGGTAAAAGCCGCAAAGAGAATAGGTTTTTTCGTTAAAAAGTTGACAGGAATGAAAAAATCTGCTACTATTTTAACCTGGAATTGAACAAGGGAGGTATTTTAGTCATGCAGACGGTTTTTTCATTCCCGAATACCTCAAACCAAAGCCAACCTCCAGTCTCCCCTGCCAATCCGGGGACTGCGAACTTTACAAACTTATGATCAGGATTCTGATCGCCGACCGTTTGCATGCCAAAACCATTGACCTGCTCAATGAAATTTCCGAATTCGAGATCATCGAAAAATCCGGCCTGACCTCCGCGCAGTTGCAGGAGGAAATAAAAAACGCCGATGCCATAATTATCAGCGGCTCCATGCCGCTGAGCGAAGAAACCTTCAATCAGGGCGGCGATCTGAAATTGATCGTTCGCAGCAGCGACGGATCCGGCCCTATCGACACGGCGGCCGCCAAACGCAAGAATATTGAGATCCGCACCGCTGTGGGGCACAGTATTGCCCAACCCGAAGAAACGGCAGGAATAAATGCAATCGCGATCCTGAAAGATTTTTTCAATGTTTAAAACAATTCATTTCAAGCAGGCGAAAAAAACATGACAACCATCGTCGGCAATAAACTCAATTCCGCTAACAAGAAAATACTGGACCGCATGAACAAGATGGACATCGAATTCATCAGGAAAGAGGCCCTGACCCAGCTCGAAGCCGGGGCCGAGTATATCGAGATCAACGCGCTGTCACTGCTGCACAACGAAACCCCGTTCCTGCGCGAGATCATTCCCATGCTGGAAAAGCTGGGTTCCAAACTGGTGATCGTCAGTGAAAATGTCGAGGCCCTAAAGGAAGCCATGCTGATCGCCAAGAATCCGATCATCATCGGCGCCGTTGAATACAACATTGAAAAGATCGATTATCTCATCGACACGGTCATGGAGAAGAACGCCAAGATCATCGCCCTGATCAAGGACAAGCGCAACAACCATTCCAACACTCCGGAAAAATCGTTGCTGATCGCCCAAAAATACATCGATTACCTGCTCGACCGCGGTATGAAGCGGCAGGATATCCTTTTGGATCCCCAAATTTGCCCACTGGAAGAGAATTTCAACAGCGGCCGTATCTTCCTTGACACGCTGGAATTGTTCAAACTGGATTTCCCGCAGGTCAAGACCATGGCCAACGTGTCACTACTATCCGAAGGCCTGCCCAAACGCCACCTGATTGCTTCCTATTTTGTTTCGCTGGCCATCGCCAAGGGGCTCGACTACATCGTCACCAACGTCCTGGATGAAAACTTCATCGAATCGATCATCACCACCATGTCGATTATCGGCAAGGACAAGAACCTGCAGGCCTACTTGAAATATTGCCGCAATCACAAAGAATTAAAGTTAAAAGGAATAAAGGATGCAGGATCAAAAAATAAAAGAGATCTTAATTGAAAAGGACAGTGCTTTTAAAAAGTTGTTCTTAAGACATCAGGAACTTGAGGAAAAACTGCAATATTTCCTGAAGAAAAAGTTCAAGTCCGAAGAAGAACTGGTCGAGGCTCAGAACATAAAGAAGGAAAAACTCAAGCTGAAAGACGCCATGCAAAAACAGATATACTCCTTCAAGAAAAAAACTGGCGGCAATGGATAAAGATAATTCACGGGAGGGCAGCATCGAGTCGAAACCATTAACGAAAATGAAAAGAAAAAGAATCAGCAAACCCAAGCTCTCGACTCTGACCCGCATCTCCTTTTTGCCCTCGCTGTTCACCATGCTGAACCTTTTCCTGGGATATAAGGCCCTTATCTTCATCATCGGCCCCAAGCAGAATTTCAAAACCGCGATTTACTATATCACGGCCAGCGTCATCATGGACGGCTTCGACGGCACCATCGCCCGTCTGACCCATACGGAATCCAATTTCGGCATGCAGCTTGATTCTCTGGTCGACGCCGTCACTTTCGGCCTGGTCACCTCCATGCTGGCATTCGAATGGGGTTTTCAATCAGGCTTTACCCAGATCGGCAGCATCGTCAGTTTCGTATTCCTGAGCGCCGGGCTGATCCGCTTGGCCCGCTTCAATGTGTTCAAGGAAGCGCAGGCCTTCCCGGCCAATATTTTCATCGGCATGCCCATTCCCACCGCTGCCCTAGCCATCTGTTCCCTCGTGCTTGTGTTCGGCGGCAAATCGCCGGGGACGCGGACGGGCATCCTGTTTTTTTCTCTTTATATCCTCCTGATCTCATGGTTGATGATCTCCAACGTCAAATACAGGACCATGAAAAAATTAGTTCTAAAAAACAGCCTGAGAACACTTTTTCTGCTGGCCCTGATCGTCGGTTGCCTGGTCATCTTCCCCGATATCACCATCCCCATCCTGACTTTTTCATACATGCTGTCGCCGCTGTTATTCTATTTGTTCAACAGGAAATCCAAAAACACTGAAGCCTCCGGCGGCGATAAAAAAGCAGCGTCACCCCAAGTAACCAAGAGCGGAGCCTGAAAGTCGGCTCATGACAGACGAGAATTCGCTGTATAGTTATTTCCGGCCTTTCCTGAAACGTTTTATATTGGCCCTTTTTTTCATGGCCATGGTGGCTGTCTTCACCGCCTTTTTCGCCGTGATCATCCAGCCGGTCATCGATGAATTGTTCATCCAGGGCGGCGGCCGCTTGGCCGAAAAAAGTAAATTCATCCGCAACCTGATCATGAGCGTGCTGCATGTCGGGGAAGATAAAATGGTCCTGGTCCTGCCGCAGTTGTTGTTCGTGGCCTTTCTCGGCCAGGCGATATTCTCATTTTTTTCCCTGTATTCGATGAAAACGCTGGGACTGAAGGTGGTGCGCAACATCCGCGACAAACTCTACCGCCACCTGATCCACCAGTCCATCGATTTCTTGAGCAAGGCCCGGACCGGTGACCTGGTGTCGCGCATATCCAACGATATCGAAAAGATCAAATTGGCCGTAGCCGAAACCCTGGCCGTCTATATCAGGGAAAGCCTGACCCTGGTCGGCCTGCTGGCCGTGGTTTTCTTCCAGGACTGGAAAATGGCCACGCTTTCGCTTGTTTTGATGCCGATGGCCGCCGTCCCCTTGGTCTATTTCGGACGCAAGGTGAAAAAGCGCGGCATCCAGTCCCAGGAAACCATCGGCGACCTGGCCAACTTCATGAGTGAATCGGCCATGGGCAACAAGATCGTCAAGGCCTACAACATGGAGGAATTCGAGATCAACAAATTCCGCCAGCTCAACCAGAAGCATTTCCGCATCAACGCCAAGATCGCGCTGGCCTATTCGCTGGTGGCTCCGGTCATGGACATCATAGGCGGCCTGGTGGCGGCCGGCTTGTTCACTGTGGGCATGCACCGCATCTCCCGGGGCACCCTTTCACCTGGGCAATTCTTTTCCTTTCTGACCGCCTTGTTCATGATGTACAGCCCGATCAAACGGCTCTCCCTGGCCCACAACGATTACCAACAGGGCAAGGCCGGCTATGAGCGGGTGCGACAGATCATCAATGCCGAAAATACCATCAAGGACAGGTCCTCGGCCATTGAGATAAAGAGCATTCGCGGTGAGGTGGAATTCAAGAACGTGCACTTCGCTTACCAGCCGGGTATTCCGGTCTTGAAAAACATCTCTTTTCTGGCCGCACCCAACGAAATGGTGGCCCTGGTCGGGGCCAGCGGCTCGGGCAAGACAACCATCATGAATATCCTGCTGCGCTTTTATGAATCTGAGAACGGTGAAATTTTCATCGACGGCCGTGACATCCGCTCCATTACCATGAAATCGCTGCGTGAACAGATCGGATTGGTCACCCAGGACGTTTTTCTCTTCAACGACACCATTCTCAACAACATCGCCTACGGCCGCAGAAAGTACTCGCCGGAGGATATTCACCAGGCCGCCGCCATCGCCCGCGCCGCCGATTTCATCGCTGAAATGCCGTTGCAATATGAAACCGTGGTCGGAGAACGCGGTATTTTCCTTTCCAACGGCCAGCGCCAGCGCATTTCCATCGCCAGGGCCGTGTTGAAAAAACCGCGCCTGCTCATTTTCGATGAAGCCACTTCCTCTCTAGACTCGGAATCGGAAAAGCTGATCCAGGAAGCCATGGCCGAGGTCATGAAAGACCGGACCACCTTCGTCATTGCCCACCGACTGAGCACCATCATCGAGGCCGACCGCATCCTGGTCATTGAAAACGGGGAGATCAAGGAGAGCGGCAACCACCGCGAACTCCTGAAAAAACGCGGCCTCTACTATTCCCTATACAATTTGCAATTCCCGGAAATGAATATTATAATGTGACCCATGAAAAGCATGACCGGATTCGCTCAAGGCAGGTTCAATTTCAAGGATGTTTCGCTTTTCATATCTTTTAAGTCCTACAACAACCGCTATCTTGAGACCAACTTCAGAGGCAGCGGCATTTCAGCGGCCAGCGAAAAGATCATCAAGGAAATGTTCAAGGGCAAACTGCATCGCGGAAAAATCGAAATCGTTCTCGACCTGTTCCAGCGCGACCCCAGGCAGTGGGATATCAAGTTAAACACCGACCTGCTCGAAGAGATCATGGACAAAATTGCACCCCTGCAGAAAAAATACGGCCCGGGACTGAACTTGTCGCTCGATTCCCTGTTCAAACTGCCCATGGTTTTCCACCTGGATCACGACCCGGAGCGCTTGAGCCCAAAAGACCAACTCAATATAAAAAAGGCGATCGCCAAGGTTTTCGCCGCTTTCCTGGAAAACCGCCGCCAGGAAGGTCAGTGTATCCTGAAGGATTTGCTGGACAGCATCGCCGCAATCGAAAATCACTCCAAAAGCATCCATGCCCGGGAGAAGGACTTTGAAAAAGAGGTGTTCCGCAATTACCGGGAAAAAATAGAAAAATACGTCAAGGACCTGCCCATCGACGAGAAACGCATCGCCCAGGAAGCCGCCATCAGCGCCGACAAAACCTCGATCGCCGAGGAGATCAACCGCCTTAGAACCCATACCCAGACACTGAAGCGCCTGCTGCAGGACAAAAGCATCGCCACCCAGGGCCGCGAGGCCGATTTCCTTACCCAGGAAATGCAGCGTGAAACCCATACCATCGCCGCCAAAACCAGTTGCCTGGATATCCACAAGCAGATCCTCCTGATCCGCCGTGAAATCGAGAAGATCAGGCAGCAGGTGCAAAATATCGAGTAAGGCGCCCATCATGAACAACATCATTATCATCTCGGGCCCGTCGGGCTGCGGGAAATCGACCTTGATTCATGGACTGCTCAGCGAGTTTTCCGAACTGAATTTTTCGGTGTCGCACACCACCCGGCCGCTGCGAAAAAACGAAATTTCCGGAAAGGACTACCATTTCATTTCCGAACGTGAATTTCAAAAAATGCTCGACGCTGGCCAATTCGTCGAATGGGTCGATGTGCACGGCCACCGCTACGGCACCAGCTGGAAGGAGGTCCGCGCCAAATCGGGCAGAGGCCAGACGTTGGTCCTGGATATCGATGTCCAGGGGACGCGCAATATCAAACGCCAGTTCAATAAAACCATGGCCATTTTCGTGATCCCACCCACGCTGGCTGCACTGAAAAAACGGCTGCGCCAGCGCGAGACGAGACTGAACCCGGAAACACGGCTGCGGCTGCGTGCCGCCCTGAAGGAATTGCACGCCTACGAACTGTATGACTACGTGGTCGTCAACGATGAGCTGGCGAAGGCCCAGGCCGACCTGCGCTGCATTTATGCCGCTTTTTGCCTGCAAATGCCCCGTAACCGGGACAAGATAAAAAAACTTTTGAGAGGTCAAAAATGAAACTCATACTGGGTGTCAGCGGCTCCATCGGCGCTTACAAGGCTGTAGATATCATGCGGTTTTTTCAAAAAAATGATCATGACGTAACCGTGGTCATGACCCGGGCGGCGACGCGGATCATCGTCCCGCTCACTTTTGAGACTTTTGCCCCGGGCAGGGTCTATAGCGAGCTGTTCGCGGAACGGCAGGACCCTTTGCTGCACATCAATTTGAGCCGGGATAACGACCTGCTGCTGGTGGCGCCGGCCACGGCCAACACCATCGGCAAAATGGCCAACGGCATTGCCGACGACCTGCTATCGACCCTGTTCTGCGCCTTTTTCAAGCGCGTGGTCGTTGCCCCGGCCATGAACACCCACATGCTGGAAAACCCGGCCGTCAGCGACAACATTGCCCGCCTGAAAAGCCGCGGCGTTGAGATCATTGAAGCGGTTGAAGGCTTACTGGCCAACCGTGAGATCGGTAAGGGCCGGATGCCGGATGCTGAAGCCATCTACCGTCATTGCCTGAAGATCGCCGGTGTTTAAAAAAATCGTCATCACTTCCGGCCCCACCCTAGAACCAATCGATCCGGTGCGCTTCATCTCCAACCGCTCTTCCGGCAAAACCGGCTACCACCTGGCCATGGAAGCCAGGATGCGCGGCATCGGTCCGATCACCTTCATCACCGGGCCCACTACCTACCTCCCCGCCCAGGTGGAAGTGATCCAGGTGGAAACCGCGCAGGAGATGCGCACCGCCATTGGCGAACATTTCCGCCAGGCCGAAGTGATCATCATGGCCGCGGCGGTCAGCGACTACCGCAGCCTGAAATACTATCCGGATAAAATGAAGAAAAACAGCGATCGCATCACTCTTGAGCTGGTGAAAAATCCCGACATCCTGCTCGAACTCGGCCGTCACAAGAGAAAAAACCAGATCCTGGTCGGTTTCGCCGCCGAAACCGAGAATATCTTCGCCAACGCCCAGAAAAAACTCATTGACAAGAACCTGGACCTGCTGATCCTGAATGAAATATCAGAGGCCAACCCGGCCTTCGCCTGCGAGGAGAACCAGGTCTACCTGGTGCGCCCCGACGGGGTGCGCAAACTGGAAAAAATGAACAAAGCGCATATCGCCGCCATCATTTGGGATGACATCGTCAGCCTGGCCGGCCGGTCCTGAGAACAGCAGCCGGAGCTTCATGAATGAATTACGGGAAATATTGAAATTTTTCGGGGAAATGGGCGCCGAATTCCTGCACCTGCCGGGAAGCGATCCGCGCGCCGACCTGGCCGAATTGGACCGGGAGATCCGGCAGTGCCGGCGCTGCCGGCTGCATGAGAGCAAGACCCACTACGTCCCCGGCGAAGGCAGCAACCGTCCCGACATCCTGTTCGTCGGCGAGGGGCCGGGAGAAACCGAAGACCAGTTCGGCCGGCCATTTATCGGCAAGGCCGGGCAGCTGTTGGACAAGATCATCCAGAAAATGGGCCTGCAGCGTGAGGAGGTGTTCATCGCCAACGTGGTCAAATGTCGCCCGCCCAACAATCGCGAACCGCAGAAAGACGAAGTGGAAACCTGCCTGCCCTATCTGTCAAGACAGATATCCATTCTTCAACCCAAGGTCATCGTCTGTCTGGGTAGAGTCGCCTTGAACAACCTGTTGGGAACCAGCCACAGCATGGGCCGCATCCGCGGCCATCTCCTGTACTTTCACGATATCCCGCTCATTGCCACGTACCATCCGGCTTATATCCTGCATAAAAAGGAAAAGGAAGAAATATCGCGGGCCAAGTGGGAAGTGTGGGAGGACATGGAGAAAGTGCTTGCCCTCATCCCCAAGAAACGCCCTTGAAGATCAGCGTCGCCCTTTCCTACAACATCTTTGAACCACTGACCTACGGGTGCGAAGACGCCCCGCTTGGATTGAAAGCCGGCATGCGCGTGCTGGTGCCGCTGGGCAAGCGCATCGTGCTCGGCTGGGTGCTGGACCTGGATTCGCCCTACAGCGGCAGGTTGAAAAGCATCATCGGTTTCATCGACGATCCTTTTTGCCCCGACCGGGCCTTTCTGGAGTTCGCCCGGCAAACTGCCGCCGCCTATTTCGCCTCGGCCGGCAGCGTGCTCGACCACTGCCTGCCTCCCAGCCAGAAAAACTTGAAGAATTTGCGCCTGGAAGCAGACGGACAGGTGCGGAAAATGGCTGAATTCGGTCCCGGGCAATTGGAAAAACTGGCCGCTGCCGGCCCGCTGCGCTTTTTTTTCAAGGTTGGAACCGAGGCCGGTCCAATCGCCGCCGTTCCGCAGCCTGAAGACGATGCTTTGTTTTCCCGCCTGCTCCTGGGTCCGGGGCGCGACCGCGAATACGTGGATATGTGCCGGCAGACCCTGGCCCGCGGCCGCAGTGTCATCCTGCTGGTTCCCGACAACGCCACGGCCAGCTACTGGCAGACTGTTATACCCGGACTTGATCTATATCATTCGGGCGTTAAAACCGCGGCCAAGGAAAACATCTGGCGGCAATACCGACTGGGGAAAAGCGGCGTAGTTTGCGGCGGACTTTCGGCGCTTATGCTGCCCTTGACCGATCCGGGCCTGCTGATCGTCGACCGGGCGGCGTCGCCGCTTTACCAACGCGGTTTCGCTTCGCCGTTCCGCATCGACCACCTGGCCGCGATGCGGGCGCAAGCGGGCCGCATTCCCCTGCTGCGCGGTGCGGCGTCCCACTCCTGCGTCACGTATTGGCAGCGTAAGGATCAGCACATCAGCGACCGACGCCGGGAGCGCAGCATCTCCTGCCAGGTTCACATGCTCAAAGGCAAGGAACGCGGCATCCCAAGTGACATCGTGGACATGATCCGTCAAAATGTCCTGGAAAAAAAGAAGACCCTGGTCCTGGTCAACCGCATCCAGCCTGTGCTGCACTTGTTCTGCGGCCAATGCCGCAAGATCGCTTCCTGTCCACGCTGCGGCGGCAACCTGCAGGTGGAAGAAACGCAACGGGCCGCCTGCCGCCGCTGCACGTTCCACAAAGAGACGCTGAACGATTGCCCCCGCTGCGGAAAAAACCTCACCTTGCTCCACGATATCAGCATCGACTCCCTGTCCCGGGCCGTGGAACGCGCCGTCGGCGAAAAAGCGGCGCTGGTCATGACCGCGGCCGATCTCAAAACTGCCGCGCCAACCGTAGCCGCCGCGAACGCCAGTCCCGTAATCATTGCCACCCCGGCTGCCCTCAATCCTTTTTTCAGGGAAATGTTCGCCGCCGTCATCTACATCAAGCCCGAATCCTTCTTCAACATGGAAGAATTCAATGCCGCCGAAATGATCTACGCCACCGGGGCCGAGATCGGAGAAACACTTAAGCCCGGAGGGGAATTGCACGTCTTCTCGGTTTTCCACTTTCATTACGCGCTGCAGTTCCTCATTGACGAAGAAAAGTTTTTCGAGCGGGAATTGAAATACCGCCAATGGTTCATCCTGCCCCCGTTCGCCAGTGTGTATCAGCTTGAACTGAAAGGAACCAGCTTGCGCTCACTGGCCGCCGCCATGCGCGGCCTGAACCTCAAGCACAAGGAGGATTTGCAAATAAAAAGAATTTATCTGCTTTCACGGCAGCCACTGCGGGGGACCTACCGGGGCATCCTGGAACTGCACACCTCGGCGGAAAAGATCGCCCAAGCCGGGCTGCACAAGATAAAAAGAAGCCACCTGCAGTTGACAGCCGGTTAGCAAAATAAAACCTTGCCGACATGTCGGCCGTATAATAAAAAACGGGAACCCCCCGCATTGCTGAAAAAAACACAAGGAGCAGTCATGAATGAACAGGCATTGTCATTGAAGGATCTGGTCAAGGATTTCGACGGCAAAAGGGCCGTGGACAATATTTCCTTCACGGTCCGCAGAGGAGATATCCTGGGCCTGCTGGGCCCCAACGGAGCCGGCAAAACCACGACCATCCGCATGGTCATGAACATCATCGCCCCGGATGCCGGGCACATCGAGATCCTGGGCAAGAATTTTTCCGAGAAGGTGAAGGACCGCATCGGTTACCTGCCTGAAGAGCGCGGCCTTTACCGCAAACTGCAGGTGATGGACACATTGCTCTTCATGGGCGAGCTGAAAGGCATGAAGGTCGCGGCTATCAAAGAACGCGGCCGCCTGCTGCTGAAACAATTCCAGTTGGACGGCTACGAGGAAAAGAAAGTGGAGGAGCTCTCCAAGGGCATGGCCCAGAAGCTCCAGTTCATCATCACCATCCTGCACAATCCCGAACTGCTCATACTCGATGAACCCTTCTCCGGGCTCGACCCCCTGAACATTGAACTGATCAAGGACATCATCCTGTCCAGCAAACGCGAAGGAACAACCATTATCTACTCTACCCACCTGATGGAGTACGCCGAGAAGACGGTCGACTCGCTGGTGATGATCGACAAGGGCCGCAAGGTACTCGACGGCACCCTGGCCGAGATCAAGGCCGAATACGGCCAGAAGTTCGTCAAGATCCAGTACGAGGGCGACGCCCGTTTCGTGGGCGCCTTGCCTTACGTCAAATCCTGGCGCGACTCCGGTCGCGAGATGGAGGTGGAACTGGCAGATCTCTCCAAGCGCGAGCAGCTTTTGCGCGACTTACTCGAAAAAGTTACGGTCAACGGCTTCCTGCTCAGCGAGCCGTCGCTGCAGAACATTTTCATCCGCAAAGTCCAGGAAGGAGAAAGAGCATGAAGAAGATCTTCGCCGTCATAAAAAAAGAATACAAGGCCATCGTCAAGAAGAAGTCGTTCATCATCATGACCATCCTGACGCCCGTGCTGATGGGGGGCATGATGTTCGTGCCGGTGCTGCTGATGAAAGTGGGCCGCACCGAAAAGAAGATCGCCGTGGCCGACTTCGCCGGCGGCTATTACCAGGCCCTGACCGCCAAACCCACGACGCGGCAGGAGCCCGGGAAGCCGGGCTTCGATCTGGAAGGTTCAATGCGCAAACCGCGCGAGTCGGAAGTGGCTGGTTTGATCAGTTTCCGCCCGGTTAAGCTGAATGGTCGGGACGCCGCCGCCGTAGTCCGTGAATATGAGCAGAAGGTCTTGAAAAAGGAGATCGACGGACTGCTGCTTATCCCGGCCGATGTCAAGTCCGGCCGCCAGGTCTCCTACTATGCGACCTCCATTTCCGATTTCGCCACCAACAGCTTTATCGCCTCCACCCTGCGCACGGTCATCTCGCAGCAGCTGCTGCTGGAAAAACAGATCGACCCGGCAGTGGTGCTCGAGGCCACCCGCGACGTCCTGGTCGACACTTTCAAGGTCAAGAAGGAAGGCACCACCAAGTCCAGTTCGGGCATGGATTACATCATGTCGCTGTTCATGATGATCATTCTTTTCGGTGTGCTGATCGGCTACGGCCAAATGATCATGCGCGGCGTACTGGAGGAGAAGAGTAGCCGCATCTCCGAGCTCCTCATATCGTCGGCCAAGTCCACCCACCTCTTTTACGGCAAGGTACTGGGTATCGGCCTGGCCGGGCTGACCCAAGTGGCCCTCTGGATACTCCTATCCATTATCCTAGTGTCGCGTTTCTCCGGCGCCGTCGACGCTTCTATCCTTTCTTTCCTGACCCCCGAGATCGGGCTCTACTTCGTCGTCTTCTTCATCCTCGGCTTCTTCATTTACGCCATCCCCTACGCCATCGTCGGCGCCGCGGTCAATACCGACCAGGAGGCGCAGCAGTTCTCGACAGCCATCGTCTGGATGATGCTCATCCCCTATTTCATCGGTTTCTCGGCCACCCAGAACCCGAACACTACCCTGGCCCTGGTAGCCTCGCTCATCCCTATCTTCAGCCCCATCCTGATGTTCATGCGCATCACTGCATCCACGCCGCCGCTGTGGCAGATCGTCACGTCGATCGCCCTCTGCTCGCTGACCATCTGGGGCTTGGCCTGGCTGGGGGCAAAGATATTCCGCGTGGGCATGCTGATGTACGGAAAAAAACCTACGCTTGGAGAAATCCTGCGCTGGGTGCGATACAAATAGGATCGATTCGCGTTTGGATGTAGGGGCACGGCGCGCTTGTCCCCACATGGGGGCCGTGCCCCTACCCATTATTCAGACAATTTATAGGACAGGGCTTCCTTCAATTCATAAAAATCGCTGCCGCGCGGTACATTGCGCAGGCGGGTCAGCAGGGTCTGGGGATCGATTAGTTCACTGAAAGGCACGCCTACGATCTGGAAATTGTCCGAGACCGAGACCATGCAATCGAACTGACTGTTTTTATAGAGTTTGTAGGCGCCGAAGCCGAGCATGCTGGCCAGGACCACGTCGAAACTAATGGGCAGGGCATTGCGGGTTTCGTAGCCGATCTGCTTGTAGATGAGCTTTTTCTTGCGCCCGGAGCGGTTCTTGTAGACCTCCTCGGCGGCGTCGCGCAAAACCCGACCCACTTCAGCCGTTCCCAGAATCACATTGCCGTGACGGTCTTTTTCGGTCGGCCGGTATTTGTCGGGCAGTTTGTCAGCCAGCCCCTCGGCCACGCAGATCACTCCGTAATACTTGTCGTTTTTTTCGCGCCAGAGGATGGTATCCACAATCTTTTCAGCCAGTTTGCCGATATCCAGAGTATCTTCCTCAACATCCTCGGTGGAGATCATCTGCACCGCTTCGCCGGCGATGCCGGCCGCGTAGGTCAGCCAGCCGGCCTTGCGCCCCATCAGTTCTACGATAAAATAGGAACTGGTGCTCTCAGCATCGGCCTTGAGGTTGAGCAGGGCCTCCTGACTGGCCTGGACGCTGCTCCAGTAGCCGAAGGTCCAGGCGATGCCGAAATAATCGTTGTCGATGGTCTTGGGAATGTGTATCACCGGCAGGCCGAGACGGGCCAGGAAATTGGCGGTTTTCAGCGTGTCGTCGCCGCCGATGGTGATCAGGCAGCCGATGCCCAAACTGTCGAGGGCTTGGAGTATGTTTTGCAGCTTCCTGGATTTTTCGGTATCCTGGAGGTCTTCAGGGGACTTGATGAGCCGGCCCGGATTGGCTCGCGAGGTTTTCAAATACACCCCGCGCCGGTTGCGGATAGCGGAAATGTTGGCATCCAGAGCCTGGTAATGGACGTTGGGGGACAGCGAGTAGCGGTTTTTGTGGTCATAATTTTCCAGGAATTCGAAACCGAAGAAAAAACCGATGATCGGCACCTTGGCGTTGATGAAATTCAGGGCCACCGAAGAGATGACGGCATTGGCCGAAGGCGCCGGTCCGCCCGAAAACAGGATGGCCACTTTCTTGTGGTTTTTTAAATCCAGCATACCCTTGATGGTAGCGGATTTGCCCCACCCTGTCAAGGCGAAGCGGCTGGCGTCACCCCGTTTTTCAAAATTGGAAGTTGGGGCGCTTCCGACTATCCTCCCCCGCTGGGGACGCTTCGCAGCCTGCAGCGGCGTACGCAGCCCATTTTAACGAAAAATGGGCGAAGTCGCTTCCCGGCCGGAATGCGGACGGGATTTAGCTGAAGGGGATGTCGGAAAAAGCCCCACAATATGCATTTCTGGGAAATTCTGAGAATAAAATATGGTGCAGCCTGAGAGAAGAATAACGTCGAAAAACAGCGACTGTCACGCCGCTTCAGGCGGCCGAAAGCCTCAATATTTCTATCAGCATGGCCAGGGCTTTTTCCATATCAGCGATATGGATATGTTCTTCGCTGGAGTGTTCGTCACGGGCGCCGATGCCCACCACCGCCATTTCAATACCGTGATTGTTGTAGATGGAGGCGTCGGTAAAGCCGGTGATAAAAGTGGTTTTGGCTTTGATGCCTACTGTTACCAGGGCTTTTTGCGCCGTGTTCACGGTCCAGGCGTCGGGGGCGATCTGCACTGCCCGGCAAAGGTTGTTGGTTTTTATTTCGACTTGGGCGCCAACCGCAGCCACTTCCCGTTTGATGATCCGTTCCATCTCGTCGGCAAGGGCCTGGGCTTTGTCATGCTGCAGGCTGCGGCATTCGGCCAAAAAAACGGCCGCTGCGGGAACGCCGTTGCGGATGATCCCGCCCTTGATCACGCCGACGTTGGCCGTGGTTTCGTGGTCGAGCCGGCCCAGCCTAAGGGCGGCGATGGCTTTGGCCGCGGCAGCAATGGCGTTGATGCCCTTTTCCGGCTCCATGCCGGCATGGGCCGAGCGGCCCTGGACATCGACGTCAATGGCGAAATATGAAGGGCCGCCGATGACGATGGTATCGAGCGTGTCGTTGTCCAACAGAAAGCCGCGTTTGGCATGCAAAAAGCTGAAGTCCAGGTTCTTGACACCCAAAAGTCCCACTTCCTCCTGGCGGCTGATGGCCACCTCGACCGGCGGCCGCACCTCGGCCGTGCGCAACGCTTCGAGCATTTCGGCTATGCCCGCCTTGTCGTCGGCACCCAGAATAGTATCGCCCTGGGAACGGATCACACCATTTTCTATTTTTGGCTTGATGCCCTGGCCGGGCATGACCGTGTCGGCGTGGCAGGAAAGGAGGATCGGCTCCTTGCCGACGCTGTTTTTGGCCGGAAACTTGGCCAGCAGGTTGCCGTAAGTATCCTTGTGGGCGTCGGCGCCCAACTTTTTAAATTCCACCAAGAGATAATCGATGAATTCAGCCTCATGGCCCGATTCGCTATCGATTTGGACCATTTCCATGAATTGGTCTATCATTCTTTTTCCCATGCTTTCACCTCGTTTTTAATTTCATTTTCATTGTATGAAAAACAGCTGCTTTTGTAAAGTGAAAAACCGTACGCGGTAATAGGTGCGCCTGCCGGATCGCCTTTATGGGATTTCCGCGGCCTCACCGGTTCACACCTTCCATAAAAAGCAGATTTGGTGTATAAATATTGCCATGAAGGATTTTAGCGACGATCAAAACTGTTTTGTCTGCGGTAAAAAGAACACGGCCGGGCTCCAGCTTGAATTTTATGAAAACCGGCAAAATGGCGAAACCGAGGCCAAGATAGTGTTCCCCACCCGGCTGCAAGGCTGGCAGAACACGGTGCACGGTGGGCTGCTGGCCACGGTGCTCGACGAGACCATGATCAAGGCCGCGGCCGCAGCTGGAATTAAATGCGTCACCGCCGAGATCACCGTTAAATTCAAAAAGCCGGCTCTGACCGGCGAAACTTACCTGGCAGCGGGAAAAATGCTGGAAGCGCGCGGCCGCATCGTCACGGCCGAAAGCCGCATATGTGATTCTTCCGGGACAATCTATGCCCAGGCCAGCGGCAAATTGTTTAAAATATAACTAATCGGTCCCGAGTCGTTGCAGACGACCGGCCGCGATCCTAATGACCAGGACTTTCAGCACGGCGATTGCCGCCAGTAGTCCAGCAGGTCAAGCAGGGTCTGCTCGATAGAAAATTCCGGGCGCAGGCCGAAACGCGAGCGCATCAACCGGCAGTCGCCAAGGATCCGGAGATTGTCCAGTGGGCGAAACCTGTTGGCTTCCACTTCGATCCGGATGGGCACGCGCGCCTGGGCCAGCAGGATGTCCAGTACCTGGCGAATCGAATAAGCCCAGCCGGAACACAGGTTGAAAACCTCGCCGCCCACGCTTTTGCCGCCGATGACCTGCAGGTAGTGGGCCACATCACGGACATCGGAAAAATCGCGGACCGCGGCCAGGTTGCCGACGCGGATGACCGGCGGCTGCTCGCCCCTCTCGATCTTGGCGATCTGGCTGGCAAAATCCGAAGCCACGAATTTCGTATCCTGTCCGGGGCCGGTGAAATTAAAAGCGCGGATCTTGCAGACATTCATGGCGAAGGCGCGCCAGTACAGGTCGCCCAGCATCTCCATGGCTAGCTTGGACAAGGCGTAGGGGTTCTGGCAGACCGTGGAACTGTTTTCGGATATAGGCTCGTCGCCTCCGGTCTGGTAGACTTCGGCCGAACTCATCAGTAGCAGCCGCGAGTCGGGCGCCGACGCCTGCAGTGCTTCCAGCAGGTTCGAAGTACCCATGAAGTTCACATCATAAGTAAGCTGCGGATTTTTCCAGGCGAAACCGACGTTGGCCACCGCCGCCAGGTGAAAAGTGACATCGGGGCGAATGAGCCCCAGCACGTGGGAAATATCGTCTCGGCGGCGGATGTCCACCTGGAAAACCTCGACTTCGGGATAGGTGAATCCCGGCACCTCGGTGATGCCGAAAAGTTTGTTGCGATCCTGCCTCAGCAGCAGTTTTAATAGGTGCGAGGCCAAAAAGCCGGAACAGCCGGTGACCATAATCTTTTTGATCCTGTGCCCGGCAACCTGCATCATTTGTCTCCAAAAAAATCGCTGACCATGCCCAGGTTGCCCAGGGAAAGACCGAAACGGAACTGGAACTCGGATCGCCCCAGATACGAAAATACTTTGCACTCGGTGCTAAAGACCAGGCACTGGTAATCGAAACTGGCGTTGATGGAACCATAACGGAATTCTTTGGCCGTTAGATCGTAATCGACTCCGGTCCGCAATTTCAGAGGGAACTTGGGAAAATCCAGATTAATGACTCCTCTTATTACACTGCGGTTGAAATAGTAATTGGTTGCGGTATAGGGGTTACGGTAAATGTTGTAGGAAAGGGAACCGGTCAGCGGCGCGCCTTGACGGTCATAGGAAGCGCGCAGATTCAAACGTGTCGGGCCATGGATATAATAATTGTAAGCCAGCGTGGCGTCGAAGCTAATATTGGCAACAGGCTGGAAGCGCAGCCTGTTGCTCAATTCAGAAAAACGCGGATATTCCCCTTTAATCTTGCGGAATAAATTGGCTTCGGCCGCGTCGAAATAATATTCCTGGGCGATCGTATATGAGAGCATTTCGCTGGACGAAGCGTTGCTGTCGCCGCCTTTGGTCAGCAGGCGCGAAGTAAGCGAGAAACCGGCATAGGAATAGGATGGGTAATCGAAATAATCGACCGGAACCAGGCGGTCGCGATTATCGGCCTTGGTGGCGTAGCGGAATTCAAATCCGGGTTCGATCACGTGCTTCAGTTTGCTATGGCCCGAATTAAAAATACGAAAAAAAATCGGTCCCTGCAAGGAAAGAGTGGCCGTCTGGTACTTCATATACAGGGGCTCGTCAACGATCTTTTTGCTCGCGGGATCCAGGCTTTTGGCGTATAAGGTGTTTTTGGCCAGGAGGTTCAGCGAACAGTTCAGCCAGGGCAGTTTCAGCAGCGGCAGCTGGTAGGCCGGGGTCACGGTCAGGCGCTGGGAACGGAAATCGTTCACGAATAATGGCTCTTCTTCATAGACCACACCGCTGCGGCGCACCCTTTGATAATCGACTCCCAGGGAAAAATAGCCGGGCAGCTTTCCCAGTTTCTGCTGGTTCAAATTGAAAGCCAGCGCCGGCAGGTATTCTATGATCCTTGAGCTGTCGAGAAAGTTATAATACGTTTCCCGGCGCGACGCGCTCAGCGAAATATTGATGTTGGAAAAAGACATGGTCCACGCCAATGAAGACTGAAAATTGGTGCTGAGATTGCGGTCAAAGCTGTTATCGAACAAGCGCAGGAAACCGGGGCGACTTTGGAGGTTTACATTCAGCAGCAGGCGGGAATTCAGGAAGGGCAGCGTCTGTTTGTGATCTGCTTCTACATAATAATCACTCGCCGAATCGTTATATACGCCATTGTCTTTCCGGTATTTGAGATAGTAAAAGCGGGCGCTGCCGCTGGTGTTGCGAAACAGGTAGCGCAATTCGTCGCTGACGCCGATCCCCAGATTGGCGAAATAATCAAGGCCGAAGGTCATGTCGATATTGGGCTTAACATCCAAAAAGAGGGCGTTTTGGAAAAAAAAACCACGCAGCGAAGAATTGCCGATATTGGGGAACAAAAGGCCCGTGGCCCGGCCGTCTTTTTGGATAGGATAGCGCAGGTAGGGCAGGTAGAAAACCGGAATGTTTTTGACGCGGAACAGCACGTCGTGCATTTCAATATATTTTTCTTTTATGATCTTGCCGCGGCGGCTGGTGATCTTCCAGCGCGGGAAGATCTGGGTGCAGGAAGTGAAATTGAGGCGCTGAAAAGTCAGCGTCTTCAGGTCGGTTTGGATCAGGCGGCCGGTTTCGTAACGGACAAAAGGGGTGATCAGGCCATAAGTGTCGACCAGTTCGCCGCTTTTTGTTTTCAAGTTGAAATTGAGCTTTTCACCGCTCAGAACCATGTCCTTGGCCGACATGGTCACCCTTCCTTCGGCGAACAATTCCCTGGTCTTCAGGTTGAATTCGATCACGTCGGCATAGATGATGTAATCCTGCCATATGACTTCCACATTCCCATAGGCGCGGAGCGAATCTTCGCTGATTTTTTTATGGTCGGCGTAAACGATCGGTTCGTCGCGGTCCTGCTGCGCTGCCGGCAACCCTGCCGTTGCCAACAATAGGGAGAAAAAGATGAATTGCAGCGCTTTTGTTTTCATTGCTAATAAATGTTTAACATATTTCCCCCTGTTTAGGCAATAGCAACGCGGTTTTTTTTAAACATTGCGGTTGCGGCGCCCGGAGGAAACCAGCTTGCCAGGTGATTCATTTTTCCATTTGTGCTACCATGAAGGTATGAAAAACATAAGCCTAATATCAGTTGTCTTGTTTTTTATCTTCATTTCTGCCGCCTGTTCCATCAATGTCCCCTGGGACATAATGGATGATTATGACGGCGTGCGCGTCGTTATGCGCGTCAGCCCCGACGACGCCGACGTGCTGCTCAACGGCAGGCTTATCGGAGCCGCCTACGAATTTTCCTCAGCCGGCTCGGCCCTGCGCCTGGCCTCACGGCAGAACGAATTGGTGTTCAAGAAACGAGGTTTCCGCGAAGAAGCCATAGACCTGCGTTCCTATTCTTCCCGCAATATCACCCTGAAAATCAATTTGGAGAGTGAAGACATTATGGACGCAGCCGAACCCGCCGTCGCAAAAGTTTCCGCTGCAGAAGAACAGCAAGCCTATGAGGCCAAGAGCGAACCCATCCCCGCCCTGCCGGTTGCAAAGCCGGTAGCGGTTGAGGAACGCTCACTGACCCAGGTCACCCTGACCGTGACCCCCGAGGAAGCCGCCCTGTACATCGACGGCAAGTTCTGGGGACTGGCCCCGGCCGAGGGTAAAACCGCCAGCCTGCGCCTGCCGCCCGGCAAATACGTCTTTGCCGCTTTCAAGCCTGGATTCAGGATCTACAACAAGGAGATCAGCGTTCCCAAGCAGGATGAATTCACCCTGGCCATCGCCCTGCAGAAATAAAGAGCAGATGACGGCAACCCCGATCAGGTCGAAAGGTCGCGGCGGCTGAAGGCAAAAAGCGCGGCACTGAAGAAAAAGGCGATCAGCCCAGCCAGCACCAGGACATGGACGGGATGCAAGCTATTGCTCAGGACATTGTTGCCGTTGTAAAAATAAAAAGGTGAAAAAATCCGGTAGGGCCGCAAATTCTCCACCATGGGGGCGTAGGCGTTGATCAGATAGGTGATTACCGCCAGGCCGCCGCTGACGCCGATGCTGAATTTCTTTTTTCCGCGCCAACAACCGCAGGCCAATGAGAGAGAATAGAAGACCAATCCCAACAACCAGCAGCTGAAGATCACCGCGGCCAGACGCAGCCGGTTCAGGGCGATGCCGAAAAGCCACGTGCCTCCGGCCATGCCCACCCAGAAGACGACCGACAGTACGAACAAGGCCGCGCCATGGGCCAAGGACTTCTGCAGCACCACCTGCCGACGCCGCAGCGGATTGGCCAGCAGCAGATCGAGCGTGCCGCGCTCCTCTTCTCCGGCCGTGGCGTCGCTGCCCTTGGCCACGGCGAAGACGATGAACAGCAATGGCGCCAGGATGGAAAAGGGCTGCAGGTTGAAAAATCCTTCAGGGGTGGCCATGAAATTACTTTTGCCGATCAGGTTCTTTATGACCGGGGGCAGGTTGTCCAGCACTTTCATCATTGCCGCGGCCCGGTTAACGAAGGGGTAGACATAAAGCAGATACAGCGAAAGCCCCACCAGCCCGAGCGACCAGCCAAGCAGCGACAATCTCTGGTCGCGCAGGGTTTTCCGGAAAAGGTTATTGAGCATGATCATTGTTTCCATAATAGGCCAGGAAAATTTCCTCCAGAGAAGATTCCTGGCTTCTAAAATCGCTGATGTTAAACCGCGACGTCATTTTCAGCAGCGCGTCCATCTCCCCTTTCATGCGCCCTTTGAGCGAACGCCGGTCCTGGGCGGTGATCTCCAGGCCGGCTACAGCGGCGAAAGCGCGGGCGTCGAAGTCCTCGCCGAAGCGGATCTCCACGCTGCGCAGCGATCTGGCTTTCAGAACGGTGACATTTTCCGTGGCCACCAGGCGGCCGGAGCGGATGATAGCCACGCGGTCGCAGACCCGCTCAACTTCGGGCAGGTTGTGCGAAGAAAAAAATATGGTCTGCCCCCGAGCCCGGGCTTCAGCCAGTAGCTGGTAAAACTCGTGCTGGACGATCGGATCCAAGCCGCTGGTCGGCTCGTCCAGGATGATCAGTTCGGGTTTATGCATGAAAACCTGGATCAGGCCGATCTTTTTCTTGTTGCCCTGGGAGAGGGAATGGATCGGCTGCGCCAGCCGGCAGTTTAGTCGGGAAGCCAATTCTTCCACGTAAGACCAGGCGACACCGTCGCGCAGATTGGCGAAAAAGCGCAGAAAATCGTTGCCGGTCAGGTTTTCGTACAAATGCAGTTCGCCCGGCAAAAAACCGACGCGACGGCGGATTTCGGAGCCGCAGCGGCGCGCGTCGCGTCCGAAAATTTCAGCCTTTCCCGCTCCCGGCCTGATGAAATCGAGCAAAATACGGATGGTGGTGGTTTTGCCGGCCCCGTTCGGCCCGAGATAGCCAAAAACTTCGCCGGCATGAACTTCGATGCCGATATCGGCGATGCCGAGATGCCGCCCGTAGTTCTTGGACAAGTGCTCGGTCCGGATCACGGTGTGTTCCAAGCTCGCCGCCTTCTATTTCCAGACCGGCAAAACAAAAATGAACACGTAAGCGAAAAGTAAGATCGCCACCGACCACAGGAAGCCGCGTCGCAGCTTCTTCACGTCCCTGGCAGGGATTTCCGGATCGAACAGTTTCTGTCTTTTAGCCGCGATGACCAGCGCCAGCATGCCCAGGAAAAAGACGATGACACCGCCAAAATAGATCAGGCTAGCCAGCGGGTTGCTCGGGTAGCGGCCATACAAATGGGCGCAAAATGGAAAGAATGCGGCCGTGGCCAGCAGCCAGATGTGGATGGCCAGGACGGTTTTGCTGATCCGCTTCAAATTGGCGTAGATCTGGTTGTGGCTGATCCAGAAGCTGCTCAATATGATGAAGCTGATAATGTAGCTGAAGAAGGTCCGGCCGTGGTGCAGCAGCGCCGTTCCCAGCTCATGGACCGACTTGCGGTCCTGCAACTCCGGTAGCTTGAGCTCCAGCACCATGATGGTCATGGCGATGGCAAAAACTCCGTCAAATAAAAACTCCAGCCGGGCCTTGCTGACATCTCCTTTAAAAACCGATTTTGGTTCTTTTCCCATTCTGCGCTCCTCTTAAACCATATCCGGCAATGAATTTTATATGGCGGCACCAAAGATTTATGATAGCAACTGAGCTGACCATTGTCAAATAAAAAGCGCAATGGGTTGCTGGACCGATGGGAACCGGGAAGAGAAATGAGCTCAGGTGAGACATGCTACTGCTTTCCCCTGCCCAGGCTTGACATGGCGGCTGGGTTTGGTTATAAAGGCCTCAATATGTTGCTGGAGAAAGCATCTCCTCCGAAATTTTCAAAACTATTCAAAGCGATCATTCTGCTTCTGCTTATCGGATCAAGGGCGCCGCAACGGTTGTTCCCGGTCGCTGCCGCGGAACTGAAAACAGAGTACGAGCGCTGGGTCCAGCGCACCTGGACCACGGAAAACGGCCTGCCACAGAATACGATCTATGCCCTGGCCCAAACCAATGACGGCTATCTCTGGATCGGCAGCGAAGGCGGACTGGCCCGCTTCGACGGTTTCCATTTTACCGTTTTCAACCGGAGCAACACGCGGGCCATCATGAAAAATTCGGTCACATCTTTGTGCCCTGATCGCGACGGTTCGCTCTGGATCGGCACGTTCGGCGGCGGCCTGCTGCATTTTCGGGATGGGCTATTCAGCAGGATCGAGGGCCTGGGGAGCGATTCCATCTGGTCGATCAGCCAGGACGGTGCCGGGAACCTTTGGGTTGTGACGATCGATAACGGCATGTACTTCCTGGAAAAAGGCAAATTCCCTGCCCTGGTCATCGTCGACGGCATTGCCGAAAACCGCATCACCGCCATTAACGGCGACGGGGGCGACAACATCTGGATCGGTAGCCGCGATGGTCTTGTATCCATCAAAAAAGGCAAGAAAAAACTTTATACTTCCCGCAACGGCCTGGCCGGTGATTACGTGTATTGCCTTTTTGAAGACAGCCGCGAAAACCTCTGGGTCGGGACCACCACGGGCCTCAGTTGCATCGATATAAACGGGATCAGGAATTTTTTCAAAGCGGACGGCCTGACCGACAACCTGGTCCGCTCCATCGGCCAGGACACGCTGGACCGGCTGTGGGTCGGCACCGAAAAAGGCGTCACCATCATGGAGCAGGACGACGCGGTCGTTTGTGCTATCCCGCAAAACCTGGCGGGCGATTCGGTCATGGCCATTTGCCGCGACCGGGAGGGAGACATGTGGGTCGGCACTTCGGCCGGCGGCCTGAACTTTCTGAAAAAGAACGAAGTGCGAGTTTTTTCAACGGAGGACGGACTGTCGGCCCCCCATATCCAGTCGATCTGTGAAGACGGCCGGGGGCGGCTCTGGGTTGGCACCCGCGACCAAGGCTTGAACCTTTTGTCGGGAGGACAATGGCGATCCTTTTCCCGGGGTGACGGGTTGCCAAGCGACGCCATCACTTCCCTTGTGGCCGATCGTCAGGGCCGGTTGTGGATCGGCACCCGGGATGCGGGTCTGCAATGCCTGGACCAGGGGAGATTTTCTTCTTTCCTCCCCAATAAAGGCCATGCCAAGGATGCGATTTTATCTCTTTTCATTGACCGGGATGACAATCTCTGGATCGGCAGTGACGGGGGCGGCTTGAACCGCTTCCGCGATGGTACCTGGAAGCACCACGGCCTGGCCGGGGGTCTGAAAAGCGAAGTGATCATTGCGGTCAACCAGGACCGCCAGGGAAACATTTGGGCGGGAAGCTCCGGCGGCGGCCTGCACGTCTTGCGAAAAGGGGCCTGGCGCCAATACACCACCGCCGACGGCCTGGCCGGAGACACAGTTTATTCCGTTAACATCGATGAAAGCAATAATGTCTGGCTGGGCACGAACGGCGGATTGAGCCTGCTGCGCAATGAAAATTTCACGAATTTCCGGGAAATACCGGGGCCTTTGAACGGCACCATCCTGCAAATACTCGAGGATGATTCCGGGTATCTGTGGATGAGTTCCCCGGCAGGGATTTTTCGCGTCAGGAAATCAGCATTGGCAGGATCCGCAGCGTCGGCTGGGGATTTGATTCACTGCCGTATGTTCACGGAAATGGCGGGACTGAAAAGTACTGTCTGCACGGGAGGCTTCCAGCCGGCCGGGTGTAAGAGCCGCGACGGGCGATTGTGGTTCCCAACCCAGAAGGGGCTGGTCATGATCGATCCAAAAACCCTGGGATCCGTGCCGCGGCCGCCGGCCGTCTGCATCGAAACAGTCAGGGCCAACACCCTGCCCATCGGTACGCCTGGCCTGGGCTTGTTTCCAGCCGGTACGGATCGATTCGATTTCATTTACACGGCCATCCATTTCACCGACCCGCAGCAAATCGAATTCTCCACCCGCCTGGAGGGTTTGGAAAACAAATGGAGCCGGCCGGAAAAGCAGCGCAGCAGAAATTTTACCGGACTGGCACCGGGGCATTATCTTTTCCAGGTCAAAGCCCGCGGCCAGGCCGGCATCTGGAACGAAAGCGCAGACAGGTTTTCTTTCACGATCAGGCCTTACTTCCATCAGACCGTCTGGTTTTATATCCTGATCCTGGCTGGGATCGCCGCGTTGGCAGCCGGACTGTTTTTTTTCCGGCAGCGAAAGGCACTAAGGCAAAAGCTGGATAAATACAAGCTTTCCACTTTAAGCGCCGATAAAAAACAGGAAATCCTGCTGTATCTCAAAAAGACCATGGAAAAAGACAAGGTCTATCTCGATCCGGACCTGACTTTGACGAAACTGGCAGAAAGCACGGCCATCCCGGCCAAACACCTGTCGCAGATCATCAACGAACAATACGAGTTGAATTTCAACGATTTCATCAACCGTTACCGTGTTGATGAGGCCAAACGCAAACTGCTCGATCCGGCGGCCAAGGATTTCAAATTGCTGCGCATCGCTTTCGAGGCAGGCTTCAACTCCAAGTCGGTATTCAATATCGCCTTCAAGAAAAACACCGGCGTCAGCCCCTCGGAATTCCGCCGGCTGTTGAACGGCGACTGAGCCAGGGCCTGAGAACGCTTCCCAGCCGATTTATTTCAACAAAAGTGTCCTGATTCACGATTCCGGACCAGTTCACCCTGCCTTCAGCACATAATGGTTGCGGAACATCAACAAGGAGGTGAACCATGTTTGACATGTTTCTTCCCGGAAAAGAGATCCGTAAGACCCATGTGCGCAAGGGGTTGACCTTTTCCCTTTCCCTGCTCCTCCATGCCCTGCTGATCGCCGCCATCATCGTGGTGCCGCTGCTGCGCGCCGAGGCCCAACTGCCCGAATTCAAATTCATCGATGTCCTGATCGCGCCGCCGGTCCTGCCCGGCGTACCGCCCGGCCCCGGCCGCGGCGGAAAAACTCCTACCGGTCCTATTGATACCACCAAAGGACCAAAAAATCCTCCCCCCTCGAACAAACCGAGAGGATTCATGGCCCCGATCGACATTCCGACCGAGATCATTGATGAAAACCCGTCTGATTTCATCGTCGAGGAACCTAGCGGACCCGGAGTCGTAGGAGGAGAGGGCGATGGAAAAACGCCATGGATCGTGGGCAAGGATATTCTGCCCGAAGAAGTGAATCCGTTGGAAAAAGCAATCACAACCATCCGGCCGCCGCGTCTGATCAAGAAGGTGAATCCCGTCTATTCCCCGATAGCGATCTCAGCCCATGTTTCGGGTTCGGTGGTGATCGAGGCGGTCACCGACATCTACGGCCGCGTACGCAAGACCCGGGTCGTCAGCGGCCATGCCTTGCTCAGCGCCTCGGCACTGGAAGCAGTCAGGGAGTGGATCTATGAGCCCTACCTGGTCAACGGCATACCCAAGCCGGTGAGCTTCACCGTCACCGTCACCTTCACCCTGGAGAAGCGCTGAAGCGGAGACCGCAGCCTCCTGCGACGGGCCTTGGCCCCAGCAGGGGGATCAACGCGTGAAGCTGTCGATGATCCGCTGCAGGAGGTCGCCGTACTTGACGATCAGGCCGGCGAAAACCACCGAGACCATGGACATCAGCTTGATCAGGATGTTGAGCGAAGGGCCCGAGGTGTCCTTGAAAGGGTCGCCCACTGTGTCGCCGATGACCGCGGCGCCATGGTTGGGGTTGCGGCTGCCGTCGGGAAGTTTCTTGCCGCCGAGGTTGCCTTCCTCGATGTATTTCTTGGCGTTGTCCCAAGTGCCGCCGGCATTGTTCAGGAACACGGCAACGACAAAGCCGGTGGTCAGGCCGCCGGCCAGCAGGCCGATCACGCCGGCCACGCCGAACACCAGCCCCATGGCCACGGGGACGAATATGGCGGTCAGGGAAGGGACGATCATTTCACGCTGGGCCGCCTTGGTGCTGATTTCGACGCAGCGGTCATAATCGGGCTCGGTCTTGCCTTCCATGATGCCGGCAATTTCGCGAAATTGGCGGCGCACCTCTTCAACCATTTTGCCGGCGGCGCGGCCGACCGACTTCATGGTCATGGCGCAGAAGATAAACACCATCATGGCGCCGATGAAAAGCCCGGCCAGCATCTTGGGATTGAAGATGGTCAGGTTGTAATAATTGATCCAGTCGCCAATGAAAGTATTTTCTATGGCCTTTTGCACACCACTGACGGTAATGAACTTCTCTCCCATGTGCAGGAAGCCGATCTTGATCTCCTCGATGTAGGCAGCCAACAGGGCCATGGCCGTCAGGGCCGCCGAGCCGATGGCAAATCCTTTGCCGGTGGCGGCGGTGGTGTTGCCCAGGGCATCGAGGGCGTCGGTGCGCCGGCGTACTTCCGGATCCTGGCCGGTCATCTCGGCATTGCCGCCGGCGTTGTCGGCGATGGGGCCGTAGGCGTCGGTGGCCAAGGTGATGCCCAGGGTGGAGAGCATGCCCACCGAGGCGAAGCTGATGCCGTAGAGGCCGAGGTTGATGGCGTTGGGGTCAAGGCTGAAGCCGCCGCTGAGCGCGTAACTGATGATGATGGCCAGGCCGATGACCAGCACCGGCAGTCCGGTGGACTGCATGCCGGTGGAAATGCCGGCGATGATGACCGTGGCCGGGCCGGTTTGCGACTGTTCGGCCACGTACTGGGTCGGTTTGTAGTCCTGCGACGTGTAGTATTCGGTGATCTTGCCGATGACCCAGCCGGCGATCAGGCCGGTAATTACCGAAAGGAAGATGCCCAGGTGACGGCCGTGGAATGAATCCTTGAACAGCACCAGGATAAAAAAAGATGCGATCAGGGTCAGCAAGGTGCTGGCGTTGATGCCGCGGGCCAGCGCCCGCAGCAAAACTTTCTGGCTGGCTTTTTCACCAGAGCGCACCATGAAGACGCCGAGGATCGAAAAGATCACGCCGATGCCGGCAATGACCATGGGGGCCAGGACACCGCCCAGGCCATAGCCTGCGGCCACGCCCAGGACCGCCGTGGCCAGGATGGAGCCGGCGTAGGATTCGTAAAGGTCGGCGCCCATGCCGGCCACGTCACCGACGTTGTCGCCGACGTTATCGGCGATGGTAGCCGGGTTGCGCGGGTCGTCCTCGGGGATGCCGGCTTCCACTTTGCCAACCAGATCGGCACCAACGTCGGCCGATTTCGTGAAGATGCCGCCGCCGACGCGGGCGAACAGGGCCTGGGTGGAAGCACCCATGCCGAAGGTCAGCATGGTGGTGGTGATGATGGCCAGTTGGCTGGGACCTTCGGGAATGAAATAGCGCAGGATTACGAACCACAGGGAAATATCAAGCAGGGCCAGGCCGACCACCACCAGCCCCATGACGGCGCCGGAGCGGAAGGCGATCTGCAGTCCCCGGTTCAATGAATGTTTGGCCCCGGCCGTGGTGCGATTGGAAGCGAACGTAGCCGTGCGCATGCCCAGGAAACCGGCCAGCCCGGAGAAGAAACCGCCGGTGATGAAGGCGAACGGCACCCAGGGGTTCTGCATATGCAGCACGAAGGCCATGAAGGAAAAGAGGATGAAAATCAGGAGGAAGACGAAAGCCACGACCCGGTATTGGCTCTTGAGGTAGACCATGGCCCCTTTCTGCACGTAGCCGGCGATGCGCTGCATGTCGGCAGTGCCCGGGTCCTGTTTTTTCATGAAACGGTAGAAATAGTATGCGAAGACAAGCGCCATGATCGAGCCCAGCGGTGCCAGGATAAACAGATTCGACAAACTCATAGTTTTCTCCTCAAAAAAATATGCTTTTTGATAAATATCGGAATGAAGATACTTTATAATAAATTTCCTCTGAAAAGTCAAGGTTTTGAACGTTGGCGGCCGCCGCTCATGGACAAACTCACCAGGAAACATGATTTTTACTGGAATTGAGTAAAAAAATGCAGGGTTGGAATGATCCCGGCATCCGGACTGAACAGCGGCGTTTACTTGCCCTTGATCTTTTTACAGATGGCCAACTTCAAGCGTAATTCCCTTTGCCGGAGCAGTTCAACCTGCAACTCGGAAGGCGTGATGGCACCCTGGAAAGACGACTTGATCCGCTTTTCCGTTTCCTGCATTTGTTTTTGCAGATCTTCTTCCCGCAGATCCTCGCCGTGTTCGAAAGTATCGATGATCAGGGCGATGCGGTTATCCCTTACTTCCAGGAATCCTTCACCGCTGAAAAGAAAAAGCCGCGTGCCGTCCGGCTTGAGATAAGAGATCTCACCTGCATTCAGCAGGGAGAGATAGGGCAAATGATGGGACAGGACACCGGCTTCTCCCAAAAAAGCCGGGATGTAAAGATCCTTGATCTCGGTGCGCAAAACCACCTCGCGCGAAGTGATGATCTCCAGTTCGATCGCGTCGGCCATCAGAATCCCAGTTTCTTGGCGTTGGCCACGGCGTCTTCAATGCCGCCGCACATGTAGAAAGCCTGCTCGGGCAGGGCATCGTATTTGCCTTCCACCAGTTCCTTGAAGCTGCGGATGGTATCGGCCAAGTCCACATATTTGCCTTCCATGCCGGTAAAGGGCGTGGCCACAAAAAACGGCTGCGAAAGGAACTTCTGTATTTTCCTGGCCCGGGCCACAATGATCTTGTCTTCGTCGGACAGTTCTTCCATGCCCAGGATGGCGATGATGTCCTGCAGGTCCTTGTAGCGCTGCAGCACTTCCTTGACCTGGCGGGCCACAAGGTAATGCTCCTTGCCTATGATTTTCGCGTCCAGGATGCGGGAAAACGAAGCCAGGGGATCGACGGCCGGAAAAATGGCCATCTCGGTCAGCTGTCGCGAGAGGTTGGTGGTGGCGTCCAAATGGGTGAAGGTGGTGGCCGGCGCCGGGTCGGTATAGTCGTCGGCCGGCACGTAAATGGCCTGGACCGAGGTGATCGACCCTTTTTTGGTCGAGGTGATGCGTTCCTCCATTTCCCCCAGCTCCGAAGCCAGGTTGGGCTGGTAGCCGACCGCAGAGGGCATGCGCCCCAGCAGGGCGGAAACCTCGGAACCGGCCTGGGTGAAACGGAAAATATTGTCGATGAAAAGCAACACGTCCTGGTTTTCCTCGTCACGGAAATACTCGGCGACGGTCAACCCGGAAAGGGCGACCCGCAGCCTGGCGCCGGGCGGCTCGGTCATCTGGCCATAGATCAGCGCCGTCTTTTCGATCACCCCCGATTCCTTCATCTCCAGCCAAAGATCGTTGCCCTCGCGGGTGCGCTCCCCCACCCCGGCAAACACGGAAAAACCGCCGTGCTTGGTGGCCACGTTGTGGATCAGCTCCTGGATAAGCACGGTCTTGCCCACCCCGGCTCCGCCGAATAAACCGATCTTGCCCCCCTTAAGATAGGGCTCCAGCAGATCGACCACCTTGATGCCGGTTTCGAACAGTTCCAGGCGCGTGTCCTGCTCTTCCAGCGTCGGCGCCGGACGGTGAATGGGATAGCGTTTTTTTTCATTTATGGGGCCGAGCATGTCCACCGGATCTCCGATGACATTGATGATGCGCCCTAGCACTTCGCGGCCCACGGGCACGGTGATGGGGCCACCGCTATCACGGGCCTGCATGCCCCGCACCAGGCCGTCGGTGGGATGCATGGAGATCGTGCGCACCCGATTTTCGCCCAGATGGTACTGCACCTCGCAGATGATACTGATCGGCTGCGGCGTGACGAAACCTTCGGAAACTATCTCAATGGCGTTGTAAATCTCGGGGAGTTCACCCTTGGCGAATTCAATGTCCACGACCGGGCCGATGACCTCAATTACTTTGCCGATATTTTTATGAATTTCTTTTTTCTTGCTCAT
This sequence comes from Acidobacteriota bacterium, assembly GCA_018897435.1. Classification (GTDB taxonomy): domain Bacteria; phylum Acidobacteriota; class Aminicenantia; order UBA2199; family UBA2199; genus UBA2199. Next base: position 4,921 of record JAHIKI010000093.1, on the reverse strand, counting down.
GTTCGCTCCTATTTGTTCAGGGCTTCGGTGGCGGTGATGATCTCCAGAAGCTCATTGGTGATGGCCGCTTGGCGCATTTTATTTAAAAGCAGGGTCAAGGCCCGGATCATGTCACTGGCATTGCGCGTGGCCAGGTCCATGGCCACCATGCGCGCCATCTGTTCGGCGGCCGAGGATTGCAACAGTATCTGATATACAACGGCGCTGATGTGGCGCGGCAACAGTGATTGGAACAGCGCGGCGGCGCCTGGTTCAAAAATGTAATCCACTTTTTCCGCGCTCGCCTCTTCTTCAGCGTCCGCAGCGGCGGCCGGTTCCAGAACGATCGGAAAAAGGCGACTTATGGAAAATTGCTGCCGCGAAGCCGAGACGAATTCACTGAAAGCGAATTCAACGCTTTTGAATCCGCCGCTCAGGAACAGCTCCTGCAGCTCGGCAGCCAGATTGCCGGCATCGGCGAATTGCAGCCGGCTGATTACGCCGTTATGGCTTTTTTTTACTTCAATGTTTTTTTTGCCGAAATAGCGGCTGGCTTTAGTGCCAACGGTGATCAGGGAAACCGCTTGGCCGTCGGCGGTCAATTTCCGGTAATAGGCCTCGCTGTTTTTCAAAACATTGGAATTGAAGGCACCGCACAAGCCCTTGTCGCCGGCCACGACCACCAGCAGGACCGCGCCCTGTTCAGGTTGCTGCAACAGCGCTTGCGTCTCAAGAGCCGCCCCGGCGGCCGCCTGCTGCAAAAGATAAGCGATCTTATCGCGGTAGGGCCGGGATTTTTTCAGTTCGGTCGTGGCGCGGCGCAGCTTGGCCGCGGCCACGGTTTTCATGGCCCGGGTAAGCTTCTGGGTATTTTTGACCGACTTGATGCGGCGGCGCAGAACAATCAGGTTTCCGGCCATCAGGGATTGGTGCTTTTCTTGAATTCGGCGGCGAATTCTTTGAGCACGGTCTGCAGTTTTTGTTCCAATTCTTCGGAGATCATTTTCTTTTCGCGTATCTCCCGGAAAATTTCAGGTTTATTGGCTTCCATGTATTTAAGCATTTCTTCTTCGAATTGCCGTACCTGGTTAACGGGGAATTCATCCAGGAAACCACGCGTGCCGGCGAAGATGGCCGCGATCTGCTTTTCTACCGGCATGGGCTGGCCTTCGTCCTGCTTGAGCAGTTCGGAAAGCCGTTTGCCCCGCTCCAACTGGGCCACGGTGGTCTTGTCCAGGTCGGATCCGAACTGGGTGAAAGCCTCCAGTTCCCGGTACTGGGCCAAGTCCATTTTTAGCGAACCGGCCACCTGCTTCATGGCCTTGATCTGGGCATGGCCGCCTACGCGCGAAACCGAAATGCCGACATCGATGGCCGGGCGCTGGCCGGAATTGAACAGGTCGGGAAGCAGGTAGATCTGGCCGTCGGTGATGGAGATGACATTGGTGGGGATGTATCCAGACACATCGGAGGCCTGGGTCTCGATAATCGGCAGGGCGGTCAGCGATCCCCCGCCCTTTTCATCGTTCAATTTGGCTGCCCGTTCCAGCAGCCGCGAATGCAGGTAAAAAACGTCGCCGGGATAGGCTTCGCGCCCCGGCGGGCGGCGCAGCAGCAGGGATATCTCACGGTAGGCGGCCGCGTGCTTGGAAAGGTCGTCGTAAACCAGGAGCGCGTGCCGGCCGCGGTCGCGGAAATATTCGCCTATGGCGCAACCCGCGTAGGGGGCGATGTACTGCAGGGCGGCCGGGTCGGAAGCCGATGCCACCACCACCAGGGAATACTCCATGGCCCCGGCTTCGCTCAGGGTTTTGATCACCTGGGCAACGGTGGACTGCTTCTGGCCGATGGCCACGTATATGCAGATCACATCCTGGCCCTTCTGGTTGATGATGGTGTCCAGGGCAATGGCGGTTTTTCCGGTCTGGCGGTCGCCGATGATCAGTTCGCGCTGGCCGCGGCCGATGGGGATCATGGCGTCAATGGCCTTGATGCCTGTTTGCAGGGGGTTTTTAACCGGGCGGCGGTCGACCACACCAGGGGCCAGGGCTTCGATGGGCATGGAGATATCGGTCTTGATTGGATCCTTGTCATCCAGGGGTTTTCCCAGCGGCGAAACCACGCGGCCGATAACCGCGTCCCCGGCCGGCACCGAGATGATGCGTCCGGTTCTCTTGACAATATCGCCTTCCTTGATCTTGTGGCTTTCGGCCAGCAGGATGGAACCGACGTTGTCCTCTTCCAGGTTCAAAGCGATGCCGTAGATCTGGCCGGGAAATTCCAGTAATTCGTTGTACATGACATTGTCTAGGCCGTAAATGCGGGCGATGCCGTCTCCGATCGATATCACCACCCCGGTTTCCTCTTTCTTGAAATCAAAGGTAAAGCCCTCGATCTTCTGCCGGATCAACTCACTGATCTCATCGACTTTGATTAGCATTTATTTTTCCCCTACAAGCGTTTCGCGCAGTTTTTTCAAGCTGCCGGACAGCGAAAAATCATATTGCACCGATCCCCGGCTCAAACTGATGCCGGCAATCAGTTCCGGCTGCAACCGGTATTCCAGGACCACTTTTCTGGCCAGGGCTTTTTTCAGTTTGCCCAACAAGCGTTCTTTCTGCCCGCCAGCCAGTTCGATGGCCGAGTGTACGATTATTTTTTCGATGCCGCGCGCGGCATACCAGGCATCGGGAAGCTGCTGCACCATTTGTTCGAGGTAGACCATGCGGTTCTCGGCGGTAACGGTCAGCAGGAACTGAAAGGTTTTGGCATGCAGGTTCATCTTGGCATTAACGATATCCAAGGCTATGATCTTTTCCGCCTGGGAAATCAGGAAAGTCGCCAGCCCGATCTTCAATTTTTCATCGGCGGCAAGCAGGGCCAGGAAATCATGCAATTCACCTTTGACACGAGCGAATTCGGATTGGTCGTCCATAGCCAGCGCCAAGGCCTTGGCGTAACGCTTGACCAGGCTACTTTCCTTCATCCAGGTCTCCGCAAGAATCGATGTTGCGCTCGATGATCCTTTGCTGGGTAGCGTCGTTTAAACTCCGCGTAAAATCGTTCTTGAAGCGCTCAATGGTCATATCGGCGATGCGTCCCTTTACCGCGCGCACAGCGGCGTCCACCCGCTGGCGGATCTCTTCTTCGCTCAAGGCGATGATGCGCTCTGCTTCCAGGCGGCCGGCTTCCTCCAGGCGGGCCAGTTCATCCCGCCCAGCCGCTTCGGCGGTACTTTTTATCCCTTGGACTTCTGACGCCACTTTGGCCAAGCGTTGCTGAATGTCCAGCAGCCGCGCCGATGTGGCGGACAGGTTCTTTTCTCTCTCCACGATATCATTTTGGATGGCCGAACTTTTCTGGGACAGCATCTGGATCAGGGGTTTGCGCAGCAGCAGGATCAGACCGCCGAAAAGCACAGTGGAATTGAAAACCTTGCCCAGCACGTTGAACCAGTCAATGTGCGACGTTCCGCCTTCAGTGGCAGCCGACAGGCTCATGGCCAGGGCCAGCACAAGGAACGGGAAAAGCACGTTTTTTTTCATAAATAGGCTTGTTTGATCTTATCGCTGAAAACAGAAATCTGCATTTCCAGGGTGTTTTCGGCCGCCACAATCTCGCTTTCCAGCTGGGACATATTTTCATCCAAAACTCGCACCGCTTGTTCCTTGGCCGAGGTCACGGTTTTGCTGCGGATCTCTTCGCCGTTCTTCAGCAACCCTTCCTTGATCTGCTGCGCCTCTTTACGGGCCTGGCTCAGTTGGGCTTCTATGGCCCTAGTCCGGGTTTCGATCTCGGCTACCATGCTTTCCTGGCGGTTGGAATCGGCGCTAATTTTCGTTTCCCGGGCAGTAATGATCTCGTTGATGGGTTTGAAAAAAATTCTGTTCAGAATGAGGTAAAGGAGCCAGATCAGAAAAAATATCCAGATGAAGGATGAATTAAGGTCTAACATAGAGGAAATGTATCATATCGACTGCCAAAAATCAATACATTTTCTCGGCTTGATCATGACCTCCGACAAAAGCGCCCTTGACAGACTCCCCCTCGTCGGGTAATATAGAACATTCAACCCGGGCCTGGTTTGGACATCCCGCCGCGTAAATTCATCCCCAGGAGATGGTATGGAATTGATCGCCAAACTGATTGATTTGTTCGTGCACCTGGACAAGCACCTCAACGCCCTGATCGTCACCTACCAGCTTTGGACCTACCTGATCCTGTTCGCGGTCATCTTCTGTGAAACCGGCCTGGTAGTCACCCCTTTTCTCCCCGGCGACTCGCTGCTTTTCGCCGCCGGGGCCCTGGCCGCAACTCCCGGCAGCCCGCTTCAGGTTCACTGGCTGTTCCTGATCCTCAGCAGCGCGGCCATTCTCGGCGACACAGTGAATTACTGGATCGGCCATGCCGTGGGCCCAAAAATTTTCAGTCAGAAGAAGATTCGTTTTTTGAAAAAAGAACACCTGGAGCGGACCCACGAATTTTACGAAAAATACGGGGGAATCACCATTATCCTGGCCCGCTTCGTCCCCATCATCCGCACCTTCGCCCCGTTCGTCGCCGGCATCGGGCGCATGACCTACTGGCGCTTCATCAGCTACAACGTCAGCGGCGGCATCGCCTGGGTGGCCATCTTCGTCTATGGCGGCTATTTTTTCGGCAATCTGCCCCTGGTCAGGCGCAACTTCACCGTGGTGATCCTGGCGATCATTTTCATATCCATTCTCCCGGGAGTGATCGAGTATCTGCGGCAGAGGCGGAAGAAGGTCTGAAACCAACCGTAGGGGCGAATAAATATTCGCCCTCTCGAGTTTGGCCTTTTTCTAAGTAAAAAATAAAAAAAGATTAGATGGGCTATTGATTTCAATAAGATTTCTATGCGATAATAAATCTAGTTAATAAACTAGAAAAGGAGGTTCGCATGGGATACCCCACAAAAGTC
>JAHIKI010000092.1 GCA_018897435.1 Acidobacteriota bacterium | reverse complement strand
GCTTCGATGATCTCCAGCGCCTTGTTCATCAGGGTGGCGGAATCGATGGTGATCTTTTTGCCCATGGACCAGGTGGGATGAGCCAGGGCTTCCTCCACGCGGATGTGAGCGAAATCCCTGTGCTTGTCCCTGAAAAAAGGCCCGCCCGAAGCGGTCAACATGACGCGGCGCACGTGCCGCCGCGGCGAGGCGGCCAGGCACTGGAAAATGGCGCTTTGCTCGCTGTCGATGGGGATGATCTCCGCCCCGGAGGCGGTGATTTCACGGTTGATCAGGTCTCCGGCGACCACCATGGTTTCCTTGTTGGCCAGGCACAGCCGCCGCTTTAGGCGGATGGCCTGAACCGCGGCCGGCAATCCGTCGGTGCCGCTGATGGCTGCTATGACGCAATCGACCGGCGGCAGGGAAACGATTTCCTGCAATCCCTCTTCGCCGTAAAATATTTTTTTTTGGGGAAACTTTTCCTGTAATTCACGGGCATGCTTCTGGGATTTGACGCTGACGGCCTGCGGGCTGAATTCGCGGATCTGTTTTTCCAGCAACTGGGTATTGCTCCCTGCCGCCATGGCGATGAGACGAAAATGCTCTTGGTTTTCACGCAAAACCGCCAGGACATTGCGTCCGATCGAACCGGTGGAGCCTAGCAGCACAATGTTTTTTATCATGAGTAACCGGTGGTTTTTTCTTTTTTTAAAGAGAGCATAAGTTCATTTCCAAAAAAAACGGATCAAATAGAAAAGCAGGGGAGCGCAAAAAATGTAACTGTCCACGCGATCCAAAATTCCGCCGTGGCCCGGAAGCAGGGAACCTGAATCCTTTTTGCCGGCGGCGCGTTTGAACAGTGATTCTACCGGATCGGAAAGCTGCGAAAACAGACCGATGACGGCCGCAGTGAATATAGCGGTGGACTTCCCGACCGTTATTGGGAACAGCAAAACCGCCAGCCAGCCGCTTAAGGCCGCAGTAAATATCGCGGCGATCAGCCCTTCCAGAGATTTTTTTGGAGAGGCGACAGGATATATCTTGTGTTTGCCCAGGACGCTGCCGACAAAATACGCTCCGGAATCACCGACAGCAATGACAAAAATCAGGAAAAACAGATAATTGGCCCCTAATTTTTTCAGTTCCAATAAAAAATACAGTGGGATATAAAGATAAATTATGGTCAAGGATAGCATGCCCCAGTCCCTGGCGAATTGGTCGAGGCGTTCCTTTGTCCTGATTGTGAACAGAAAGAAAAGACCGCTGGCAACCAGGCCTGCGCTCAGTGCCTGGATCAGGTCGATCCATTCGACCGTGAAGGCCAAAGCGACCAGCAGGCCATTGGCCAGAACCAGCGGCCAGGGAAAGTTTTGCGGCCGGAACAAGCGGATCAATTCCCAGGCCGCCAGGCTGATCAGCAGGTAAAGCAGGGCTGAAAAATACAATGCGGGTAAAAAACGGATGGTCACGTAGGCAAAAACGATCAAAACCGCTGTTGTGGGCAGGCGCCGGCGCAGATCTTTCATATGCTTCCGAATCTCCTCTCCCGGCCTTGGAAATCAATGATGGCTCGGAAAAATGCCTGGGCCCTGAAATCAGGCCATAGAATTGGTGTAAAATACAGTTCGCTGTAGGCGATTTGATATAAAAGGAAATTGGATATCCTCATTTCTCCTGAAGTACGGATCAGCAGGTCCGGGTCCGGGCAGCCGGCGGTGTACAGGAATTTTCCCAAGGTTGCTTCGTCCACCTCGTTCGCGGGGATTCCTTTGACGATGATCTGGCGAATGGCGCGCACAATTTCGGGTCGGGAGCCGTAATTAAGTGCCAAATTGACCTGAAGCCTCTGGTGGTTTTGCGAAGTTTTTTCCACTTCGCGCAGTTTTTCCTGCAATTTATTTGGCAATTTGCCCGTATCACCGATAATTTTCAATTTGATGTCGTTTTTTGCCAGCAATTCATGTTGTTCGAGCAGGTTTTTATAAAACATGTCCAGTAGAAACTGGACCTCCTTGGCCGGTCTTTTCCAGTTTTCACTGGAGAACATGAACAAAGTCAGGTATTTGATGCCCAAGCGGGCAGCTACTTCGGTGATCTCGCGGGCTGCCTCGGCCCCGGCGCTATGTCCCGCGTTTCTTTTTAGATTTTTCTGAATGGCCCAGCGCCCGTTGCCGTCCATGATGATGGCGATATGAGTGGGTAATAATTTTTCATCTATGCGCTTGATCAGAGCGGTTTCTTCGCTCTGTGGAGGATAGTGGGCCAGGATATGGTCTAACATTCATGAATTATATTTTTTCCCCGCTGCTTTGTCAAATCGAGCCCACTGCGGTGTATTGCCAGTTCCATCATGTTGGACAATTTCATTGAAATCGGAGCGGATCTGGGATATAATGGCATAGGATGAACAAAAAGTGGATTTTTATTCTTGCTTTCGCGCTTTTTTTTGCCCAATGCAAAAAGCAATCCGACGGTGGTAAAGCTCCAACTCCCGTTGATCAGGCTGCGGCCAGCGAAATCAAAGTCATCCTGTCGATCACAGATGTTTCCCTGACCAACCGCGACCTGAAAAATTTCATTAAATTGCAGTATTCGGATGTTTTTGAGCAGAAAAACAATGACAAGCTCCTTTCCCGTTTGTTTGATGTTTTTTGCGAGCAGCAGATCATTTTGTTCAAAGCCAATCAAAGTGAAATCCAGGTCGGAGATGATGAAATTACCGCCTACCTCAAGGAAGTCCAATCCCGGCGGCAGGACCTGGATATTGACCGGCAGATGATCAGCAATGTATTGAAAGTGCAGAAGCATTTGCTGGAAAAAGCGTATCAGGATATTGAAGTTAGTGACAGGGAAGTGGCAAGATTTTATGAGGCGAATTTAAAAGAATTTAGAAAAAACGAGGAAATACAGTTGTTTCAGATCATGGTTAACGACCGGGAAAAGTTGCTTGCCATCCGTTCGGAACTTCTCAACCAACCCTCGCGCTTTGAAGATATCGCCCGCAGTAAATCGCTTTCTCCTGAAGCGGCCAATGGCGGCGCCATGGGATTTTTTGAAAAGGGCGTGCTGCCTCAGGAGATGGAGGAAGTCGTCTTTTCCCTGAAAGTGAACGAGATCAGCCCGATCGTGGAATCGCCTTACGGGTTTCACCTGTTCAAGATCACCCGGAAAAGAAAATCCAGGATGCTTTTGCTGGCGGCCGTGAAAGATGAGATCAAAAGCAAATTGCTTTCCGCCAGGATGTCCTCCGCCTACACGGAATTTTTAAAGGAATTGCAAGCTGAAGTCCCGGTGCGCATCGATTATAACAATCTATATTTTACCTATATAAAATCGGATTCCGGAGTAAACTAAGATGAAAACAAAAATTTTTCTGACAGCGATCGTTTTTCTGACAATTAGTCTGGGCTTCGCCGCCGCGGAGATTGTCGAAGAAATTTACGCGGTGGTTAATGATGAGGCGATCACCGGCACGGAATTGAAAAAATTCGAGATGGAAATGGCTCGTTCTCTGCAGGCCCAATTGGAAGGTGAGGCGCTGACGCAGGCCATGCAGGAATTCAAAAAAGAGCTGTTGGAGAAATTCATTGAGCAGAAACTGCTGCTGTCCAAGATCAAGGAAAAGAACTACGACGTCGAGGCCGACGTGGAGACGATCCTTCAGGAGATCAAGAAGCAGAACAACATCGCCTCCGACGACGATCTGAAGGCCGCCCTGGCGCGCGAGGGGATCGAGTTCGCCGCCTGGAAAGACCAGTGGAAAGAACGACGCAAGCAGGAGCGGCTGGTCTGGGACGAAGTCGGATCCAAGATCAAGATCGACAATCCGCAGATCATGGAGTATTACCGCAAGAACGCGGAACAATTTACGGTGCCGGTGGAATTCACACTGAACTGCATCTATCTGAAAAAAAGTGAAGACGGTACCAAGCCGCAGGAAAAGATGGATCTGATCGCAGCGGAACTGAAGCCCGGACTTTTCGAAGAAGTAGCCAAAAAACATTCGGAACTTCCCGACGCAGCCACCAGCATTGCCTTGGGGAAATTCGGGAAAGGCGAACTGGACAAGAACCTGGAAGAGATGGCGCTCAAACTGAAAAAAGATGAATATTCCGGTTGGATCGAGACCGACAACGGTTGGTACATCATCCAGCTGGCCGATTTCAGCGCTGCCAAGGTTCGCGAAGTAAAGGATGTTCGCGAAGACATCATCCAGAAGCTGCGCGAGGAGCAGCAGCAGATCAAGTTGAAGGATTACATCGGCCAGTTAAGAAAAGAGAGTTATGTCAATATCTTGAAAGAATACAAGTGAAGTTTTTGGCTTGAATGAAAGTAGCTCCCGTCCCTAAAAGAAATCAGCGGCCGACAGAATTGCCGGGGGATTTTATCGGAAGCGGATCCTTTAGAACGGGATGCCTGCGCTTTCGAGTACCTTTTTCTGCATCGTGACGATTTCCAGGTTTTTTTCTACTCCCAGGGCGAGGGCTTTTTGAAAAAGGTCGGGAGACAGCGGTGACCCTTCACAAAAAGACTGCACCTCGATCAGCGATCCGTCAGCGTTGGAGACGATGTTGATATCGTTGTCGATGCGTGAATCTTCTTCATAATCCAAATCGACCAGGATCTCCTTGTCGCGCACGCCGATTGAAACCGCAGCGATGAACTGAAAGCCGGGAAAATCGGCGATCATTTGCTCATAAACCAGGTACTTAAGCGACAGGATCAAAGCCAGGAAGCCGGCGTTCAAAGATGCGCAGCGCGTGCTGCCGTCGGCCTGGATGACGTCGGCATCCAGGGTGATGGTCCTTTCGCCGATCTCTTTCAAATTGAGCACGGTACGCAGGGCGCGGGCGATAAAACGTTGGATCTCGCCGCTGCGATTGTTGATCTTGCCCCGTTCGCGCAAGATGCGCTGATTTCCGGATGATCCGGGCAGCATGGCGTATTCAGCCGTGACCCAGCCCTGGCCGCTTTTTCTCAGAAAAAACGGGGTCCGGTCTTCCACGGTGGCAGTGGCGACCACCCGGGTATTTCCTTGTTCACACAATACCGACCCCGGGACGTTCCTGACATAGTCCGGAACAAAGGCGATGGGACGCAGTTCGTACGCGGACCTGTTATTGGCTCTCACTTGCTTCTCCTTGCGGCTTGGTTTTCCAGCGGTTGTGAAACCAGAACCACTGTTCGGGGAATTTTTTAATCTGGGCTTCGATCAGCCATGTAAGTTGCTGGGTCAGTTCCGTCAGGGCGGCTGGGTCCTGGCCTGGGACCGGGCAATCGATTTCCGGCAGGATGTCGAGGACGATCTCCTGCCCCTCGTAATGAAGAAAAACCGGGACCACGGGAATGTTCTTTTTCAGATACAACTGCGATACTGTGGTGACGGCGGTCGCTTTTTTGGCAAAGAAATCGACAAAGACCCCTTCCCGCGGCACGGTGTTCTGATCGATCAGCAAGTAAACGATTTCGTTGCTGCTCAGACGCTTGAGGATGGTTCTCAGTGAACCCTGCTTGTAAATGATCTGCGAACCCATGGCTTCCCGGAATTCCTTCACTTTTTTTTCGATCAGGACATTGTCCATGGGCCTGGCGATGCTGTGGATATCTTTGCCCAGGCTGGCGTTCAGGATTAAGGGGATCCATTCCCAGTTGCCGAAATGGGCGGAAAAAATTATCAAACCCCGATTTTTTTGCAAAGCCCGGACGATGATCTGGAGATTGTTGACGCGGGACCGGGACAGAATGGCCTGGGAGTCACGGCGGGCGAAGGTGCGGGCGATCTCCATGAAGATGCTGCCGAAATGGTTATAAATATTTTTTTTCAGCCCGGCCAGAAAAGCTGGAGTGGCGGATGGAAAAGCCATGGCCAGGTTGCGCGATATCAGGCGTGAATGCCGGCGGCTGCCTTTTTTCAGAAAGAAAACAAGGGCTTTTTTCCCCAGGTGCAGAAAGCGGAGTGGAGAATATTTGATCAGGGATATCAGGCCGGCAAAAAGCGCGTATTCCAAATGGCTTTTAAATGAAACCTTTTTCTGTGGCATGTTTGATGATCTGTTCGATGGTGTCGTTAGGCAATCTTATCTCATTTCGTGCGTACAATAAAGGGGCTGCGGCGGGCAGGAGATTTTTTATTTTGCAAAAATCCTTTTCCGAGCAGACCAGCCACTCTCCGCCCTTTTCTTTTCTCAAGCGTTCCAGGGAGTGGAGATCGGCCGGACTGAATGCGTGGTGGTCGGAAAAACCGCGGAATGCCGCCAGGCGGTAGCGGCGCATGTCGTTTTCAAAACGGTCATTGTCACCCAAAGCGGAAAAGGCGACGATCGGGGCGGCGCCTATGGTGACCTCCTGGCCCGCGGAGTTCAACAACTTATCCGTCACGAAATCATAAGTGTCTGCCGGCAGCGGTTTCTCTGCCTGCCCAGCCGGCTGGTAGGTCAAAATGCGGTCGGTCCGGCGGCTCATGAATTTGAAATTGCGCAGATAAAAATAGGGGTGGCCGGAATTGATCAGCATGACGCTGAAATCTTTTTTTATGTGGCTTGATTGGAATCCGTCATCCAGGATCAAGATGCGATAGTTTTTGGCCGCGGCCGCGGCCAGGGAGCAGAGGCGGTCGCGTCCGATGAAAACATCCTGGGTCGGGAAACTCGCTTTCAACATCAATGGTTCATCGCCCACTTCCTTGTAACTGTGCTCAGCATGTACGCATATCCCTTTTTTTTCGTAGCGGGAACGATAGCCGCGGCTGATGATGGCGAAGCGGGCACCTTTTTTTTCCAGGGCCCTGCCCATGGCCATGACCAGGGGTGTTTTTCCGGTTCCCCCGAAGGACAGGTTGTCCACAGAAATGATGAACAATTCCGGGAATTCTTTTTGCCGCAACGCTCTGATTTTTATATTAAGAAAGGAAATACTCTTGAAAACCAGTGACGCCAGGTTCAAGAACGGCCAGATCAGTCGAGAAAACGCTGAATTTGCTTTAAACTGCATGAAATGGATCCT
>JAHIKI010000010.1 GCA_018897435.1 Acidobacteriota bacterium | reverse complement strand
TTTATAGCCTCGCTTTTCATATTCACCGCGTTTGCTATAGTCGCTAAGGACTTGGAAAGCGCGCTGCAATTGCTGGGCAATCGCTTGACCTCTACGCGCGGCTTCATTCTGCCCCAGAGAAGCAAGCCGAGCGCTTGACAATTCTTCGCTAAGTTGGCGATACGCCGCTTCAATCTCCTTTTGTGTTGCCGTCAGTGTCAACCCAAGCAGAGTAAAATAGTTATATCCCGGGGCTTTCAACCGCGCCTGCAATTCATCGATGCGGGCCACCAACTTGGTATTCTGACTATCCTCGTTCATACTGCGTCCCCCTCTTTATATTTTTTTCTGCTATTATTATAAAGCCAATGGAGATTTTTTCCAAGCTGTGGAAACTCAGAGCGATTTGCTATTTGTTTGCTCCTTAATTAAGCTATGATTCGAACCTGGAGAGCATCAGCAAGCGTTGATATAGTTCCTCCTGGCGGGAGACCATCACAGCGGCGTCCCATTCGCTGAAATCCTCATCATCATAACCGCCTAACTGGTTTCGTAAAACTGGATCCGCTGCCAGTTTAAGGATGGCGGCGGCAAAGCGTTCGTGGTCGTCAAGCGGTAGCAAATATCCACTCTCCCCATCACGAACCACTTCACGGTTCCCAGGGATATCACTGGCAATCACAGCCTTTTTTTTCAAGCGTAATTGCACCAAGCTCTGGGGCAGACCTTCCCAAAGAGCGGTGGACAGTCCGATATCGAAACAGTCCATGGCGTTTTCCACGTCTTTAATGAATCCGGGCAAACGAAAATTTTGTGAAATCCCGCGCCGTTGCAGTTCATTCTCCAGTTCCCGCCGCTGCTCGCCGTCACCGGCAATGAAAAAAATAACCGCCGGATTCTGCCTGATGACGCGAGCGGCGATTTCGATCAGGTGAAAAAGACCCTTTTGCGGCTTAAAGGGGGCAATGATGCCGCAGACAAAGTGGCCATCCGTCAAATCGTATTTTTTTTTCAGAATTGCCGGATTTTCATGGCGGCCAATGAATTTTTCCATGGGAAAACCACTGCGGATAAGGGAATAATTCTTTGTGACCAGTTTTTTTTTGCAAGCCAAATTCATGTCGCTTTGGGCGACAAAAATGAAATGACTGGTCAGGCGGCTGCAAAATTTCTCCGCCAGCAGGTAAAAATTCCGCTTGAAAAAAGATTGGCATGGGGAAAAAGAAAAACCGTGCACCGAATGGATGATGACCGGGATTCCGGCTAAGTGCGCGGCCAGACGGCCAATTATGCCGGCCTTGGATGAATGGGTGTGAACGATCTGCGGCCGGATGTGTTTGAAAAACCGCAGGAGCGAAAAAAGAACCTGCAAGTCCCTGCCGAAATGTATTTCTCTGTCTAGAGCCGGCACAGCAACCTGGCGGTCCAGCTCGTCCAGCCTGCTTTTCAATGGTCCTCCGGCCCCACTGAGCAAGTACACATCGTAGCGCAGGGGATCAAGATGTTCGGCCGTATAGATTGTGTTGAGCTGGGCCCCTCCCAGTTCCAGCTTGGTGATCAGGTGAACCACGGTGATTTTGCTGTTATTCATTTTTGCCTGATCTGCCCGGCTGTTTCCAGGGCCAATTGGATATCATCGGCCATGGAACTGTAATTCCAACTGCCATAGCGGCCGATGGAATAAATGTCCAGCCGGCGAAGATAAGAAAGGATCGCCGGCACCAATCGCGGCCAGTTGCGGTCAAAGACCACATAAGAAACGGGGATTTTCTTCAGGTCATGAAACAGGATCTCGCCCGGCCGGGAAATCATCCCGGTCTTGAGTAAGGTAGATGTCATTTCGCGGCACACACCTGCTTCATCAATCGGCGCGGCCACAGCGACTGTTTTTTCCAAATACACGGAAACCGCTTGCCCTACGGGATAATAACCGACCCGGTAAAATGAAAATTTTTTTTCCGGAAGATAAAGCCAATGAAAGCGGCGCTGGCGGCGCGCCAGCACGGCATTGACCACCAGGGTAGAAATATTTTTCAGCTGCTGCCTGGGAAATGACGGCGTTGGGGATATCATGCCCAGAAGTTCCTTCAAGGACATGGTGCTGACCAAATTGTCATAGCCATAGATTCCGCGACTGGTGACAACTTTTTTTCGCCGCGCGTCAATGTGCGTAACCCTTTCAGAAAAATTGATTTTGTCCTTAAGCGGCCGGCAGTAACTTTCAATGAATTTTTGCAGCGCCTGGCCGGGATAAAAAAAAACCGGGTTGTAGCCCTCGGAAAAACGTTTTTTTTCACGGGCACCGGCCAGCACATCCTCCAGCTTGGGGACCGGGATGCTCCCCTTGTCCATGCCCGGGAGCAATCCAGTTAAAGGGCGGCGGTAAAATTTCTCTAAGTAAGGCTTGAAAAAAAGGAAATAAAACTGCTTGCCGAAATTGGCCAGCAGAAATTCCTCAAGATTTTCAGCGGACTTTCCTTGACAGCGGCAAATTTCAGTCAGAATGGCATGGCGCTGGTGGGCTGGCAAATAGGCAAGGTGATATTGCAGCGAATAGGGGATGAAGCGATCCAGCATGAAAATTTTGCTGTTGCGCCGGAAGGCTCTGAAATCGTGAAACTTTTCCACATGTTCTTTGATAGCTGGTTTGTTTTGAAAATGAAAATAATGGCCGCCGTGATCAAAGGCGAAACCATTGGCCCGGTATTGTCCGGACAAACCTCCGGGCCGGGCATTTCTTTCCAATACCAGCAATTCTCCCTCGAGCGCCTGGCCGGCACTTAATCCCGATATTCCCGCCCCAATGACAATGTTCATTCCATTTTAACGCGTCCCAGAACCACTCCCAAAACCAAAAAAAATCCGCTGAAAACAATGCTGACGATCAGGGTGATTCTAGGCGTAGAAAAGAAATTAACGATCACGGCTCCGGAAAGAAACAATTGCAGCAAAACAACGGCGCTGACGGTTTGCTGGGAAGACCAGTTCATTTTTTTCCGCAAGCGCAGGGCAAAATGGTCGGGACTCCCCCAAAACGGCATTTTCCCCTTCATGATCCGCAAAATACAGACATAAGCCAGGTCGAACAACGGAATACCCAGTATAAACAGGCTTGAAACAAAGGCAAGTTTATTGAAACGCGTATAACTGAGCATCATGGTCAACGAGCCGATGATCAGGCCCAGGATCATGCTGCCGGCGTCACCCAAATAGATGCGGGCCGGCTCCCAGTTGAATTTGAGAAAAGCCAGCAGGGATGCCGCCAGGCTGATGGCCAGGATGGAAATCAGAAAATCGTTTGTATAAAGAGAGATGATGAAAATCGTCAGGGCGCTCATGGCGCCGATGGACGCGGCAAGTCCGTCCATGATATCAATAATATTGAAGGCGTTGATCACGGTCAGAATCCACAAAAATGAAAGTCCCAGATCCAGCCAGCGCGGGAAAAATATCAGATCGATGACAATGCCGCTTTTAAGCAAAATATAGGTGGCCACGACCTGAAAAAGAAATTTTATCCCCGGGGTGAGGGCCTTGAAGTCATCGAACAATCCCACCAGCAGCAAAATGGAACTGGCAAAAAGAATTCCCAGCAATTGCTGGTTGAAGGCAAACACCAGGCTGATCGGAGAAATAAAGGAAAAATAAACGATCACCCCGCCCATGTAGGGCACGGGCTGAGCCTGATTTTTAAGTTTGCCATCGGGATAGTCCAAGAGCTGATAGCGAAAAGCCACCCGTTGGGCCAAAGGCGTGCCATAAATTGTCAACAGGAAAGAAAGGATGAAGGTGAAAACAAGTATGACCTCACTCATGTTTTTTTATCTTTGCTCTTTTTTTCAATGCCCGCTTAAAAATGTTCCGGGAACGAACCATGGCGATTATAATTTTGGGAGAACGGATTGTCAATGCACCGACCCACAGAAAATCTTTGCCAATAACGAAAGGAAGCGCCCACCAGAATTGGGCGAAACGAAAATTCTTGATTAAGGTCAGATAGCGATTTTTCACAAGATGAAAACGCAGGGGCGCGGGCCGCGCCAAAGCCAGGAAAAAACGCGACCACCATGTTTTTTTTAATGTGGCGCTGCGAAAATGATACACCACGGCGGCGGGCGCAAAAAATGTTTTCAAGCCCAGGAGTTTGGCCCGCCAGCCGATATCAAAATCCTCCCAGAACATGAAAAAATCTTCATCATAATATTCGTTGCCGATCTTTAATTTCTCCAGGGCGTTCCTCGAAAAAACAGTCGCCGCCCCGCAGACGGAAAACACCTCCCTTTCGCCAAAACAAGTCCGCGCCAGCTTTTGATTGAACCCGGCCTCGCGGGGATACAAGGCCAGGGAACAGAGTTGACCGGCCGAATCGATGGTCTCACGGTCAAAACGGAGAATGAGCGGGGAGAGCAATCCTGTTTGCGGGTGACCGGTAAAAAACTCCAAAACCCGGTGATTGAAATCGCTGGCCAAGAAGATGTCGGAGTTTGCCACCAAAACCAAGTCGGAGTCTGCCTGGCGAATTCCCAAATTGGCTGCCGCGGCATAGCCAACATTAACAGGCAGTGCTGTTTTTTTCAGCATGGGAAACATATCCATGACAGCCAAGGAACCGTCACTGGAAGCATTGTCTACAACGATCACCTGTTTAAAAGCAACCGTTTGCCTGAAAAGAGAGTCGAAATTCTGCTTTAAGAACTTTTCAGAATTGAAACTGACAACAACCGCGCTTATATCCAATTGGTTGCTGATTTTGCAGATCAGCTGCCGGCCGTCAGATCAGCCCCAACAACTTCCCGCCTTGCTTGAAACCTTTCAGGATGAAATCCAGGTCATCATCGGTATGAGTGGCTGTAAATGAAGTCCGGATCAGGGAATCCTCTGGGGGAACAGCCGGCGCGATGACAGGATTGGTGAACACACCATAATCACGCAAAAATTGCCAAAGCATGAAGGTTTTTTCCACATCGTGAATAAAAACCGGAATAATGGGCGTTTCGGTGTTGCCGGTATGATAACCCATGGCCGTCAATTCCTTGTTCATGATCCGGGTGATTTCCCACAGGCGCTGGCGCCGCCATGGTTCGGCCTGAATGATTTCCAAAGCTTTGGACGCGGCCCCCAAAGCGGCCGGCGTGATGGAGGCGGAAAAGATCAGCGCCCGGGCGTGGTGCTTGATATATTGGATGATCTTGCTGTCGCCGACCACAAATCCTCCTAAAGAAGCGAACGATTTGGAAAAGGTCGTCATGATCAGGTCGACCTCATCGACCAGTCCAAAATGTTCGGCCGTGCCCTGCCCCTTTTCACCCATGACGCCGACGCCGTGGGCGTCGTCGACCATCAGCCGGGTGTGGTATTTTTTTGCCAGTTTGACGATCTGCGGCAGGTTGGAGAGATCGCCCTCCATACTGAAGACGCCGTCCACAATGATCAACTTGCTTTTATCTGCCGGCTGATGGGCCAGCTTGTCTTCCAGGTCCTTCATATCGTTGTGCTTGAACTTGGCGATATGGGCGTAGGAAAGGCGTACCGCGTCCATGATCGAAGCATGGACCATGCGGTCCAAAATGATGATATCGTTGCGGCCGGCCAAAGCCGAAATGGCGCCCAGGTTGGTCTGCATGCCGGTCGAAAAGGTAAGTGCTTCCTCTTTGCCCATAAATTGAGCCAATTTTTTTTCCAACTCGACATGCAAGGAATAGGTGCCGTTTAAAAACCTGGAACCGCAAGTGGATGATCCATATTTTTCCACCGCAGCAATTGTCGAAGCCTTGATCTTGGGGTCATCGAAAAGTCCCAGATAGTTGTTGGAGCCGACCATGAGGATCTTTTTGCCGTTGACCCACACATGATTGCCTTCCACCTTTTCAATCTCAGTGAAATAGGGATAGAGACCGGAGCTTTTGGCTTCTTCCGCCCGGGTGAATTCGTAGCATTTTTTAAAAACATCCATGTTTCACTCCTCGTTTGCATATTTAAAACAGATTATATAGAATTGCCCCATGAAAATACTGGTAACCGGAGGCACGGGATTCATCGGCAGCCATCTGATCAGGGAACTGCTCAAAGATAACCGCAACCAAGTGTTCGCCCTGATCCGTGACAGCGCCAAATTGGCAAACTTTGATTTTAAAGATAATATTACCGCCATCCACGGTGACCTGTTCAACTCGGATCCATATCCAACCGACATTGAACTGGTTTTCCATCTGGCGGCTTTAACCAAGATCGTTTCTCCTCAAGAGTTCATTCACATCAATCATGAGGGCACGCTGTCACTTTTGGAAAAATTGAAGCCGTTGAAAAATTTACAGAAAGTTATCCTGCTCTCTTCACTGGCTGCTGCCGGGCCCAACCGCGAGCAACCGGTTTTACGGGAAGAAATGCCGGCCCAGCCGATCTCGCTGTACGGGAAAAGCAAACTGGCCCAGGAAAAGCTTTTTTCGGAGCAGTGCCCGGCTCCCCATATCATCATCCGGGCACCGATCGTTTTCGGACCCGGCGACATGGATATGCTGGAAGCCTTCCGCATGGTCCGCATGGGAATGATTCCCGTACTCGGCAAAAAAGAACGGTGGTATTCCGTGATATTCGTAAAAGATTTAGTACGTGGCATGATCGCTGCCGCAGCCAGCCTTTGTCAAAACGAAGTTTTTTATATCGCCAATGCGCAACCCGTTGAATGGCAGAGTTTTCTGGAAGAAGTCTCCCGACTGTTGGGAAGAAAAAAAATAAGAAAAATCGTAATCCCGGAAATTCTGGGCCGGAGCCTGGCTGAACTTTCCGAAATCCGCATCCGCGCCTTTAAAAGAAAGGCCATTTTCAACCGGGATAAATTTAATGAAATGAAATTTCCGGCCTGGGTGTGTTCGGCCGAAAAAATCGGCAATCTGCTTCATTTTCAACCCCAAATCCCTTTACTTGAAGCTTTGCAGGAAACGGTCCATTGGTACCAAGAGAAAAAAATGCTATGACCGGACATCATTTTTTTTTGATTTTATAATTCCGGCGGGAAAAAAAATTAGCTGTGAATTTCTGGGTGGTTTTCACAGACCAGTTGTCCTGAAAGAGCATGGTAAAAATCACTTCGCCGCTGACGGTTAGACTACCGATCAAGGCGCTTTCATTTAATTTGAAAGGGACTTCGATCTCTTTTTGCGGATCCAAAAAAATCCCCTCCTTCTCCTGGGTGGTCGGCAGGTTCAATTCCGAACCGGCAAAAAATATTTTTGAAAAAGACAGGCTTTCATTTTCGTCCAGGCGGATCATGAATTCAGGATTGGCGGATATCTTGATGCCGCTGCGCACATCGATTTTGATCTTCAGCAACCCGTCATTGCCTTGAAGGATCGACCGGGGGGAAACCGTGCACTCGATCTTTAAAAAATCATCCTGGCACAATGCATTGGAGAAAAACAGAAACAAGCAAATTGTTAATAGTGCGCCATATTTGGTCATCTTGCCTTAACGTGTATATACTATATTTCAGCCGAACTGTCAACCTATCCCGACCTGCAAACATGTTCGCGGCTGAATCCCGGAGAAATCAGTGCTTGCGTACCTTGTTGGTGAGAATATCATGGAGAGATACCGGCAAAAAATGTTTTTCGATGGTTTTTTCAAGCATTTCCCATACTTGTTTGGCCAAACAGGAGTCCCTTAATTCACATTTTTTGCCAAGCAAGCAGTCAGTTAGTGATATCCGTTCATTAAAAGCGTCCATCAGCATCAGCAAAGTGATTTCTTCGGGCTTTTTATTCAACTCATAACCCCCGTAAATGCCCTGTACGCTTTTGATCAATCCGGCTTTTTCGAGCGGACCAGCCAATTTCCTGAGGTATTTCGGGGATACGAGCATGTCTTTCCCCAATTGGGTCGTATTCATTAACTTACCGCTCTGGCCAATGGCGATCAACATGCGCAAACCATAGCGGATCTTGGTATTGACTTTCATGTTCAAAAATATAACCTTATTAGTATAATCTGTCAAATTTGTAATGATTGAATATAAAAAAAACCCCTTGTTTTTCGAGAAAAACAAGGGGTTTTTATAATTATTTATCTTTGGTCAGGTCTTTCATGAATTGTTCGCTGGCCAGTTTACGTTTGCGCAGTTCCTGGAATTTCTGCAACATTCTTTCTGCTTCCTTATCATATTGAGCTTTCTTCAACGGTTCGGCAATAATTTTTTGCAGGTAAAGCAATTTCATGTAAATCCAGGGATCGGGAAAATTGGGAGATAATTCTGCGGATTTGGTCAAGGCATCAAACCCTTTTTGAACCAATTGCAGGCGTTCTACCGCACCCATAATATCGGTTGGCGTCTGATAACTCTTGTTCCAGCAAACATGGCCCAAGCGATAATAAGCATCGGCTAAAAGGTCCGTTTTGGCCTTTTCTTCCATGGTGGTATTTTCACTGATTTTCGCGATCCTCAATTCGTGGTTTTGAATGGCTTCGTCCCATTTGCGTTTGTCCTGGAAAAAACCGGCCAGATAAAGGTAGCCTTCGGGATCGGTGGGATCCAAGGCGATCCTTTTTTCATACATCTCAATGGCTTTGTCATACTTGCCGTTGTTGTTGTAAAAACCGGCCAGGTTGTAATACGAAACAGGATCGTCAGGAGTGAATTTCTGCACTTGCAGGTAATACTTCTCAGCAAGATCAAAATTTCTCATTTTGTCGCTGATGTCACCCAGGGCCTGAAGGATGTCTTTGTTTTCCGGATTCAGTTCCAAAGCTTTCTGAAGGTAGTCGGTAGCCTTTCTGCCGTATTCCATGTTTTTTTCCGAATCATCACCAGGCCTGTAAACCATAATGCAACTGGAACCGATATAATAAAAAGCGGCTTTCAGATTGGGATTAAGCTGCAGGGCAGCCTCGTATTCAATGATCGCTTTTTTGAATTTTTCCTCGCCATAGTATCTGTTGCCTGTTTTAAAATGCTTGTTGGCTTTCAAATTGGATATTTTCAATTTGTCGCAAGCAGTGAAACTTGTAATGATCAAGGTGGTCAAAAACATTATGAGCAGGACCGACCATAGTTTTTTCATAAAAACCTCCTAAACAAGATAACTTTATAATTTAATATTGAGAAAAAGTCAAGTCGTTGAGGTTGTTTTTTTGGTGATTTCATTTTACCCGGTAGAACCAAAACAAAAAAAGCCATAGATCATGGATATAGGGGATCGCCTTGTTGTTCAGAAAGATTTTCGTGGTTTCATGATCTTTTACAAGTTCAAAGAGGTTGAAAAGGTCCTCGACCTCGGTTGGATAGAAACTGGCGTAAGCTTTATAAAAATCACCTTCGCCTTCCTCCATGAAATACTTGTTTTGTCTGGCCAGTTCCAGGGCTTTTTCAAAATTCTTTGAAAAGCGTTTTTGAAAACGGATCGTGATCTTGAATTCCCGGTTGGATTTGCGGGGATTCAGAATATTCTGCAGTTTTTCTTCCTGAATTTGCTGTCGGGCGTCCATGGCCGGATTATAATACAGCCTGCCGCTTAAGTAAAGCCGTCCAGTTGTGTGCGCTATCCTTGAGAAATTAGTCTTTTCCTTTTAAAGTATAATTGCCCTTGTCGACCAGCATTTTCTCCCAGGTCGTGCGGAAGATCTCCGGCATGTTCAAGTTGTAGGGGCATTTTTGCACGCATTGGCCGCAGGCGACACAATCCTTGTAGGTCTTGGCCAGGGCATCGATTCGCTCCCAGACCCAATCTTTCAAGTTATATAGAAAATAATAATTTTTCAGGACATGCAAAAATGAGATAGGCAACCCTTGCGGACAGGGCATGCAGTATTCGCAGCGCCGGCAAAAATGGTCGCCCAAGCGGTCCTTTTCCTTCTGCAGCCGGGCGCTTTCCTCAAACGTTAGGGGCGACAGATCGGTCAAAGCCGCCACGTTTTCCTCGACCTGTTTTTCCGAATCCATGCCTGGGATGGCCACGTCCACGCCCTGGTTGAAAATAAAGCGAAAATTCAAATTAATCTCCTTGATATTGCCGCCGCCAACCGGCTTCATGGCAATAACGCCTGCCTGCCGCTGGCGCGCCATGGGGATGAGCTCTTGCATGGATTCGGTTTCCATGAAATTACAGGGGACCTGAATGGTTTCAAAAGCAAAGCGCTCAAGCGCCATGATAACGATCCGGGGCTTGTGTCCGGAAAGACCGATGTGGCGGATCTTCCCCTGCTCCTTGGCCCTGATCAACCCGGCCACGGCTCCGTCAACAGCGAAGATCTTTTCCAGATCGTTTTCGCTGGCAATGTTATGGCATTGGTAAATATCGATATAATCGGTTCGCAATTGTTTCAAGCTGGATTCAATATCCGCCAGGACCGTTGCCGCGTCGCGGCTAAAAGATTTACTGGCGATGACCACCCGGGGACGGTGGCGGGAAAGGACCCGGCCGAATTTGCTTTCACTGTCGGTATAAATGCGGGCGCTATCATAAAAATTGATCCCCACGGCCACGGCCTTTTCCAAGACCCGGTCCGACTGTTTCACATCAAGACGTTGCAGCGGGATCCCCCCCATACCCATCTTCAGGACTTTCAATCCTTCAGCGACGACACTTGTTTTTTCGGCAGGTTCGAAACGCATGGCTTCAGGCATACAAGTTCAAATCCCGCTCGCCGAGCATGCGGTAAAACAGATTCAGGGGAAAACCCATGACATTGAAAAAACAGCCGTCGATCCTTTCCACAAAAATAGCGGCCCGCCCCTGGA
>JAHIKI010000091.1 GCA_018897435.1 Acidobacteriota bacterium | reverse complement strand
TGATAATTCAAGACTCTCATGGCCAGTTAAAGATAATTTTTTTCAGTTAATATTCGAATATATTCTTCACTCTTCATTGGGCATTGGAGGAAATCTCTGATTTGGTTATTAGTGTCTAATTTTAATTGTTTTTTGATCATGTTTATCAAATCATCGCCGTAAGTTTTATAGCTGCTCCCATGAGATGTATATGTGGAAATTCCGGTTCTTTTTCCATTGTATTCATGGTGAAAATACTTGTGACTAGAATCCTCTTCAACAAATCCCTTTTCCAATAAACTTGATTCTATTATTCTTCTATCGATTTGCATTTTCACTAAACAAAAAGTTTTGCATAGACACTCTTTAATCTCAAAGCCTCTCCCATAAGTTTATCAATTTCAATTTTATTATAATATTCGTAAAAATGAATAATATGCTCTCTCAAATCATTGATTGCTTCTTCTTGACTGAAACCAGTGCCACAAACTGCCAGATTTTCATTTTCCGCAAAAAACATACCACTTTCAAAATTAACATTTACTGAGATTGGCATTTTTGTCTTATAGTTCTGATTGTCAATTCTGATTACGAATAAAAAAGTATTATTGAAACTTCTCATAGGTTTTTCAATAAAATCTAACGGGGCAATGGATTCGGCGGTTTCTATTCTGTTTATTGCCATTCTCTGAAAATTATTTGGGAGATATATTTCACATTCTTTGAGTGAATCATACGATTCATTAACATAGGCAAGGTTCATATTACTTCTCCCCGCATTATTTTTTTAAAATCTTCTGTTACCAATTCCTCAAAAAAATGTTTTGTATGCTTATGACTTTCTTCAATATACTGTTCAATTGATTGGAAAAACAATTGGCCTTCTTTTGCATAATCAAAATCTAAAATTATAGCTTCCGATTTATCTGGTGCAATTGCAGGTTCAATTCGAGTAGTGATATTTCCACCATCTTTCTGTGAAACAAAACTAATACCAATGTTTTTAAAAACCGGGGGGATTGATTTGGGTAATGCAATATTAATATTTAAAAAACTTGTTAAAGGAATAAGCCCTTTTTCTCTCGCGAATGGGATAATATTTATATATCTTAAACCAGTACGATTAAGAACAGAAATGACTTTAAAAGTATCATCAAAAATTGCAAACACTCGTAAAACTTCTTTTTTGAAAACCTGAAAACCTTGATATTTTTTGCAACTCAGAAATAGCTTGTTTATTGATAATCCAATTGAATAAGAGGCATCCTCTTTTTCAAAAAGATATGGCTCTAAAGCAATAGCAACTCCTTCTTTAGCACGTGGAACCATAAGTTTTGGATAATCCTTCCTGATTTTATTAAAAAACTTATCCTTTTGACAATCAATAGAAGGTTCTCCACTAAATTTTATTTCAAAAATAGTTTCAATTAGCGGCGGTTTTGGATATATTTCATGCATTTTTTTATCTTCCATAAACTAATTATAACAAAACTCAATTTATTTCTCCAATTTTTAATACTTAAATCTTTTCAATTAAGGTAAACTCTTTTTAAACGACAAGGTTGAAGTGGTTATTAGTGGTTTAAAAAATCTTGCCGGGATTGAGCAGATTGTAGGTTTATTTCGATCGGTTTGCCAAATGTTCGCTGATGATCGTCTTGTGCGCCTCCACGAAGGCGTTGCCAGGAGTGACACTGCATTCCCGGCATGAAATGTGATACGCCGAATTCAGGGCACCGCAACTGGGGCAGGCATAATGCTCCAGCATCTCTGCGAACCACTTTTCATATCCGGCTTCCTGGATGCGCTTGTGGGCTTGCCATAACTCCAAGCGATGGGGCTTGGCCGCCTGAAATTCTTTTAGATCATTGCAGGGAAAATCCGGGCAGGCGCCGCAGAAGTCCACTCCTCTCTGGTTGGCGCAGGCGATGAGCTTGCAGGTCAGGCAATAAAAGAAGCGCTTGTCAGAGTGGCAGCCGTCGCACTGGAGCATTTCCAGCGGTATATTCAGCCTGCGCGAGAGTTTTTCCCGCTTTTCCGGAGTTTCTCGGGAGGCAATGAAAATAATGCACGCGGGACAGAAAAGTCCGCAGGCCGCGGTCAGTTTTTTATCAGGATTAAGCGTTTTTTTCTTTGTTGATTTCATTTTTTTCTCCGTTTATTAGGTTCCGATTTAATAAAATAGCCGCCGCACTTCAAAAAATCTTGTCGGGGTTGAGCAGGTTCAGCGGATCGAAAACTTTTTTTAAGAAAAGTAATTGCATGTTCCTTTTTTAAAGACCATTAAATTGCTTCTTCAAGCAGCAAAGCGGATCAGCGCCAAGCCTTTTTTGATTTCCGGAATCAGAGGCATATATTCTTTTTCGAGATCTTCGGGTGAGAAGGAAATGGGAGCCAAGCGGGGATCGACCTTTACGGCAATTTTCCAAAGGCTCATATTCTGTTCCGATTCATCCGCAGCGAACGGACGGCAGATAACTGCGATATCGATATCGCTCCATTCGTGAGCCGATCCCTTGAATTGGGACCCAAAAAGAAAGGCTTCGACAATTTGAATCCCCTGTTTTTCAACCTCATGGAGAAATTTCAGGGCGATATCTACAATTTCTTTTTCAACCATTGAAACGTTTCCTTGATTTCAGCAAGTTTTTTTTTAGTGAAAGAACGATCGAATTTTTTATAAACCATTTCCATATCCCTTGGATATCTTCCTCCAAGATAAAATTCCATGAATTCCGCCAGTTTTTCCAAATGCAAAGGATCAATGTTTAAACCTGATTTTTGAGCGAGAAGCGGCAGCGAATGGGTAATCGGGGCATGTTCGGATGTAAATTTCACAAAAATCGCCTTCAAGATTTTTTCCAGGCTGAGATGCCCGAAAAACAATGAATAATGATACTTGCCCTTTTCCAGCAACACATCTGCGACATCCAGATCATATTCGGCGGAGTCCTGCCAATATTCAATTGCTTTTTTTACCTGCTCCGCATCCATAATTTTATTATAACCTCACAGCAAATTGAATTCAACATTTTAGAGCCTTATAATAAATTTTCTGCGCTTTTAGCAAAGAGAATTTGTTATCTAAGGCTCTTATCCAGCTCTGCTGGGTCAGGCATAATAAAACAAATATCCTGATAAATAATTAGAAAATAACAAAATAGTGCACTTTTAATTCTTAAATGACATAACTGGATAAATTCACAGCACGCTTAAATGTTGAGGTTCAATACAAGATCAAGCGAGACCATATTGAACCCTTGCGAGTATCAAAAGATCTTGCCGGGGTTGAGCAGGTTGTCGGGGTCAAAAACCTTTTTGATGCTGCGGAACAATTCCAGCTCGAGCGGGCTGAACTGGTAATGCATAAAAGGCTTCTTGCTCAAGCCGATGCCGTGCTCACCAGATATCGTCCCGCCCATCTCGACCACGCGCCGGAATATTTTGTCCAGGACGATCTCCGCCCTTTTCATCTCCCCGGCGTCCGCGGGATCGACCATCAGGTTGGTGTGGATGTTGCCATCGCCGAAGTGGCCGAAGAGCACGATGCACAGGTTGAATTCCGCGGCCAGCGCGTCGATGAATTCCACCATTTCCGGGATGCGCCCTCCGGGCACCACGATGTCTTCATTGATCTTTTTGGGTTTAAGCTTGGCGATGGCCGGAGAAATGTTGCGCCGTGTTTGCCACATAACTTCCTGTTCGGCAAAGGTTTCGGCCCGCTCGTATTTGACCGGAGCAACCTCGGCGACCTGTTCCTTAAACAGCGCTTCCCTTTCACCAACTTCGGTCGGGCTGCCGTCGATCTCGACCAGCACCGCGGCCCGCACGCGGGGGTCGCCGGCGATGCCCTGATATGCGTACACCGCCTGCAGGGAACTTTTGTCCATGAATTCCAGCACCGCGGGCTGGACATGGCCCCGGATCACGCTCTGCACGAAACGGGCCCCGGCGGCCAGTGAGGAGAAATCGACGCGGAAAAGCAGGCGCCGCGGCGGCAGCGGCAGCAGGCGTACGATCACCTTGGTGACCACGGCCAGAGTGCCCTCGGAGCCGATCAACAGCGCTTTCAGGTCGTAACCGGCCACGTTCTTGATGGTATGCGCGCCCAGACGGATCTTTTCACCGTTCATCAGGAAAGCTTCCAACCCCAGGACGTAATTGCCGGTCACGCCGTACTTGAAACAGCGCGGACCGCCGGCATTTTCGGCCACGTTGCCGCCCATGGTCGAGGTTTTCAAACTGGCCGGATCGGGGGGATAAAAGAGCCCGATTTTCTCCACCGCTTCCTGCAGGTCGGCTGTGACCACTCCCGGCTCCATCTCGGCTAGGAAATTCTCCCTGTCCAAGCGCAGGATACGGTTCATGCGCGTAAAAACCAGCACCAGGCCGCCGTTTACGGCCAGGGACCCACCCGTATAACCCACACCGGCACCGCGCGGAATCAGGGGAATGGCGTGGCGCTGACAGATCCGTATGGCATTCTGCACATCCTGCTCATGCTCGGCGAACACCACGGCGTCAGGCAGGTATTCCATGCCCGTGGCGTCATAAGAATAAGCCAGCATGTATTCCCGGTCGGTAAAGACCTTGTTCTTGCCGACCAGTGATACCAGTTCATGTAAGACACTTTTGTCGATCATCCTGTCCTCACTGCCCTTAGGGCCGATTATAGATGAAGCGGGCCAAGCCGTCAAATGCTGTCCTTGACAGTGTGCTGCTATTGATTTTTTTAGCGCCCTGGAGTAATATTTTTGATATGAAAGATTTTTATGAACTCCTGGGCGTAAGCAAGAATGCCAGCATCAACGACATAAAAAAGGCCTACCGCAAACTGGCCCGCAAGTACCACCCCGACCTGAATCCCGGCGACAAGGCATCCGAACAGAAGTTCAAGGAGATAAACGAAGCGCACGAGACGCTGAAGGATCCGGAAAAAAAGAAACAGTACGACCTCTACGGCTCGCTGGGGGCCCATGGCGGTGCCGGTGGCCGCAGCGGCAGCAATTTCGAAGGCTTTGATTTCAGCAGCAGCGGCAACAGCTCCTTTGGCGATATTTTCGAAACCATTTTCGGCAATATGGGCGGTCCGCGCACCCAGGCCGGAAAAAAGAGCCAGAGGCCGGAGCGCGGCGAGGATCTCAATTATTCCATGAATCTTAATTTTATGGACGCGGCCATCGGCATCGAGACCCCGATACAGATTAGCCACAGAGAGTCCTGCCCCGCCTGCAAGGGCAAAGGCATCGACGCCGCTTCAGGTCAGACCGTCTGCCCGACCTGCCGGGGACAGGGCCGCATTCAAAAACAGACTGGGTTCATGAAATTCGGATCCATCTGCCCCAATTGCGGCGGCAGCGGCATTTTGCCCGGGGCCCACTGCCGCGCTTGCGGTGGCGACGGCCGGGTGGAAAAAACCACCCGCCTGCGGGTCAAGATACCTGCCGGCGTGGACAACGACTCCAAGGTCCGCATCAGCGGCAAAGGCAACGCCGGCCGCAACGGCGGCCCGGATGGCGACCTGATCATCACCATCCAGGTCACAGCACATAAAGTGTTCCGGCGCCACGGCCAGGACCTGGAGATGACCCTGCCGGTTACCTATGCCGAGGCCGCGCTGGGGGCCAAGATCGAGATCCCCACCCTGGAAGGGTCTTCCTTGTTCAAGATCCCTCCCGGGACGGCATCGGGGCAGAAATTGCGCTTGAAAGGCAAAGGCATCATTAATCCCAAAACAAGGGAGAACGGTGATTTGCGTGTTGAGATCAAGATCGTTCCGCCTTCCACCAAGGATCTGAAAGTGCGCGAATTGCTCAAGGAGATCGAAATAGTATCCCCTTACAACCCGCGAGAGGAATTGCTGCGATGAAGGAAAAAACCTATTTCATTTCAGCCGTGGCCAGCAAGTACAACATCCACCCGCAAACCCTGCGCCTTTAC
Organism: Acidobacteriota bacterium; assembly: GCA_018897435.1. Lineage (GTDB taxonomy): Bacteria > Acidobacteriota > Aminicenantia > UBA2199 > UBA2199 > UBA2199. The sequence continues at coordinate 3,064 of JAHIKI010000091.1, read as the reverse complement.
GAAAGAGAGGGGCTGCTCACCCCGTCACGCAGCAAGGGCAACACCCGCATGTTCAGTGAAGAGGACCTGAAAAAGCTGGAATTCATCCTGAACCTGACCCGCGAAATGGGCGTCAACCTGGCCGGCATTGAGATCGTCATGAACATGAAGGACAAGATGGAAAAAATGCAGGAAGAATTCGCCCTTTTCCTGGAAGAACTGAAAAAAGAATTTTTTGTCGGCAAAGAGGAGATTTTCGAACAGAAAAAAATATCATTGGTCAAATTTTCTTCGCCGCCCATGGCCCTTTTCAAGGATGATAAAAAGGAAAAATAGCGAGTCGCTGGATTCGCTAAACCTCTACTTCCAGCGCATCAAAAAAATAAAGATCCTGACCGCCGCAGAGGAAAAAGCCCTGATCGTCAAAGCCAAAAACGGGGACGAAGAAGCTTTTTGCAACATCATCATCGCCAACCAGCGCTTGGTGGTCAGGGAAGCCCTGAAATACTATTTCAAGGGTGACAATTTTCTGGACCTGATCAACGAAGGCAACAAGGGGTTGATCGAAGCCCTTAAAAAATTCGACCTGACCCGGGAAAACCGTTTTTTCACCTATGCCATGTGGTGGGTACGCAGTGAGATCAGGCGTTACCTGTCAAAAAATCAGAACATCATTTCTTTGCCCGATATTTTTTTTAACGATTACTTGAATTTCAAAAAAGCCTATTTCAATCTGAACAAGAGATTGAAAAGACGCCCCACTGAAAAAGAGCTGGCCGACCATTTGCAGATCCCTGAAAAAAAGATCAAGGTGATGCTGGCCGTGCCCGATGAGATCATCTCGCTGGACAAGGGGATCCACGACGAAAATTCGTCGAGCCTGACCACCTTCCTGCCCGATAATTCGGTCGACGACCCCCTGGACATCCTGATCGGCAGTTCGGTGCGCGAGCTTGTCAAGGAAGACATACAGAATCTTACCGCCCGCGAAGCCGAGATCATACGCCTGCGCTTCGGTTTTCAAGACCAAGAGCCTCAGAAACTGCGCGAAATCGCCAAGCATTTGCACATGAGCCCGGAAGGCATCCGGCGCATTGAGATGAAAGCCCTGGCCAAGCTGAAGAAACAGCTGCACAAGCAGGGTATATACGGAGCATTGAATTGAAGGAAGCAAACTGCAAGATTTGTCAGGACAGCGGTTGGGTACTGGTCAAGGTCGGGGAAAGAGAGATCGCCCGCCCCTGTCAATGCCGGCAAAACGGCATGCAAACATTGAAAGCCAGCAACGCCAATATTCCCCTGCGTTTCATGGCTACTGAACTGAAAAGTTATTTCCCTGACAAGGCCAATCCCACCCAGGCCAAGGCCAAGAAAGCGGCCGAAAAGTTCATCGCCGATTACCCGGCCGTGGACATGGGCCTCCTGTTCCAGGGCGCCACCGGTGTGGGCAAGACCAGGCTGTTGTGCTGCATCGGCAACCAGCTGATCAAGGAAAAGAACTGCGAGGTGATCTACATCGACTGGAACGACCTGACCCGGGAAATGAAATCGGGAGAAGACGCCGCCAGCCGTGATTTTTCCAACATCGGGCAGCTGATCCAGCGCCTGGCCCGGACGGAACTGTTGCTGTTCGATGAACTCGGCGCCTCCCGCCCCAGCCCCTGGGTGGAGGACAACATCTATTACCTGATCAACCGCCGCTACAACGACAACCGCGTCACCCTCTTTGCCAGCAATTTTTTCGATAAAAAGATCGCCAGTGAGGAGACCTTCAGCGAACGCATCGGCAGCCGCATCCGCAGTCGCCTTTTTGAAATGGCCCGCAGCATTGAAATCATGGGTGCGGATTACCGCCAGAAACACTATTAGGAGGAGCCATGGTTCAGGACCTGACCTTTATCAACGAGAAAATCAAGGAAGAGAGCATGGTCATCGAACAGACCATGGCCGAAATGGCCAAAGTCATCGTCGGGCAGAAAGAGCTGCTGGAAAGGATGATGATCGCCCTGCTGACCTCCGGGCATATCCTGCTCGAAGGCGTGCCCGGCCTGGCCAAAACCCTGGCCATCAAGACCCTGGCCCGGGTTACCGACCTGAACTTCAAGCGCATCCAGTTTACCCCCGACCTGTTGCCGGCCGACCTCACCGGCACCATGGTCTTCAATCCGAAAACCGCCGAATTTTATACCCACAAAGGCCCGATCTTCACCAACCTGCTGCTGGCCGATGAGATCAACCGCGCCCCGGCCAAAGTCCAGAGCGCGCTGCTGGAAGCCATGCAGGAACTGCAGGTAACCATCGGCGACGAGAGCCATCCCATCGCCAAGCCGTTCATGGTCATGGCCACCCAGAACCCAATCGAGCAGGAGGGGACCTACCCCCTGCCTGAAGCCCAGATCGACCGCTTCCTGCTCAAGGTCAGGGTCACCTACCCGCTCAAGGACGAGGAAAAGGAGATCGTCAGCCGCATGGCCGGCGGCGGCGACATTCCTCTCAAGGTTGTCTTAAGCAAAGCCGCTCTGGCCAAACTGCAGAAATCCTACCAGTTGGTATACATGGACGAGCGTATCAAGGATTACATCATCAACCTGGTTTTTGCCACCCGCTTTCCCCAGGAGGCGGGCATAGCCAAACTGAAAAACCTGATCCAATTCGGCGCTTCGCCCCGGGCTTCCATTTACCTGACCGAAACGGCCAAGGCCCTGGCCTTTATCCGCCGCCGCGGCTACGTTACCCCCGAAGACGTCAAAACCATTGGCCGCGATGTCCTGCGCCACCGCATTATTCTTAGTTATGAAGCCGAGGCCGAGGCCCTGAGCAGCGACGATATCATCAACGATGTTTTCAACAATGTCGTGGTCCCCTGAAGCCAAACCGCTGAAAAATCATGATCAGGACAAAAATAAAAAAAATCAATCCCGAAAGATCCAACAAGATGATCTACGCGGTCGCGGCCGGACTGGGAGTGGTTTTGATCGTCTTTTTCACTCTGACCATCATCGGCGGCAGGGGCGGTGACAGAAAATCACTGGCCAGCACCCTGGCCTATTTAAAAAACACCGAAGGCCTGGTGGAGATCCAGGCC
>JAHIKI010000090.1 GCA_018897435.1 Acidobacteriota bacterium | reverse complement strand
TAGCTGCCGTTCAGCGTCCGCGCCGCCGCCTGCACCGTGTGATTGCCGTCCTGGGTGATGAACTCCACCGCCCCCACCGTGCCATAATAGGTGAATGTCTCGCTATCAAGGCCGTCGATGGTCTCCAGCAGGTTGGTGTACTTGACGCTGCTGAGAGCACCGCCGGCACTGTTGTCCCACAGCAGAAACGGACCCCGCCGCCCGGACGCAGCGTTGTAATAGACCGATACTTGCGAGCTGCCGCTGACGTCGGTCACCTGCACCTCCGACATCCAGGTGCCGCCGCCGGTGGCCGCCGACCAGATCACCTCAGGCAGCACCTTCTGCTGTGATGGAGAATTGTAATAGAGGGTACCGGTATCTGAAATGATGATCGCATGGGTTTCCGACCACAGCGACTCGATGTCGGTGTGCGTTACGCAGCGCGCCATGGCCCGCACGTCGTAGGTGCCGTTGGCAGACCAGCTGTGCGAAGCCTGGGTAGTGCCTGCAGCCAGCCAGCCCGAATCGCTGCCGTCATCCCAGTCGAACTTGTACTGAATGGAATGTCCAAGATTGGAGGTCGAACCGTCGGTGGAAAAGGCATAGCTGGTGTTGTTAATCCCGGTAGTCGGGCCGCTGGGTGTGCTTGGCGCGGAAACGGTCTCGGCCGGTACGGCGATGGTGAACACCGCGTCGCTGCTGTCGCTCGGATCGCTGTCCACGGCATCACGGACCCGCACCAGGCAGGTCGTCGAAGGTGTGCTCGGCACCGTCCAACTGTAAATACCGTCGTTGGCCGTGCCGGCCGCCACCGGGCTCCAGCTGCTGCCATTGTTGGTCGAATAATCGATGTTGACGCTGGCGATGATGCCGGTCGAACTCCAGGTGATGTTGTGGCTAGAAACAGCAGTCCACGTTTCGCCGCCGTTGGGCGCGGTGACGGTGATGGTTGGGGCGACGTAGGCCAATATAGTGAACACGGCGTCGCTGCTGTCGCTCGAATCGTTGTCGGCCGCGTCGCTAATCCGCACCAGGCAGGTCGTGGAAGGCGTGTCGGGAATGGTCCAGGAATAGCTGCCGTCGTTGGCAGTGAAGGTGACAATATTGCTCCAGGAGCTGCCATTATTGATGGAATATTCAATTTTCACATTCGCGATCGTGCCAGTCGAAGTCCAGGTTATATCATGACTGTCACTCACCATCCAGCTCTCGCCGCCATTAGGCGAGGTGACGGTGATCGTTGGGGCGACGTAGACCGACATGGCGAATATGTCGTCGCTAGTGTCAACTGGAACTCCATTGGTTGCGTTGCTGATCCTGACCAGACAGGTAGTCGAAGATGTTGGAGGGAAGGTAAAGGCGGGAACGGTCCAGGTATAATTACCGTCATTGGCTGTACCGAACACTTCCGTGCTCCAGCTGGCGCCGTTGTTGGTCGAATAATAGATATTGACATTGGTTATGGATCCGGTCGAAGTCCAGGTAATATCATGCTCTGAACCAATCGTCCAGTTCTCACCGCCGTTGGGCGATGTAATCGTGATGTTGTTAACCGTAGACAGCGGCAGGGAAAAAATCACTCCCATATCACTATCACCACCATTTTTTGACAACCCATATAGGCTGGTACCGTCAATGATCAGGGAACCCTCTGGCCATGCTCCATCGTCAGATCCCCCAGCAAATGGGTGCAGCAGGGCAAAGCTGCTACCATTTGTCTGTAGCTTGAATATTGTGCCTTTTCCACCATCACCGCCACTATTTGTCATGCCATAAAGGGTAGAACCGGAAAGGATCAGGGATCCATATGGAGTTCTCCCATCAGAAAAGCCACCGGCAAATCCGTGCAGCAAAGCAAATCCTGTGCCATCGTTCTGGATCTTGAATATCGTGCCACCAAAATTGTTGCCACCGAAACAGGTCATACCAAAGAGGGTCGAACCGGAAAGAATTAGATCTCCTCTTGGAGATTCTCCATCGTTAGCGCCACCGGCAAATTCGTGCAGTAGTGTAAAACCGGTGCCATTCGTCTCTATCTTGAAAATCGTGCCCTTATTACTGTCACCGCCAAAACAGGTCATGCCAAAGAGTGTCGATCCTGAAAGTATCAAAGATCCCCATGGGCTTTTCCCATCAGCAGTACCTCCAGCAAATTCATGCAAAAGCGTAAAACCTGTGCCATCAGTTTGTATCTTGAATACCGTGCCAAAATTACTGTCGCCACCAAAATAGGTCATGCCAAAGAGTGTCGATCCTGAAAGTATCAAAGATCCCCATGGGCTTCTCCCATCTGCAGTACCTCCGGCAAATTCATGCAAAAGAGTAAAACCTGTGCCATCAATCTGTACCTTGAATATCGTGCCATAACCACTTCCACCTTGAAATGTCATTCCATAGAGGGTCGAGCCGGAAAGGATCAGGGATCTTGTTGGGCTTGCGCCATCAGAAACGCCGACGGAAAATTTGTGCAAAACAGTATGTCCTGTGCCATCGATCTGAACTTTAAATACTGTCCCCCAATCACTATCGCCGCCTTCTAAGGTTGTACCATAGAGAGTCGAGCCAGAAATGATCAGTGATCCATTTGGATATGAACCATCGGTAGCGCCGCCGGCAAATTCGTGCAGCAGGTTGATCTGGGCCCGGACCGGCAGGGCCAGCAAACACAATCCGACCAGCATGAATAATACGATTTTTTTCATTAACTTCCTCCCCTGATTTGGCGGCAACTATCGGCTGAGAAATTTCTTATGCCGCTCGTTAACGACGGAGAAATTCTCCAAAAAAACTTTTTTATGGAAATCATGTAATTTTGTTGAATAAAATATTAACACTAAAAAATATACAAAACAATAAAAATTGTTCTTTTTTTATTCCTCTTAAATAAAAGAAATATTTTCTTTTATGGAATTTCATGCTTTTAAGTGCAACAACGAATTCAAATCGTTTGCTTCACTATTCGCAAAAACGCATTGGATAGTGCTTCAATTTGCCGTGAACAGGTCCTGTTTCCTCTGCTTTCAATGTGAACGGCGTCGTCGCAGGTGGCATTTGGGGCCGTTATTTTCAGCCATATCGTTGCTATCGGCGCAAATTGATATATAATATATAAAAATGATCAAACGCTTTCACGAACTGCGGGAAAAAATAGTAAGCTATTACCCGGAAGCCAACATCGAACTGCTGAAAAAAGCCTACATGGTTTCCACCAACGCCCATCTGAACCAGAAACGGGCCTCCAACGAGCCATATATCACCCACCCTTTGACCGTGGCCGGGATCCTGGCCGACATGAAGCTGGACGAAATATCCATTGCCGCCGGCCTACTGCACGACGTGATCGAGGACACGCAATACTCCCGGGAAGACCTGGCCAAACTTTTCGGCCAGGAGATCAGCGATATCGTCTGGGGGGTGACAAAAATTTCCAAGATATCCGAAGTGGATGTCGAGGACGCCCATGCTGAAACCCTAAAAAAAATGATCATCGCCATGACCGCCGACGTGCGGGTCATCCTGATCAAGCTGGCCGACCGCTTGCACAACATCCGCACCCTGGCGCCCTTGAGCGATGAAAAGCGGGTCAAGATCGCCCGCGAAACCCTGGAAATTTACGCCCCCATCGCCTATCGCCTGGGCATGGGCAAGATCCGCGATGAACTGGAAGACATTGCTTTCACCTATATGCATCCCGAAGAATACCAGCGCATCAAAACCGAAGTCAGCGACAAATACGGCTGGGCCATGAAGCAGGTGGAATCCTTAAAAAAACAGATCCAGGGGCTGCTGCATGGACTGAAGATCAAAGCGGAGATCCAATACCGCATCAAGCGCGAAATCTCCATCTATCGCAAACTGCAGAAGCAGAACATTGAACTCGAGAACGTCTACGACCTGCTGGCCCTGCGTATCATCACCAATACCGTGGCCAACTGCTACGTCATCATGGGCGCCATCCACCAGCAGTGGATACACATCCCCTCCCGTTGGCGCGATTTTATCACCAACCCCAAGATCAATTTCTACCAGTCGATCCACACCACCATCATCACCCGCGAAGGGGTCAAATTCGAGGTCCAGATCCGCACCCGCGAAATGCACCGCAACGCCGAGGAAGGCATCGCCGCCCACTGGAAATACAAGGAAGGCCTGGCTTTCCTCGAAAACGACCACCGCCTGGAGTGGTTCCGGGAAATGATCGACTATCACAAGACCAATCCCGATCCCAAGGAATTCCTCAGCCTGATCAAGCGCGATCTGACCCCCAATGAAATTTATGTCTTCACTCCCAAGGGCAAAGTCATCAACCTCAAGGCCGGATCCGGCCCGATCGATTTCGCCTATGCCATCCATTCGGAGGTCGGCGATCACTGCAAGAACGCCATCGTCAACGAGAAGCTGGTGCCGCTGCGCACCAAACTGAACTCGGGCGACGTGGTCGAGATCATCACCCAGAAAAACAGCGAGCCCAGCGCCGACTGGCTTAAATTCGTGGTCAGCACCCGCGCCAAAAGAAAGATCATGGCCTTCATGCAGAAGGAAGAATTCGCCTTTGCCAAGGAAAAAGGCCGCCGTATCTGGCAAAAGGTCCTGCGCGTATACGCCAAAAAATCCCGCCTCAAGTTCAACGAACAGGACATAGAAAAAAGGCTGCAAGCGATCCATTACACCGACCTGGAGACATTTCTCCAGGACGTGGGCAGCGGCAAAAAAATGCTGGACAGGCAGGCGCTGAAAAGCCTGTTCCCCGAAGTGAGCACCGTGGAGATCAAGCCGGTCAAAAAACCCGCTGCCTCCCGCAGAGCGGGACTGCACAAATTGATCAGCGTCGAAGGCCAAACGGACATCGACTTCATTTTTGCCAAATGCTGCCACCCGATCAAGGGCGAAGAGATCATCGCCTATATCACCAAGAACCGCGGCCTGGTCGTTCACAATAAAAAATGCCCCAACATCAATCTGGAGATTCCCTCGCGGCTGAAACGGGTCAGCTGGAACGAAGTGTCCGAGCACTCCTATCAGGTCAAGCTGCAGCTGCTGGCAGCCGACAAGCCGGGCATGCTCAGCACCATCACCGGCATCACCGCGGCCAGCAACTCCAACATCAAAAAAATCGAGCTGGAGCAGGCCAGCCAGGCCATGGCCCGCATCACCATTATTTTTGAAGTCAAGGACATGTTCCAGCTGAACGAAATCATCAGCCGCTTCAAGGCCCTGCCCGGGATCTATTCCCTCAACCGCAAGAAAATAGCGGAAAAATAATCCTGGCCCTCACTTTTAACCGGCGAAGTAATTCACAATGCGCTTGAACAGGTTTGCGGAGTTTGCCTACTTGACACTTACCTTCTAATGGGCGTCCCCGTTGCCCCACTGTATATTTAATTGTAAAAGAAATATAAGATTCATCCATTATATTTTATTAAAACATTGTACCCCTGTACTCCTTTTATTATTATTTTCATTGAATTCTCTTACCGAATTTTCCCCATCGGCCTCGGCCAAGACTCTATAGGTATTCTTAAAACGGAATTGAAAGATCACTTCGATTGTGCATGTACTCATTGATCCGATCTCAGGGATTGGTATCGATTTCAAGCTTAAGCGAAAGAATTTCATTTTGATGGCTGGATAAACCCAATTCATATAACAAGCCTGGAAATCGCAGTCAGGCACTTTTGATTGCTGTTTTTTCGGAGGTCTTAATTTCAACTTGATAGTTTTTAGCTGCCAAAGCCCGCTGAATATAATCAACTGTGTTGGCCAGATGGAAAGTTCCGGCAGGCTAAAACGGTGTTTTTCGTTATTTTTTTCTATATTTTCTCTTAAAACTTCTGATTTTTTCAATTCAGTTATTTTCCTTTACATCTTTTAAATTCTTTACAACTCCATATAAAACCTTACTTAGCTCCTTAATCTTATACGGTTTGGGAACTACTCCTGAAAATCCATAATCCCTATAATTTCCCATTATCGGATCATTAGAGTAACCACTCGACACTATTGCTTTAACTCCTGAATCTATCTTAATCAACTCCTTTATCAATTCCCTACCTCCCATTCCTCCCGGTACTGTCAAATCTAATATCACACAATCAAAAACCTTGTCTGATCCCTTTGCCAATCTATACTTCTCTAGCGCTTCCAATCCATCTCTTGCAAACTCCACCTCATAACCAATCATCTCAAGCATCTCTCTTGCTACATTTCTGACCAGCTCATCATCATCCATTACCAATACCCTGCCTGTACCTCTCCTAATCGACTCAAAATCATGATTATCAAAACGTAATACCTCTCGCTCTGATGCAGGAAGATATATATAAAAACTAGCCCCCTTTCCTATATCTGACTTTACATCAATATATCCATCATGCTTCTTGATAATTGAATATGTTGTTGAAAGACCTAAACCACTACCCTCCTGCTTGGTAGTAAAAAAGGGATCAAATATCTTCTGCAAATACTCCTCCGCTATTCCTATACCCTTATCCTCTATCACTATCTTTACATACTTACCTTCTCCTATGGAAAGAACATCTCCCTTGCTTACATGCACATTCTCAGCATACACATTTATTACTCCTCCATCTGGCATAGCCTGATTTGCATTTATAATCAAATTATTTATAACTTCACTTATCTGACCCTCATCTACCTCTACATTCCATAAATCTTTAGCAAATGAAAATTCAGGCTTAACATTTGAACCCCGTAAAGCAAATATAGTAGAATCCTCTATTAAAGCCTTTATAGAAGTTACCTTCTTTACCGGAGCTCCTCCCTTAGCAAAGGTTAATAACTGATGCGTCAAATTCTTGGCTTGAAATGATGCACCTTCCATCTTTGTCAATACATCATATACCTTATCCTGGGAACTCACATACATCTTTGCAATTGATATATTACCTATAATCCCCGTTAAAATATTGTTAAAATCATGCGCTATACCACCTGCAAGTATTCCAATTGACTCAAGCTTCGAAGCTTTTAAAAGCTCCTCCTCCATCTTTCTCCTCTCTGTTATATCTCTTCCAAAACTAACAGTTCCAATTACATTTCCATCTTTATATATAGGTGCAGTATTTACAGACAAAAACAATATTTCACTATTACTCTTATAAATTCTTACTTCATAATGATTGGATTTTCCTTTCAATGTTTCTTTAAAAACATTTTTAACCTTTTCCAGATCCTCTTCAAAAATCAATGGATCAAATATTTTTCCAACCCCTTCATTTATCTTATGTCCAGTTATCTCTTCTGATTTTTTATTAAAATATAAAAAATTACCTTCTCTATCCAAAGTCCAAATCATATCATTTGAATAATCAATCATTGTCCTGTACTTCTCCTCCGATTCCATCAACTCTTTAGTCCTTACTGCAACATTCCTTTCAAGTTCAGACATATTTAGGTTAGCAATTCTCGTAAGCTCCCATTTCTCAGTTAAAGCACAAGCAAGTTGTCGCACTTCAATATTGTCAAACGGCTTTTTAAGAATAAAGAGTTTATCTGAATATCCAAATTTTTCAACAATACCTTTCCATGAATAGTCAGAATATGCAGTACAAATAACAATTTGCAAGTCTTTATATACTTTCCATATACTTGATATTGTCTTAATACCATCCCAGCCAGGAGGCATTCTAACATCAACAAAAGCTACAGAGTATGGTTCTCCTCTCTCAAGTGATTCTTCAACCATCTTCAAACCTTCTTCTCCCTGAAATGCACAATCAACGACAAATTCCTCTATCTTTAATCCTTTTGTTTCACCTAATAGAGCTTTTTCTATTTCATCTAGATCTGCCTCCTTTTTCTTTCCAATAACTAATATTTTTTTAAAGTCCTGGTGAATCTGTTTATTATCATCAATTATCAATATCCTTCTGTTCTTTTTGTTATTATCATCCATTTTATCCCCATTTAATTTTTTGGAATAATTATTGTAAATTTTGATCCTTTATCTTTTCCATCACTATTGGCAAATATCTTTCCATTAAATTCTGCTACTGTCAAAGCACTGGTGTGAAGCCCAAACCCTTTACTATGCTCTTTTGTACTAAATCCATATAAAAATATACTTTCCAAATCCTCCTCATTTATCCCAACTCCATTATCAATTATCTCCACATTCTGGGATTCCTTATCTTCTGAAATATTTATTGTTATTACCTTATCTCCTTCACTTTTCATAATCAATGACTCCTTTGCATTCTTTAATATATTAACAAATACCTGCATTAACTTACCCTTTTCTATTAATACCGGACTAACCTTAGAATAATTATTGTATACCTCTATTTTATTTGTTCTAAAAGAATCACGATACATTTTAACTACATCATCCATCATCTTTGTTAATAATATCTTTTCTGTAACCCCTGAAACTCCTGCATAATCCTGCTGCACAGCAACAATCTCTTCAACATGACTAATTCCTGTATTTAGATTAATCAGCTCCTCCAAATATATATCCTGCTCCTCCTTCAAAGTCTCTACTAGTTTAATTAAATATTTAGGAAGCATCTTGCCCCTCTCGTCTGAGGTAATATAACTACCCAGATCATGTTCATGCTCTTTAATTAAATTTACTGCCTTTTTTAAACCTTTCACTTTCGAATCCTCAACCCTCTCTTTTAGAAATTGAGAAGATACTTTTACACTGTTCAACACATTACCAACATTGTGAAGAATTCCAGTTGCAATCTCTGCCATACCTGCTTTGTGAGCTACTTCTACTAATGTTTTCTGAGTCTCACGCAACTCTGCTAAAGTTTTGGATAATTGATTCTTCTGATCATTAATCTGTTGATTTTTATTTGAAAGCATTTTATTAGCTCTCTTCTTACCTCTATAACGTTGATAAATCACAAAGACTAATATTAAAATCAATAAAGAAATAACTATAAATGAATTACGAATATTTGTTTGGCGAATTATTTCTGAGTTTTGGATCTCATTATTCTTTCTTAAAACCTCATTCTCCTTTTCCTTCTTTTCTGTCTCATATTTTGTCTGCATCTCTACAATCTTTTTGCTGCTCTCTTCTGTAAAAATGCTATCTTTTACTTCTGAATACAACCTATAATATTCAAGTGATTTTTTATAATTCTCTTTTACATTATAAAATTCGTAGAAAGCTTCGTAGATATTTTGGAGAAGGTCTTTTGCTTCGATTTCTTTAGCTAATTTCAATCCTTTTTTAAGATATGTCAATGATTTATCATAATTTTTAAGTTTTAAATAAATACCACCAATATTCTTTATGCTCACAGCAATACCATATTTATTATTAATTTCTTCATTTATTTTTAATGATTCCATATAGTATTCCAAAGATTTATCATAATTCCCTAAATACCAATAATTATTTCCAATATTATTCAAACAATAAGCAATATTATTTGTATCACCAATCTCTTTTGTTATCTTTAATGTTTCTAATAAAATTTCTAATGCCTTTTCATAATTCTTTAATGTTAAATAAATAAGCCCAATATTATTTAGACTCCTTACAATCCCCTCTCTATTTTCTAATTCTTTCATTATTTTTAATGATTCAGTATAGATTTCTAAAGCTTTATCGTAATTGTTTAATTTCCAATAAACAACGCCGATATTGTTTAAAATATTAGAAACACCTTCTATATCTCCAATCTCTTCCATTATTTTCAAAGAATTTAAATAGTATTCTAAAGTTTTGTCATAATTACTTAAATAATAATTTCCTGCACCGATATTTTTTAAAGCATAGGCTCTTCCTTTACTATAATTATATTTTTGTGATAGTTCTAATGCTTGTTGCCCGTATTTTATTACCTTTTCAGGTGACAGCGTATAATATCTTGTTGATAATTGGTTTAAAATATCAACTCTTTCTTTACCAGATACAGTTTTTAATTTTATTTCTAAACTATCAATATTGTTCTGAGCTAATACATTAATACTCAAAATAAAAATAATAACTGTGAAAATATACTTTTTCACCTTTTACATTGCCCCCAATGAGGTGGTCGCCGTATCCGGCTACGGCCGATGACATATCCGATGCGTCTCATCTCCGCACGAATGCGCCTGGTCCCGTAATACAGCCGCGACGTGTAGATGCGGTCGATCTCCCCCGCGATATTCATGTCCAACATTATCGGTTGCGGCTTGTAGTAATACCGGGAACGCGGCATCGCTATGATCCGGCATTGCTCGCGGATGCTCAGCTTCTCGTGAAATGATTCCAGCATCCCTTGCTTCACTTCGACATCATTTGCGCGTACTTTTTTTTAAAAACTCCAGCTCGATGTCCTACTTGCCGATCTTTTTGTACAACTCTTCCATCTCACTTACAGGAAAATCAATTTTTTCCATGCTTGCATTTTGAGGATATTTATCTGAAATGTCAATAGACAGATCGGAAATCTCAGGGTTTGCAGCGAGGAGATTTTTTTAATAGTTTAATCATGTTTTCCCGGGTGAGCATGAGCAAATCGTTTTTTCTTTCCACAAAAGGTTGAAGATCATCTATTACCTTTTTCCAATCCAATGTTAAAATTTTTTGGGCCATCACCTGTGCCCAATTTGACGAATGAACGACATGTCCTGACCACCTTGACTGTTTGAGCGCCTGCTGCAAAAACTCGATATTGGGATCCGGCCATAATGGATCGGACAAATACCAGAACAAGTCAAAAAGGTCCCGTCCTTTGGTATAGGGACGCGAAAAAATGGCATGGAGTTTCCCGGCCAGCAATGATGGCTGGTCATAATGAAACAGGTTCAACAAAACATGACGACGAATAATGGTTGTGGTTGTTTTGCCCCCACCAGGTGCATTGGTATCGATTTCAAGCTTAAGCGAAAGAATTTCATTCTGATGGCTGGATAAACCCAGTTCATATAACAAGCCTGGAAATCGCAGCCAGGCACTTTTGACTGCTGTTTTTCCGGAGGTCTTAATTTCAACTTGATAGTTTTCAGCTGCCAAAGCCCGCTGAACATAATCAACTGTGTTGGCCAGATTTAAAGTCCCGGAAGGCGGCAACAAACAAAAATCCAAATCCTCGGAGTAGCGCGGCAGCCTATATAAAAACCTCAATGCCGTTCCGCCATGAAAAATCCAGGTGGCGAATGCTCCGCTCTCCTGAAGAAGCTGCAGAATACGTGCCTGGAGATATTCCCTGGTCATGTTTCGGGCTTGGAGCTCATTGGCCGCTGAGGCATTGATCTGTTTAATATAGTCTTTCATTGCTCTTGCAGGTCCTGGCAATGTGATAAAATGAGCGGCACTGAACAAAGAAGCTTTGGGCAACCGCTTCTGTTGGCCAATTCCCATAAAATATCCTCTTTCAGGATATTGGTATTTTGCAGCCTTAATTCCTGTAAATAATTCAGAAAATCAGTTTTTGCAGTCAAATAAACAAGATCCAGCAATGCTTTTTCCGGCCTGGCGATAAAGACCGGTTGACCCTTGACCATCTCAATGGTTTGAAATCCAAAAAAAAGCACCTTTTTCACATGCTTGAAAATGTAATCTCCTAAAGGATTGGAAACGGTTTCCGGACGTCCCGTGCTGATGCTGGTAACCTGGGCTACGTATTCCGGAATCAATTGATAATAAGCCAAGGCGGATTGGAGACTGACATAAGATCCTTTTTTTATTTGATTGGCCAGAGCAAAAGGGTGGGGACGAGTCTGTCGGTATTCATCTGAAAACGTATACAAGCCACGACGAATCTTGAGTAACGAACCTGCTTTCACCCATCGTGAAAGTTGCTTCCCCAAATCTACCGTGCTGACTGGACCCGCTCTAAGAAGACTGGAATGGAAAAATGGTTCGCGACCGACCATTTTCAGCAATTGACTCCATTTCATAGCAATAACATACCACAAATGGTATATTGCTGCAACAATTCCCTCTTTTATTTTTTAGTGGCGAAATAATTCAGGATGCGCTTGAACAGGTTTGCGGATCTTTTATGGAGATCGGCGCTGTCCGTCCTCAGATTTTTCTCGCTGAAAAGCCTCATTTCCTCCTGGCGCCGGGTGATCAATTGCGAAAGTTTCATGGCCATTTTTTCGTTCATGTCGATCACCTGTTTGAAGCGGGCCGACGACACCAGGATGATGACACTTTCCCGGTCGGCCACGATCGTGGCGTTGAATTTTTCCCCGGTGACCAGGGAAATCTCACCGAAAAAGTCACCGGGCGCGAGCCGGGCGATGACCTGGGCGTTCTTGAGCACATTTACGGCGCCGGAATAGATGTGATAAAAATAATCGCTTTCGTCGCCTTCTTGGATGATGATTTCGCCACTGCCGAAAACCTTGTATTCGGCAGCGGCCAGCAGATCGCGGAACTTCTCCGCCTCGATCTCGCGCAGTACATCGTTGCCTTGCAGAACTTCGGCCAGAGCCTGCCGGGGGATCTCCGCGCTCCGCTCCTGCTTCATGTAGACATCGCGCTTCGGGTAGGGGATCTCGATGCCCTGGCGCCGGAAAGCGTACCAAATGCGGCGCCGGACCTCGGAGGCGATGACGTTGTGCCGGGCGTAATCGTCGATCCAGAACTTGACCAGGTAATTCAGCGAGAAATCGGCAAAATCCACCAGCTGCACCACCGGTAATGGGTCACGGCGAATTTCGGGCATGGACTCCAGGGCTTTGAGGATGGCGGCGCCCACCCGGTCGGGGCTGTCCTGGTAACTGGCACCCACACCGATTTTCAGGCAAACGGGCTGTCGTCCCGAACCGTAGATCAGGACCTCGGCTTTCGACGCCGCCTGGTTTGGAATGACTATCAGTTCCCGGTCGATGGTCCTGATCTTGAATGAGCGCCAGCCGAACTGCTCCACCCGCCCCTCGCGGTCGCCGATGCGCACCCAGTCCTCGAGCTTGAAAGAGTCTTCAAAATTCAGGACGATGCCGGAAAACAGGTTGCCCAGGATGTCCTGCAGGGCGAAGCCGATCACCACGGTCAGGACCGCCGATGAAGCCCAGAGCGCCGTGGGCCTGATGTTCAGGTAGTAATTCAGGATCAGCAGGATGCCGACGATATAGAGGACAAAAACCACCACTTCCTTTACCAGTTTGGGGTAACGGATTCCCTGCTTTTTTACGACCAGGAAATCGAACACGAAATAGGCCAGGATCCTGATGACCAGGATCAGCAGCAAAAACCAGAACAACAGCAAGAGGATGAATATCAGCCGCGGCGCATAAAAAAGCCTTCTGAGTAGGTCGCTGCTGAACAGCGCAATGGCCGCGGTCAGAACGATCAATAGCAGCAGCTGCAGGGCGGTCTGCCGGAACAGGCCGCCAGTATGTTTTTTCCTACCCATGAAGAACAGCACGGCCAGTAGCAAAACCAAAAGTCCGGGCAGGGCAAACAGCCAATTCATGGGCAAACCTCCGCTGCGGCGTCAGCGCCGCAACCGATCTAAAATCGGTCCCTATTCGACGGGAAATTGGTCCGGCTGAATCGGACCGGCCGGGGGAACCATGGTAGCGGCCTTGGCTTTGGCGCCCAGCTTGTTCATCAACTCCTCGGACAGGGAAAAGGTCAGCTTGATGTGGTCAGTCGCGGAACTCAATTGGATGCTGTTGAGTAGCTGGGCCAGCTCGGGTTCCTTGGCGGAGCCCATGGCGCCCAGCGATTTTAGGCCGTTGAGCATGTCGGCGATCTGCTTGTTCCCTTCCTCATTATAAGAGATCAAGCGGAATTCACCGGAAAAATTCTTGTTCTTGTAATCCATAAAAGCGGTAAAAGCTTCGGCCTTGCTCAGATCCATGGGCATTAAGCCGCCGCTTGGAGCGCTTTTCATTTTTTCCGGGATAGTGCCGATGGCCAGCCAGAACATGCTTTTTTTGTCTAGCTTGTCCACATATTTCATCAGGCTGGCGGTCTGCAGAACGTTTTTGCCCTTGTCCAGGGAAAGGTCAATGGTCTTCCTGACCTGAAGCTGAGAGCCGATGACAATATTGGTCTTGTTCAGGAAAGCCAGGCGGGTATCCTTGGCGGAATCTTCATTTTTTAAAGTGTAAATATTCCGGTCGCGGTATTTTTCTTCGGCTGTGAGTGCCTGGTTCTTTTTAAGCACGGCCAACAACTTGTCGGCATCATATTTCATGTTGACAATGCCCACCATTTCCTGGTTTTCGCTGTCAACGCCGCCGTACATGGCTCCGACCACCGCGAAAACATCCTTTTGAAGATCGATGCCGGTCTGTTGGACGAAATCACCGTAATTCTTGAAAGCTTTACCGGCTTTGGCGTTTTTCTGCCAATCATCCTTGATCATCTTGTCGAAAAGATCCAAAGCGGCAAACTGCTGAAAATTGAAAGCAATGAGCATGGAGGGGCCTTCGGGTACCATGGCCAGCATGGCCTCACTGCTTATTTGTCCGGGCGCCTTTTTCTTGCAGGCCGGCACCAGCAGCAGCATAAAAAAAACAAGGGTCAAAACCAGTACTTTCTTTTTCATGATTGTCTCCTTAAAAAACTTTGCAGCTGTCATCACCGGGGAATATAGCACAGTCAGAAAAAAAATCAAACAAGTCAACACAGCGGTGATGAACTTTTCCGTTGCGGCTTGCGTATAGTCACCATTCAGACATCAAAGAAATGATTAAACTGGAAAACATCAGTTTCAGCTACGGCGACATTGAGGCGATCAGCAACATTTCGCTGAGCCTGCCCGCCGGTATTTTCGGCCTGCTCGGCCCCAACGGCGCGGGCAAGACCACGCTGATGAAGCTGCTGCTCGGTTTCCTGGTCCCGGCTTCGGGCCGGGGCGAGATCATGGGCCAGGCTCTGGCCGAAAAACAAAAATCCCTGCGCCGCGGCATCGGCTACATGCCGGAAAGCGACTGCCTGATCCCGGGCATGGACGCCGTTGCCTTAACCGCTTACCTGGGCGAATTGAGCGGCATGCCGCGCCAGGAAGCCATGAAAAGGGCCCACGATGTCCTGTATTATGTGGGCCTGGAAGAATCGCGCTACCGTCAGGTAGAGACCTATTCCGCCGGCATGAAGCAGCGGCTGAAGCTGGCCCAGGCGCTGGTCCACGATCCCAAGCTGCTGCTGCTCGATGAGCCCACTTCGGGCATGGATCCCGCCGGACGCAAGGAAATGCTGGAACTCATCCGCGACATCGCCAAAAAGGAAAGCATGAACATCATCATTTCCTCGCACCTGCTGCCAGATATCGAAAGCACCTGCCGGCAGGTGGTCATCATGAATAAAGGCCGTATCGTGGCCGAAGAATCCATCGCCGGGCTCAAAAAAGACAACTTCAACATCTATGAGATCAAGGTGGTCGGCGAGCAGGCGCCGTTCTTCGCAAAACTGCGGTCCCTGCACTGCGGGGTCGAGGAAAAAGACCAGACGCTGCTCCACATTCTGCTGCCCGGCGATGTCGCACCGGCCGCGCTGTTTCGGGCCGCTCACGAAACCGGCGTGCAGATCCGCCATTTCAGGCAGAGCCGGACATCCCTGGAAGACGCTTTCATGGACGTTATCAATGAAGCAAATGGACATTAGAGAGAAAGGATACCGTCACTGGGAAGGCGAATTGAAGTTCTCGCACTTCAACTGGCTGCCCATCACCCTCAATGGCGTGAAAACCGTTTTCAGGAAAAAGTACGCCAAGCTCATCTTTTCCCTGAGCGCCTCTACATTTTTTGTTTTTCTGGCGGCCGTATACGTCTCCACCAAGCCCGAATTGAAAATTTTCAGTGAGTTGGTCCGCCTGCTCAAAAGCGACGCCGAACTTTTCAAAACATTTTACGCCAACGGATTCCTGATCTTCATGCTGGTCATCCTCAGCATTTTCAGCGGCGCCGACCTGATCTCGGCCGACCTGAAATCCAAGGCCTTTCCGCTGTATTTCGCCAGGCCCCTGTCGCGGGGCGATTACTTGACCGGGAAATTCGCCATTGTGCTTTTTTACCTGCTGTCTTTCACCCTGCTGCCGGGGATCCTGCTGCTGCTGTTCAAGATGATTTTTTCCGGCAGCCTGGCATTTTCGCCCCTGCTGCTCCTGGGCATACTGGTTTTCCCCCTGATCGCCTGTGTTTTCCTTGCTTCCCTGACCCTGGGCTTTTCCATTCTCAGCCCCAACACCAAGTTCATCCAGATCGCCATCTTCCTGGTCTACATGTTTTCCAACAACCTGGCCCAGATCCTGAGAGCCATTTTTAAAAGCGACTATTTTTTCCTGGTCTCGCTGCCCGGCAACATCCAGCAGCTGGGAAGCTTCATCTTCGGCACCAAGCCGGCCTTCAACTTCCCGGCCTGGCTTTCGGCGCTGCTGCTCACCGCCATTTCGGCCCTGGCCATCTGCTGGCTTTCCTGGCGCATCAAGAAGGCGGAGGCACGCGCATGACCGCCGTTTTAAAGGCCGAAAAACTCTCCAAGTGGTACGGCAACATCCTGGGCATCAGCGATATCAACCTGGAAATCGGCAGCGGCATCACCGGGCTGCTCGGTCCCAACGGCGCCGGCAAATCAACGTTCCTGAAGATCGCCGCCGGCCAACTCAAACCCAAGATCGGCAGCCTGACGGTATTCGGAGCAGCGGTCTTCGGCAACCATCGCCTGTTCCGACGCATCGGTTTCTGCCCCGAGCACGACAGCGCCTACATGGAAATGAGCGGCTGGCAGTTCATCTTGCTGCTGGCCCGGCTGCACGGCTTCGACAGGAACGAGGCCGGGGCGATGAGCGAAAAAGCTTTGGCCACAGTCGGTCTGCTGGAAAGCAAGGACCGCGAGATCAAAGGCTACAGCTTCGGCATGCGCCAGCGCCTGCGCCTGGCATCCAGCATTCTCCATGAACCCGAGATGCTGATGCTGGACGAACCATTGCGCGGCGTCGATCCGCTGTGGCGCATCAAGATCATGAAGCTGATCAAGGACTATGGCAAGCAGGGACGGACGGTGATCATTTCCTCGCATATCCTGCCCGAGATCGAAGCCATGACCAGCGAGATCGTTCTCATTCACCAGGGGAAAATTTTTGCCAAGGGCGACATCCACCGCATCCGCGGCCTGATCGACAGTCATCCTCACCAGGTCTCCATTCGCTGCCTGCAGCCGCGGCAGCTGGCCCAAAAACTCATCGACAGCGATTTCGTGCTAAGCGTCGATTTCGATAAGGATGGGCACAGCCTTACAGTCAAAACCAATCAGCGCGACCTTTTTTTCACGGTCCTGATCGGTCTCATCGCCGAAAGCGGCCTGGAGATCGAGGAGATCACCTCTCCTGACGACAACCTGCAGGCGGTTTTCGATTACCTGATCGGGAAATGAACATGCAAACACAAAACCCCACGCGAATCATTTTCGCCAGTTTTTTTAAAAGCGGGTTCAAGGCCAAGCGCACGCGGGTGTTCATCCTGCTCAGCCTGATCCCGGTCGTGCTGATGCTGGCCGCCCGCGTCATGGAAACGGCCGGCTCCCTGGCCGCGGATGCTTCTGCCGATTTCTTCGCCAAGGTCATGCTGGTCCTGTATTTCCAGCTGCTGATCCCGGTGCTGGCGCTGTTCTTCGGCTCGACCATCGTCAATGAAGAACTGGACAACAAGACGCTGGTCTACCTGACCACGGTTCCGGTCAGCCGCCGCGCCGTGCTGCTGGGCAAGTACCTGGCCGCTTTCCTGCAGGCCACCTTGCTGGTCGGCGCCGGCTTCCTGCTCTGCTTCCTGGCCGCCGCCCTCACCCGCCTGGGCGAAGCGGCCGCCTGGGAAGAGCTGGCGGTATTCCTGGGTACGGCGCTGCTGGCCATGTTCTGCTACAGCGCCCTGTTCACCGCCGCCGGCGCTTTCATGAAAAAATCGGTGCTCATCGGCCTGTTCTTCGTTTTCGGCTGGGAGAGCGTGGTGCAGTATTTCCCCGGCATCACCCAGAAATTCACCATCATCCACTGGATCAAGTCGCTGCTGCCGGTGCTGCCCGGAGAAGGCGGCTTCCTGATCTTCCAGCTGCAGCCCTCGCCGGCAATGGAGTCGGTACTCATACTCCTTGGCGCCGGCTGTGTCTTCCTCTTCCTGGCCGTCTTCATCTTCGAGCGCAAGGAATATATCCTCTCGGACAACGCCTGACGTTATTCGGAAAAATTTTTTTCCTGTCAAATAATTCCCCCTTGCGGTATAATCCAAATTTGAGAAAAGGTAAATGTTTAACAGCATAATCGAAAACTACTTGAAGGACATTCACCGGGTTTTCACCCGCGGTGATGCCCGTGAGGAAAGTTATTATTCCGATCTGAAAAAATTCATTGAGGAATCGGGGGCGGCTTGCGGACAAATGCGCATCATGGTCACCACTTTGCCGCGCAAGACCGAGGGCGGCAATCCCGATTTTCGCATTTGGGACGGAAAGAACAAAGTCGTCGGTTACATCGAAACAAAAAAGCCCGAAACCGACCTTGACGACGTCGAAAACAGTGAACAGATCAAACGCTACAGGGCCACTTTTCCCAATTTCATTCTGACCAATTTTCTGGAATTCCGTTTATTCCACAATGGCGAAGTGATCGGCCGGACCTTTATTGGCCGCCAACACACACTGGCTAAACTGGGGGCAAGGCCTGTTGCTGAAAACAGCGAGGAATTAAAAAGCATTTTTGAACGTTTTTTTTCCTATTCTTTTCCACGGAACCTGAATGCAAAGCGGCTGGCCCAGGAACTTGCCAAACGAACCCGCTTTTTACGCGACCAGGTCCTGGCTTCGGAACTGAAAGCCAGGGACGAGAGCGGCCGCAACCAGATTCTCGGTTTCTACGAAGCCTTCAAGACCTACCTGATCAGCGGACTTTCCGAAAGCGAGTTCAACGACCTTTACGCCCAGACCATCACCTACGGACTGTTCGCGGCCCGCATCCGCGCCCGCGAGGGGGAATTCGACCGCCGCTCCGCCATCGAATATATCCCGCGCACTGTCGGCATCCTGCACGACGTATTTCAGTTCATCTCCCTCGGACAGCCGCCGGTCCAGCTCGAATGGATCATCGACGACATCGCCGAAGTGCTGGCCTCGGTCGACGTCAGCGTCATCCTCAACGAATTTTACCAGCTGGGCAAGGGCGAAGATCCCATTCTCCACTTCTATGAAACGTTCTTGAGCGAGTACGATCCCAAAACCCGCGAAAGGCGCGGCGTCTATTACACGCCCACGGCGGTGGTTTCCTTCATCGTCCGTTCCCTCGACATTGTGCTTAAGGAGAAATTCGCCCGTACCGACGGCCTGGCCGACCGTTCGGTCAAAGTGCTCGATCCCGCCGCCGGCACCCTGACCTTCATCGCTGCAGCCTGCCGCCTGGCCTTCAAGAATTATACGGCGCAATACGGACTTGGCACGGCCTCCGACTTTGTCCGCTCGCATTTGTTGAAGAACTTTTACGCTTTCGAACTGATGATGGCTCCTTATGCCATAGGCCATTTGAAGATGTCCTATGTTCTTGAAGAGATGGGCTACCAACTTGACGCCAAGCATGAGCGCTTCCCGCTTTATTTGACCAACACCCTGGAAATGGAGGAGATCGGCCAGAGCAACCTGCCGGGCATCGCCACCCTGGCCGAGGAGTCGCGACAGGCCGGAATAATAAAAAAAGAAACCCCGATCCTGGTTATCCTCGGCAATCCGCCTTATTCGGGTCATTCGGCCAATTTAAGCGAAAAAATCATCACTGTTGTACAAAACGAAAAGGAAGTAAAAAGAAAAATAAAAACCTGGATAGGCGCTCAAATTGACACCTACAAATATGTTGACGGAAAACCGCTGGGAGAAAGAAACCCCAAATGGCTGCAGGACGATTACGTCAAGTTCATCCGCTTCGCTCAGCACAAAATCGACCAAAACGGCGAAGGCGTGGTCGGCATGATCACCAATCACGGCTACCTCGACAACCCGACCTTTCGCGGCATGCGCCGTTCATTGATGAACAGTTTCAATGAGATTTACATATTGGATTTGCATGGCAACACCTTGAAAAAAGAAAAATGTCCCGACGGTTCCAAGGACGAAAACGTTTTTGACATCATGCAAGGAGTGGCCATCGCTCTGTTCATAAAAAAGAAAAATGAAAAAGACTGCCGGATTTTTCATGCCGATATGTGGGGTTTACGCGATACCAAGTATGATAAATTGGGCCAGAAAGATATTGACTCTTTGAAATGGAAAAAGATCAATCCCAAGTCCGATTCCTATTTTTTTATTGAGAGAGATGAAACCCAATTCTCGGCTTACGAAAAATATTTCAAGATTACAGATATTTTTCCGGTCAATTCCGTCGGAATAGTAACTTCAAGGGATGAATTTGTCATTGATGCAAACAAACGATCTCTATGCCAAAGAATTGAAATGTTTCTTAATGAAGATATTCCGGATGAAATGATTGCGCAAACTTTTCATTTGAAAGATAAACCTAACTGGAAATTAAAAAAAGTCAGAGAAATTCTCCGTGCGGAAGCCGAGAAAAATGCGCATTTTGTTGAAAAATCAATTGTTCAACTTATGTATCGTCCATTTGATATTAAATGGATATTCTTTCATGATGCCTTGATTGAAAGGTCTCGTCATGAAGTTATGCGAAATATGCTGGAATCAAACATTGGATTGATCACAAATCGACAAGTAAATGAAAATTTTAGACATTCTTTGTGTTCGAATATAATTATTAACGATTGTACTGTTTCTTTAGAGACACGGGAAAGATCATATTTTTTTCCACTTTTTTTATATCAAGATCAAAATAAAAAAAGATTGTTTGAAGGTAATAATCGCACGCCGAATATTGATCCAAAAATATTCGATATGTTTGACCGGGAGGATATCAAACCCTCCCCTACCCCTGAACAGATTTTTTATTATATTTATGCCGTTCTGTATGCGAACATTTACCGCAAAAAATACGCTGAATTCCTGAAAAGCGATTTCCCGCGCATCCCGTTCACCGGTGATAAAAACATATTCAAAGAAATGGCGAAACTCGGCGAAGAACTGGCGGCCATCCATTTGCTGAAGTCGCCGCAATTGGATAAAATCTTTTCCAAATTCGAGATATCCGGCGACAATGTCGTCAAAAAGGTCCAATATTGCCTCACAGGCGCAAAGAAAGAATCAACAAGGGGCTTAAGCCCCTTGTTAACCCAATTGTCCGGTAATGTCTTCATCAATGACAGCCAGTATTTCTCCAACATCCCGCCCGAGGTCTGGGAATATCAGATCGGCGGCTACCAAGTCATGGCCAAGTGGCTGAAGGACCGCAAGGGCCGCGCCCTCTCCCTCGACGACATCCGCCATTACATCCACGTAACCAAGGCCCTGCAACTAACCATGGAAATGCAAAATAAAATAGACAAAATCTATTTGCAAATCGAAAAGAAGGATTGAAGATATTAACCATCTCAAGATTTATATGAAGAAACTGCCCTTGCAAATCACCGGCTATTGACATTTAATAACATTAGAATAATATTATAGTTATGGGCAATAAAAACAAAAATCCCCTTAAAAATCTTATGCTTGCTAAAATACTATCCGAAATTGTCGATGAATTGAAAAAATCGTTTTCCAAAAAACTTCATAAAGTATTTTTATATGGTTCTTATGCCAAGGGCGAAGCTACATCTGAATCTGACATGGATATTTTTGTTTTGGTAAATGTTACCGATGTGGATTCAAGAAAATACCTGAATAAATTGGTTAAGGTCGGAGTTGATATCTCAATTAAACATAACATTGTACCTATGATTATTCCCGAAAATTCTAATGAATTTTATGACAACATCGACGTTATTCCATTATTCAGAAATATTAAAAGGGAGGGTGTTCTTTTATATGAAGCATAAGCCGACAGAAATTATCAAAAATTATATTATTAAGGCTTCTATGTTATTGGAAGAATCCGAACTTTTAGCCAAATCCGGATTTTATAATGGTTCACTGAATAGATCATATTACTCAATTTACAATTCTGTAAAAGCACTTCTTGAATTGAAGGGTATTGAAACGAAATCTCATTCAGGGTTATTAACAATGTTTCACGATCATTATGTAAAAACAGGAGAATTTTCGCGTACTGACCTTGATAATTTGCATAGGGCTGAAATTTTAAGGGAAAAAAGCGATTATAAAAATTTTTTTGAAGCTTCTCCGGCTGCTGCTAAAGAACAGATAAAGAATGCTTCTCTTTTTCTAAAAGAATCAATCAAGTATCTGGAAAATAAATTGGAAATTACGTTTACTAAATAAGATGTTTTTCATGAATTCGGCCCGGAATAAAGATTTATTTTCTGTATTTTAGTATGGTTTTTCCGGTCCTGGCTGTCCTGATCTTCGAGCGTCGGGAGTACATCCTCTCCGACAATGCCTGAACCAGAATCTATAGCCAGCTTAAAAAAAACATAAAATCACTTTTTGTGTTTTAATTATTAAAGTCATATATATCTGTCTCCTCAATAGTCCAAACATGAGGAAGCGGTCCTTTCTTTTTTTCTAAAAATACTATGCCAGATGTATGCTGTCTCCCCGGTCTATTTATTAAAAATGTAACCAATCCTTGATCCATCTTTTTATTAAAACCTATTTTTGAAAAAGTTATGATCCCTCCAGAATCCAAATACAATTTTTTTAACCTTTTCATGCAATTATAATATGTTTGAAAGTTTTTGGAACGGTCTTCGAAATGGTCCTCGCCTACATTTAGTGCCATGAATACATATTTTGAATTCACTGGAAAATCAGCAACAATTTTACTTGGGATTTGATTCACTTCCGTGATAGCCTTCGTCTCATCGATGGCGAGATTTTTCTCGTTTTCGGTGCGGACGATACCCTTGCCCTTAAGCGGGTACAGAAACCCACTGATGCCGCATTCAAGAAACTGCTAACCCGCGGCCGAAAGCTGGCCAAGGAAAAGGGAATAAAAACCAAGGATCTCGATAAAGTAATCGAGGACGCCCGGAATGCGGATCGTCATTGACACCAACGTCCTGATTTCAAGAATCTTCAGGTGATAAGGTGTTAGGAACGGACCATCCCCGGGTACACTGCTGAATTCCGGCTCCTTTCACGATTTGACGAAGAGCAAGGCGTATGACATAAAAATCACCACGTCCGGCGCAAAATGGATGATCCAGGGCCATAGAATGCCTTTCGTCTCGAGCATGCTCCTGCCCATAACCCAGGCCAGAAAGCCGGTCATTGCGAAACCGACGAGTCCGGAAGGCGAACCGTACAGCCAGTGCGCCAGCCCGAAGAACACCAGGGTGATCAGCAGCGTATGGGCCTTGCCGATCACTTCATGCAGGGTGGACAGGAGGCTGGACCGGAAATAGGCCTCCTCGGTGAAGGCGTTTACCGCCGCAAAGAACACGGCCGCCGGAAAGAGCGGCAGGGCGCGCAGAAAGGTCGCGCCGGAGGGAGCGATAGCGAGGATGGTCGGGACGAAAACAGCCAAGGCCGCAACCCCGGCAAAAATCCAGCCGGCACTTTTCCAGGATGCCCCGGCTTTGATGCCCAACCAGCGGATCGGCTCGATAGGTGCGTCCATCCGGCCCTTCACGAGAAAGAAGGCCTTGCGGTCGCGTTTCATGAGCCACAGGACGGCGATCACCGCCAGGGCGACGAGGATGTCGAGGGTCATAATCGCCGCATAGCCCCTGAAGAAAGAGACACCCCGGTAATTGAAATGACCCTGGAACCAGGCCGTGTTCCGCAACAACGAGGTTAGCCCAAGGGCCAGGAACAGGGTAAAGAGCGCCAGGGCATACTGCCAGAGCGGGCGGATGGTCTTGCTCATCCGAGTCAAGCCGAAAAAAACGGCCAGGAAAGCGACCTTGGCCCAAAACATCCAGGACGGAATCGGACCTCCCAGCCAGGTGATGAGCATATCCGGCAGATCGGAAACGATCAGCATGGCAACCCAGGCCGTGATCGGCAGGGTGTGTTTAGCAACAAGCGAACTTTTCATTTTTTCCTCCTCAAAACGGATCGTTCGCGACCCGCAGCCGCCACTGTAAAACCGAAAATAACGGCTGTAAAGAGGTTTTGTGACCGCTGACAAGATATTGTGACCAATGGCAAAGAATGGGGACAGGCGACAAATTTTGGGACAAATGTCAAGCCGCTTTTTGGACGGCAGCGCCCGAATTTACAGGTTTTGTATTACCTCCCGGCGGAACTCGTTCACGTAGCGCCGCGCCACTGTGATGGAAACGGTGGTATCCCTGAGGGTCAGTTTGAGTCCCTGGGCGTTGCCGGCTACATTGACGATCTGGTTTGAATTGACGATGCAGGTCCGGTGACAGCGGAACAGCCGCGGGTAAAAGGGGTGCAGCTGGCGTTCGATGCGGGTCAGACTGCTACGCAGCAGCATCCGACCGGGTTTTTCACCTTTGTAATAAACTTGAATATAATTTTCCTCAGCCTGGATAAATAACAGATCGGCCAGAGTGACCTGGAAAGTGTCCCTGTTGTTTTCCGCCAACAGCACCACCTGCGGCGAAAGATTTTTTTTCGGCTCCGGTTGGGCGACGTGATGTTCCAGTCTTTGGTTGGCCTCCAGGACGATGCGGGCGTTGCGGTGCAGCAGGCGGGCGTAATTGGCCAGGTTGATGACGGTGATCGGAAAAATGGCGATAAAGAACGTATCCAGCACGATCGTTTGCAGCCGTACCCAACGGGCCGGCAGCCCGTAATGGGCGCACAGCGCCCCGGAGAGCAGATAACAGCCCAGGCCGATGGTCAGGGTCACCCAGCACATCCAGAAGATCTGTCGGCCGAGGCTCCAGTTCTCCTCGCGGAAAAAGCACGGCCGCAGGCGCGGCAACAGCAATCCGTTGAGGGCGATAGCCAGGCACGTGACCAGCCCGTAGCCGATGAAGAGCGCCCGGCGCGGGGCCCGGGGGAGCAGGGAAAATCCTAACGGCTCGAAGACAGCGAAGAAAAGAAAGACGAACAGGCCACTGCCCAGCCCGTACAAGAAATCGGAGAAAGACGACGACTTAGCCGGGTACGGGCTTTTCATGATCACCCATAAATTGCGGATCATCGGCCTCCCTGAACGATCCACTTGAAATAGCCATAGGTTAAAGTAATTTTTCCCATGCCGGCATTCTGAGAGAATTTTATCCAAAAGTCAACAACCGGTAATTTAATATTTCAGGTCAACAAGTTTATAATGCCGACACCTTTCTTTTTGAAACTTTGAATATGCCGGTCGGTACTGTAAATGGTCTGCACGCCGGCCTGCAGCAATGAAGCCAGAATGATGGCATCAACAGCGGGAATAGCGCTGCCGTGTGACAATCGGGCCGCATCATCCAGCACTTCGCAATTATTAATCCAAACCACCTGGCAGACGGCCAGTATAGCCTCAATCGTAAGTTGAACGGCAGCAACGGACAAACCGCCTTTTAAAGAAAGCCTTTTCAGTTCATAGATGGTTAAACTGCATACAACAGCATCTATTTCGCTGTCAACAATCTTTTTCCATTCTTCAACAGCCTTATTATTTCCTTTCAGTAACTCAATAAAAAAACCAGTATCAAGCCCGGTCATGACTGTCCGTTCTGCTTTCTTCAAGAAGCTTGTATATATTCTTGTCCACTTTAGACTTGCCTGCCAGCATCAGCAATTTGTAGCCGAGTTTTTTTTTCTTTTTTTCCTGCAAATAATAAAGAAGCGCCTCAGCGGTCAAAGAAGAGACGGATTTCTTCTCATTCTCAGCCATATTCCTGACGGTTTTACCCAATCTTTCGGAAATACTCACCGATAGTCTCATAAAAATCTCCTGTTATGCGCATAATTGTGTACATAAATATAATATCATAAAAAATCAAATTTTTCAATCAACTTGTAAAAAAAACTTAAGGCATGCGGTAGACGACCGAGTTGATGTTCATGCCCGCGCCAACCGAGGCGAAAACGATCGCCGACCCGGATTCGAGTTTGTGATCGTTCATTTTGCCCTTCTGGATCAGGTCCAGAAGCGTAGGCAGGGTGGCGACCGAGCTGTTGCCAAGCCAGGAGATGCTCATGGGCATGATCTCGGACTTGAATTCGCCGGCAGCGCATATTTTGAAGAGGCGCTTCAGGATCGCCTCGTCCATCTTTTCATTGGCCTGATGGATCAAAACTTTCTTTATTTCCGCAAGGGGCAACCCCGCCTTTTCCAGGCTCTCTTTGACCACCAGCGGCACGGTCTTCAAAGCGTACTCGTACAATTTATGACCGTCCATTTTCAGGTATAATTCATCGCCCTGGTGCTGCGGGTCGCACGACTTGCCCATCCACAGCATGTAGGCATGATCGATGGTGTCGCTGCGCACGGCATGGGAGAGGATGCCCAGCGGCTTGTCGCTGTTGACCGCTTCCAGGATGGTGGCGCCGGCGCCGTCGGCGTAGATCATGCTGTCGCGGTCGTGGGGGTCACTGATCCTGGACAAGGTCTCGGCGCCGATAACCATTATCCGTTTGCAATCGCCTGACTTGAGATAATAATCCGCCTGGATGATCCCCTGCAGCCAGCCGGGACAGCCGAAGGGCAGGTCGTAGGCGATGGTCTTGGGGTTGACAATGCCCAGCTTGTGCTTGACCCGCGCTGCCAGGGAAGGAACGAAATCAGAGCGGACGTTGCCCAGGCAGACATCGCCGAAATTGTGGGCCACGACAATATAATCAAGCGATTCCTTGTCAATGGCCGCTGACTTCAAGGCATCGTCGGCCGCCAAATAAGCGATATCGGAAGCCACCTGGTCGTCGGTTACATGCCGCCTTTCGCGGATGCCGGTGATCTCGGCGAGCTTATCGATCGTTTCCTGATTGCTTTTTATTAGTTTTTGGCCGATGGCGTCAAATAACGTCTTGTCCAAAAAATCACTATTCAAAACACGCTTGGCAGGGACGTAAGATCCCGTCCCAGTAATGACTGAATACAATTTTTTTTCCATTTTCACCATTCGGGATTAATTTAAGGGAAACGAATTTTTCCAGGCTGCTATTTTGACGGATTTTGACTTCCATGTCAACCCTGCGCATTGCCTCATCAAAAATCTACTCGAAACAGGTATCGTTGCCTCATATAATAATCTACCCGAAAAAAAACGCTTATGCAAGTACAGGTTTAATGCGATTGATGGCATAAACGGTTCTCCCTTTGTTTTTTTTATAGATCATTTTGTGCAGCCTTTCCTGTAACTTATCGATCATCCTTTTCAGCGCGAACGGATTCAGTTGGTCATATGTAGTTTGCAGC
>JAHIKI010000089.1 GCA_018897435.1 Acidobacteriota bacterium | reverse complement strand
TTTCATTTGCTCCAGGTAGTCGTTGTAGTTCAGGAAACCAAGCAGGCGAACAGTTGCGCCCATGCCGTTGTTTTGAATGTAGCGCTCGATCTCCGGCTTCAACGGCCCGTCGCCGATGATGCGGAATTCGAAAACGGGATGAGTTTTATGGACGTCACGCAACGCCTGCAAGGCGATCAGCAGACCTTTTTTTTCAATGAAGCGGCCGCTGAAAACGATGATGACCTTTTCCCCTTTCCTTTTGGGAAGGCGCAACCCGAAAGGTAGGCTGTTCAATGGGATGGCGATGCGCTGGATTTCAATTTTCTCGATCGGGCAACCCAGTTTCGCCAAACAATCCCTCATATGTGGCCCCTCGACCAGGAACAGATCGCCCTCTTTAAAAAGACGCTGGTATCCCTTTTCCCAGGAAGCCAATGAGGAGGCCTGCGATATATCGTGCCCGTAAAACGTGGTCACCAGGGGAAGATGCAGGGCGCGCTGCAGCCGCAGCGCCCAAACCCCGTTGTGGCCGAAATGGGCGTGCAACAAACGGGCTTGCCGTTGCTTGAGGAATCGTTCTGTCGGCAGCTCCCGTCCCAGTAACCGGCGGCCGATCCCCTGCCCTAACCAGCGCCAACTTCCTCGTGCCGCGGCCAGCGAGTGACGGTCAGCGGCGGCCAAAGGGAATTGATCGAGGTTGCGGAACTCCCAGGCCACGAAGAGCGGAGAAAACCGGTTCAAGTTAGCGATGGCGTGATATATGAAGGTTTCCGACTTTTCAAAGAAACAATTGTGGATATGGGCCACGGCGGTGCGCATGGCAGCGGCCGGCTTGTTTAGCTCAGGTTCCGGGATCATTGGATCTCCATTTCAATTCGCGCGGCGCCTGGACGCCATTTGTTCGCTCAGCAGTTGGCGCAAATCCTGGTAAGCGGCAAGGCGGCAGAAGTGGATCAGCAGGAAATAGATCACCATTCCCGCCCCAACCAGCGAAAGCAGGGAAATCCAGCCCGGACGCACGAAAATGAAACGTTGCAAGGCGAAGACCGCGGCGCTCATGGCGGCAGTACAGGCAAAGATGCCGGCCAGATTGGCGACCATGCGGGAAAAAGTCAACCCTATAATTCCGCCGGCCACCCTCCACGAGGGATACCACAGGATCAAAAAGCCGCTGAGAGCGTAGGCTGCCGCCACGCCGCGCACCCCCCAGCGCAGTCCGACCAGAAAGGCGGCAGCATATACGGCCCCGGACGCCAAACCGATGCGGAACATGATATCGGTCCGCCCCCGCGCCGTGTAGATCCACCCCAGGGTGGTTCCGACCGACTGCAGCAAACCCACCGCGGCCAGGATGCGCAGGGCGCCGGCGGCATCCTGCCAGGGGAGACCAAAAACAGTCACAATGAAATGGTCGGCCAACACCGATATGCCGGCCATGATCGGGAATGTGAGCAGGGCGATCAGGCGGGCGGCCCGAAGGTAAATGTCGCGCAGGCGTTCGGTCTGGTCCTGTATGGAAGCCATAGCTGAAAACATCACCCGTGAGACCGTGCCGCTCACCTGGTTAATCGGGTAGAGCATCAGGTTGTAGGCCCGGGAGTAGATCCCCAATGCGGCTGTGCCGATGAATTTACCGATGATCAAATTGTCCAGATTGCGTACCCAGTAATTAATCAAATTAAAGCCGGTCAGGGCTGTGCTGAAACGGCGGAGTTCCCGCCAGGCCGGAAGGTCGAAGGTAAGTTTAGGATGCCAACTGCTCTGCTGCCAGCTCAAAATGGAAGTGATGAGGGTTGCCAACAGCGTTTGCAGCACCAGGCTCCAGATGCCCCAGCCGTTCAGGGCCAGCAGGATAGCGGTTGTCCCGGAAACAAAGACCGAAATGGTTTCTATCTTGGCAATTTTTCGGAAAGCCATGGCTTTTTGCAGTAGGGCCATGGGTACTCCCGCCAGGGCAGCAAGAATGAAATTCGGGGCGATTCCCAGGCACAGTGCCGTAAGGCGCGGATTCCCATAGAAGCGGGCGATCAGGGGGGCGCCGACGGCCAGTAACAAGGTCAGGATGATGCCGACGGTCAGTTGCAGGAAGAACACCGTGGACTCATGCCGCGGCTGGACGTCCTGCTTTTGAATCAAAGCGGCACCCAGCCCCAGATCCCTGAAGGAGGCGGCAAAACCGGTGAATATCAGGACCATGGCCAGGGCTCCGAAATCACTTGGAGACAGCAGCCGGGCCAGGAGGATGGAGATGACAATTTGCAATACTTGGCGCAAAACCTGGGCCAATCCGCTCCATCGGAGGCCGAGCATGGTGCGGCGCTTCAGGGAATCGTCGCCCTGTCCGTTTGTTGCGATTAGGAGATCACTCATTTTCAATCCGGGATTCGATTTGCTTTTCTTCTCTGAACATTTTTTTGACTTTTGGATGTGAGTGGTGCCGACTTGTGGGCAATGACCAGGTACATCCAGGTCCATTTTTCGTTGTGCTGGTTTTTTCCCAGAGCAAGAAAAATAAGGTTGTTGATCGCAGTCCAAAGCGACATGAACGGCCGAAAGATCCCCCATTTAAAGCCATTCAAATAGTAATTTAATTCGCTTCCGAATGTTGTCCAGAAACCCGAAAGTGCTTTGATTTCGATCGGTTCAAAACCGGCCTTGATGAAAAGATGCTTAAGGCCGTAACAGGTGAAACGAAAAAAATCGCGTGGTTCTTCGTGCAGGTGCCAAATCTGGGGAGCAGTGAAAACCGCCGTTCCGCCCGGCTTGAGCACTCGATATGCTTCCGCCAAGGCCACCTGTGGTTCCTCCAAGTGCTCTAGTACCGACGTGCAAAGAACGCAGTCGAACTCACCGTCTTCAGCGGGCAAGGCATATGCTGATCCAATGCGATCGACTGACGAGGGGTCGTGCAGCGTCTCGGCATGATCGACGCCGATATATTGATCCACATAATGACCAACCAAATCATTCTTCCATTTTTCCCCGCAACCGATGTCAAGAAGGGCGCCATGAAAATGCAGGGATGCAGCGGCTTTGATCTGGGTGCCGGCCCGGCGGATCACCAGCCAGGCCGGATGGCTCAGTGGGTAATGCGCAAAATAGACGCGATTGGACTTTTTATCGGGAATCAACGGTCCCTCCCTTCCGGTCACGGGCCAGTTCCTGCACCCTGGCGTCCAGAGCTCGCTCATCCCCATTGCGGGGTGTACGAACATGATAAGCAAAATTTTTTTGCGGAGGGTTGGATAGGACGATCTGCGGATAAAAACTGCGTATGATGTCGCCGAGCATTTCTGGTTCCCGGCAAAACTCCCGGTAGTGGAGGCGGGCGATACGCTGTGCCTGTAGACGTTTCAAATCCTGCTCCATTTTATGATGCAAGCCGACAACTTGTCTGGCGATCTGTTCGATTGGGTCCAATCCGACCAATTCCTGATAAGAAGGTGGGCGAATGGAGAACCACTGGGTTAAGTCGTCGCTCAACTCACGCCGCACATCTAGCAGCGATATGGCGATCTCGGAAAGGTCCCGTTCGACAATGATGAATGCCGCATTCGGAAAGATGCTCAGCATTCCCTCAAGCCGCAGCAGATGCTTAACATTTTTGTTGATGAAGGGCGCATCATTGGCATGATTCTGAACGCGCCAAATCGTTCTCTTGACCGTTTCACGGCTGGCAGATGTAATCATCTCCGGTCTTATATATTCGTTATACCCAAGATACTTCCCCCAAAATGCGCCTGCTTCTCGCGGCGCGACCGGACCGCGACATTTTCCGATCCGGCTTGAAAAATCCGAAACATAACGCGTGTTCCAGAAACGTTGCCAGTGGGTTACTGCGCATGCTGCCCAGGGATGATCCCCGGCTGCTCGGGTGAAATAGGCGAAAGCAAAACGGTGGACAGCATATTGGCTGATCAGGGTTGTCCCTGAGCGAGGCAGTCCGGTTATGAACAGCTGCGGAGATGAAGGTTCGCGGGCGACTTCGAGTTCTCGCTTCTCTATGAAACTCAGCAAATGAAACAGAGATCGATATGCCGGTTTCATAATTCTCCCTTTCGAATGCGAAAGATTAAGGCAGTGTCTGAAAAGGTAATGATGATACTCATGCGCGTGATTTCACAAGGCTTGAGATGTATTTAATCCACATCGGGAGCCTCTCTTGTTTCGCGAACTTTCGACCTGAACCATTTGCATGACAAACGAGCGCGAATGCCAAAAAGGATCCGCTGTCGCATGGTGAGCCGGCGCGTATCCAGGAGCGGGGCATTGAGCGGCTGGACGCCGAAACCTTTTTTGAACCGTTCTACCCCTTCGTGTCCGCCACTAGGATTAAAATCGAACCATTTGTCGTCGCGGTTGCAGGCGTTGCGGATTATCTCTTGCATCAAAAGATGAACCGGTCGATATGGGAAGGCTTCCTTATATGCGGCGCCATGCCAATAGACTGTATGGCGGTTGTAAGAAAAGCAAATGGCCCCGGCTTGAAGATGTCGCTCTTTTTCGGCTAACCATAAGGATACGGACTGCTCCGACAACCGGGCTATTGCAGAAAATAGTTCCCATCTGTACCTACTACTGGCCTTGTCACCCCAACGATGCAACGAGTCCTGATAGCAGCAGAAATATCTCTGCCAATCGGCGATCGAGGAAGCGCGGCGGACTTCAACTCCATGATTCCTTGCTTTGTTGACGCTGCGTCTATGGTTTTCGCTCCATTTTTTGGAGACTGACTCGAAGCCAAGCTCAAGGTCAAGGACGGACGTATGATCCGGGCGCAACCTCCAGCGTGGATCAAGCTGCAACCCGGCATAAGGATTGAATCGCCAGACCAAGCTGGGATAGCGTGCGATCAGATAGTCAACGATCTGTCGTTGTTGATCTGGCTGCAACGAGGTTTTTGCAACCCACCCTCCGTAAACGCCAGCTGGGCCGCTGCACATTAAATGACTTGTCCTGGATACGCGACGGCTGAGAAACGGAAAAATGGCTGTGGCGCCATCGGCAAAGCTGAACGTCAACACTTCTTTCCTCCAGCCAGGGTCGCCGGTCTGAAATGCGGTGAACCATTCGGGAGTCTGGAAAAAAGTGGCATAGGCACAGTGGGCTGCGGTCTCGCGCCATTCCGATTCGTCATAAAGCGGGTGTATGTCCATGCAGAATTTCTCTCACGGCCGCGATCACGTCGGCTACATCTTCATTGCTGAGTTTCGGCGATAGCGGCAGGGACACCGTACGTTCCGATATCCAATCGGCGTTGGGGAAGTCGCCTGGCTTGTATCCGTATGTCAGTTGATAAAAAGGATGCAGGTGCAAGGCGATATAATGGACTCCGACCCCGATGTTCGCTTCGGTCATCTGCTCAAGGAATTGATCGCGGCTGATTTTCAAACGGCCGGTGTCCAACAGTAGCGTGTAGAGGTGGCAGGCATGCTTGCTGTCACCGGGAAGCGGAGCGGGCAGAAAAACAGGCAGGTCTTGGAAAGCGTCGTTGTATGTATGCCAGATTTCCTGTCTTCGTTGCCAATAGCGATCGAGGCGCGGCAGCTGGTGGATGCCCAGCGCTGCCTGCAGGTCCATCATGTTGTATTTGAATCCGGCTTCCACTACCTGGTAATGTTTGTATCCTTTATCGGAGAAGCGTTTCCAGGCATCGCGGCTGAGCCCGTGCAAACCGAGTGTCTTGATGCGGGCGGCGTATTCGTCGTTGTCGGTGACGGCCATGCCCCCTTCGCCGGTGACGATGTTTTTGGTCACGTAGAAACTGTAGCAGCCAACGGCGCCGAAAGTGCCCACCTTTTTGCCTTGAAATTCGGTTTCGATGGCATGGGCGCAATCCTCGACCACATGGAGCCGGTGGCGGCGGGCGATGTCCGCAATGGCGTCCATGGCGCAGGGCCGGCCGGCGAAGTGCACCGGGATGATGGCCCTGGTTTTTTTGGTTATTTTCCTTTCCGCATCCTCGGGGTCCATGTTCATGGTTTCACGTTGGCAGTCGACCAGGACCGGCCTGCCGCCGGCGTGGATAACGGCATTGGCCGTGGCGGCGAAGGTCAGAGCCGGGATGATGACCTCGTCGCCGGGCTTGATGCCGATGGCCAGCATGGACAGGTGCAGGGCCGCCGTGCACGAGTTGAGCGCCATGGCAAAACGGCTTCCCGTAAAATTCCGGAACATTTCTTCGAAACGATGTACTTTTGGTCCGGTGCCGATCCAGCCGGAGCGCAGGGAGGACACTACTTCGGCGATCTCCGCCTCCTCGATGAGAGGACTCCCGAATACCAGAAAATTCTTTCTGCGAGGCATATGGTCTATTTTACCATATTTTCTAAAGCGAATGATTCAGAATTGCTTGATGATTTCACTTATCCTTTCCTGGTCTTGCTTTTCCAGATACGGATGCATGGGCAGGCAGCGGCAAGAGGGCAGCGGCAAGCGGGAAGGGGGAAGCGGTAAGAGAGAAGAGGGAAGAGTCATGGTTGTCTGCTCCGGATATAGTTGGTGATTTTGCGGCTTAATTCGTCACACTGCCATAAAAGCTCATCGGCATGTTTGCTCGCCAGCAGTTCCATGGCTTCGAAGACAAGCAGCATGGATGCATTTTCAAAAATGGATCGTCTGGCTATGTTGAGAAATTGCTGAAACTCTTTTGAATGAAAGCTTCCACTGCCTTCTGCAATGTTATTGGGAACGGAAAGGCCAGCGGCACGGATCTGTTCGGCATAACGGTAGAGTTTTCGTTGCTCAAGGGTATCAGCCACTTTGTGAAAACAAACTGAAAGTCCTTTGGCCAATTGCCAAATCTCGAGATCTTCAAAACGGAAATGCGGTCTTTTCATTTTCCCTCTTTTCCTCTTTTTTCCCCCGCTTTCCGCTTGCCCCTTACCGCTTGCCCCTTACCACTTCCCTCTCCCAGCGTATCGCCCTGGATAATGGGTTTCCCCCTTGTTTTCCAGAACCCCGTGCGGTTGTCTCCAACGCGTTCCAGGATACCATCCTTTTTCAGTTTCAGGATTTGCTGCTTTACCCCATTAATTCCAATTCCTAACTGTTCGGACAATTCTTCTCTGGTGATTTGGTTGTTTTCTGTAATCAGTTCAAGTAGCCTATCTCTGGTTTTTGGGGTAGTTTTTGGGGTAGTTTTTGGGGTAGTCACTGTTTTCTGCTGTGAATACCTCAGGGTCACCAGAAACCCATCGCCGCTCTCTTCGTAATCAAAACGCATGGTGGGATAGCTTTTGATCTCTTCACGTACCCGAATATAGCCGCTACCGTATTTTTCAATATCTTTCGTCAAGTAGAAAGCCTCCGCTACAAGCTTGTTTCTGGTCCTGGACTGATAGGTGTCGGTTTTTAGCTTTTCTATGGTCACATCGCCGTAGAGCTTCCCTGGGTTAAAAATTGTGATTTCCTGGTCAAAGATTTTGATCTGTACGTCCACCGGGCTCGTATAGTCCCTGTGGACGATGGCGTTGAGCACCAATTCCCTTAAGGCTGGCAACGAATATTCAAATATTTCGGTGCGCTGTATTTCTCCGGTAAATTCAAAGGCCACTTTTAGATGAGAAATAATAAAGCGCATGGTTTCTTCCACGGCTTCGTAAAGTGTGTTCTTTATCATCTTATCATCAATGATCATCGAAGGTGTTTTAAAACGGCCAACGTGAATGCTATATTGCTTAAGTTCTTTGGCAAAGAGGAGTTTTGCCGCATTGGCCGGCTTATTCTTCCTGATCAAGTCCAATTTTTCCAGACTTTTCTGCCAGCTTCCGCCCAACATGAACCGGCCTGCGGTGTTAACTCTGCTGATGAATCTTTCTATTTTTATCACATCCAGATCGTCCAGGGTTGCATCGTGTGCCGGATATGAATCCCACGAAAGCTTTAAGGATTGCAGGTGCAGGTTGGAGATTTCTAATGGGGAAAGCTGATGATTGCTGTTTTCCACTCGTTTGAAATATTTGCCCCTAAAGGCCACGGGTTTAATGGGAAACTCCTGCACGGTGATTACCACAATTTTTTTGGCGGCAATTTCCTTGACCACAATATCCGGTAACAATGAAGGCGTAG
The DNA here is from genome assembly GCA_018897435.1 of Acidobacteriota bacterium. Lineage (GTDB taxonomy): Bacteria > Acidobacteriota > Aminicenantia > UBA2199 > UBA2199 > UBA2199. The sequence goes on along the minus strand of JAHIKI010000089.1, from coordinate 9,505 downwards.
TGCTTTGTTTTATCTGGTTCAGCCAACCTTGCACAGTTTCGTCGGAAAGATCAAGCCCTGGAATTTGACCGGAATCACTTACCCCAATCAACACCTGACCACCATTGGTATTGGCAAAAGCACACAGCGATTCGATGGTCTCCCGGTTAAACGAGGCCTTGAATTCGATCGTATTCGATTCGCCGGCACGCACCAAGGCGTCAATGTCAGACAACAAAATCATGTCTTCCCACCAATTTTCGTCATTCTTTATGACGGGTAACCGTCATCTTTTTCATTCGGTAAATTTCCTTGACCAGTTCCATCGCATCCTGCCAAGCCTTCAATTCATGATGTTTCCTCACCCCTTACTCCTCACCAGAATCTGTGGGTCGAACGGTGGAATTTCACCACGGAGGCACGGAGATGAAAAAAAAGAGGAGATTTTATCAAATTTAAGAGTAGCGAGGAGCTAATCTCAAATTTGCCAAAACAGTTTGTGTGTGGGAGAAAGATGAGAGATTTCATAGCACCATCCGTTTCAGCCCCTGTTTAAGGGTCGGAACATTGAAATTGATTAGCAATCCAACCCGACACTTGGTCAGTTTCATATAAGTCAATAGTTGTGCCTCATGAATCGCCGCCAATTGAGTGACTGCTTTTAACTCCACCACAATCTTATTTTGCACAACAAAATCAAGTCGCAGATCATTTCCGACTTGCTCGCCTTTATAAATCAGCGGCAGGTTCAGTTGATTCTCAAAATACATCTTCCTTAATCGCAATTCAACACACATGCTCTTCTCGTAGATTTCTTCGTATAGTCCAGGCCCCCAGTGCTTGTGAACCTCAATAGCCGCCCCAATGATTTGTTCGGTCAGTTCATTTTCAATCATGATAAATTAGCTCTCCTCATTCTCCAATGATAAGTCGCTGCTTGAATTCAAAGAATCTGTGGATCGAACGGTGGAATTTCACCACGGAGGCACGGAGATGAAAAAAAAGAGGAGATTTTGTCAAATTTAAGAGTAGCGAGGAGCTAATCTCAAATTTGACAAAACAGTTTGTGTGTGGGAGAAAGATGAGAGATTTCATAGCACCATCCGTTTCAGCCCCTGTTTGTGGTGAATTCTTTCCGATCCACCCAACCTCTGCTCCGTACTTCCGTGCCTCCGTGGTGAATTCTTTCCGATCCACCCAACCTCTGCTCCGTACTTCCGTGCCTCCGTGGTGAATTCTTTCCAATCCACCCAACCTCTGCTCCGTACTTCCGTGCCTCCGTGGTGAATTCTTTCCAATCTCCCCAACCTCTGCTCCGTACTTCCGTGCCTCCGTGGTGAATTCTTTCCGATCAACCCAACCTCTGCTCCGTACTTCCGTGCCTCCGTGGTGAATTCTTTCCAATCTCCCCACGAAAATGTGGTCTTTTCATTTTCCCTCTTATCTCTTGCCCCTTTCCTCACCCCTTACTCCTCACGCCTCACCTAAAATGATTTGGCAAATTTTTTCCTGGTCTTGTTTTTCCAGGTAGGGGTGCATGGGCAGACTGAATATCTCACCGGCAATTTTTTCGGCGACCGGGAAGTCATTTTTCCGGTAACCCAGGTCGGCAAAGGCTTGCTGCAAGTGCAGGGGAATCGGGTAATAGACGGCGGTCGGGATGCCGTTTTCGCGAAGTTTCTTGATAACATCGTCACGGCGTGGATGCAGTACCGAATACTGGGCCCAGGCCGAGATGTTTTCGGGCAGGATGCGGGGCACTTTCACCTTTCCTTCCAGCATCTCGCTGTAACGGGCGGCAACCTCCTGGCGCATTTCGATCTCCTCGGCGAATATTTCCATCTTGGCCAGCAGCACCGCCGCCTGCAGGGAATCCATGCGGCCGTTGATGCCCACGCGCACGTTGTTGTATTTGTCAACGCCCTGGCCGTGCACGCGGATGGAGAGGAGCTGATCAAAAATATTTTTGTCGTCGGTGAAGATCATGCCGCCGTCCCCGTAGCAGCCCAGGGGCTTGGCCGGGAAAAAGCTGGTGGCGGCGACTGCGGCCAGGGCCCCCGCTTTTTTGGCCCTCTGGCTGGCGCCGAAGCTCTGGGCGGCGTCTTCCAGGACGAACAGACCGTACTTGTCGGCGATGGTCTGGATGGCCCGGTAATCGGCGGGCTGGCCGAACAGGTCAACCGGGATGATGCCGCGGGGCTTTAATTTTTTCTCGGCTTTAACTCGTTCTATCTCTGCCTCAAGTTTTTGCGGGTCGATATTGAATGTTTCCGGGTCAATATCCACGAACACCGGTGTGGCCCCCAACAGGGTGATGACCTCGGCCGTGGCGATGAAGGTGAAAGTGCTGGTGAATATGGCATCACCGGGGCCGATTTTTTCAACCATGAGCGGCATGAGCAAGGCGTCGGTGCCGCTGGCGACGGAGACCGCGTGGGGCATGCCCACGTAGGCGGCCAGTTTGTCTTCGAGTTCGCGGATCTCCGGCCCCAGAATATACTGACCGTGGTCCAGGATTCTTCTGAAACCGGCTTCAATTTGCGGCCGTATCCTTTTCTGCTGGGCTGCCAAATCGATGAATTGCATGGTTTGATCTCCTTTGTCCCTGGTGCGGTGATCCAAGCCAGTTCCGGCTCATCATACAACATTTTGCTGTCCCTTTGCAACTCCCTTGCCAAGGCCGGATTTTGACAAAAATTGTCACTTCGGGTGACTAATATTGGCATTTCTCGACAGGCCATAAGTTGGAAACCCTCTACGGGCTTGTATTTTGACTTGGCAGGCAAATTGCTTGTAAATAGCAGATCCTTAAGGAGGTTCTGATGAACAAAAAAGGTTTCACTTTGATTGAACTGCTGATCGTCGTAGCCATCATCGGCATAATCGCCGCCATCGCCATTCCCAACCTTATGGTTGCCCTGCAGAAAGGCAAGCAGAAAGCGACCATGGGTGACTTGAAAACCATTGGCTCCTCGATCGAGAGCTATGTTACCGATTGGTCCATTGTTCCCCAATCAGATACATTCTTGACTGATGGAGAAGACGTTGTAACTGCTTACTTCGAGCCGTTTTATATCAAGATAGTTCCCCCTGCGGACGGCTGGGGCAATGTTTTCCATTATATATGGTCAACAACTGACGAGTATACTGCTTGGTCCGGCGGACGCGGCGGTGCTGGGGCTGCGGCTTTAGCGGAAGCCGGGTTATATATGTGCACCAATATTTCCGATTTCAACCTCGACATCGCTTACTCCAACGGTCTCTTTACCTCCGGTCCCCAAGTTAAAAGATAAGTCAGGCGCATAATTGCTCAAAGGTGGTTGGAAGATTCTTCCAGCCACCTTTTTTTTACTGCTTAATTTTTCGGCCAGCGAGGTTAAGGGACTGTTTTTCGTGCGCCTGGCCTATTTCTTCTTCCTGTTGGCATTTTTCTTCCTTTGCAGTTGCTTTCGGCTGGAAAAGATCCTGGCCCCCATAAGCGGGGGAATCGCCTTAATCGTTTTCATTTACGGCATCATTCAGAAATTCATCCTCTTTCCCTGGATATTGAGCCAGGTAGGTCCCGGACCTTCTATTTATTCTCAGGCCATGCACGCCCGGGTTGCCTCAGGGCGCATTTTTGCGATTTTCCCCCTGCCCACTCTGTACGCCATGGTCTGCGGCCTGCTGTTGATATTTATTGTTCACTATTTCTATCAGGCCAGGGGCCGGGGCCGGATCTTCTGGTTTTTCCTGCTGCTCCTCGGCGCTTTCAACCTGGTCTTGACCCAGTCCTTCGGGGGCGTCATTTTCTTTACCCTGGCCGTGCTGTTCTATCTTTTTGTTTCTGGTGTTTTTAAAATCAGGTACCTGGCGCCGCTGCTCATGGTCCTGGCCCTTGTTTTTTTCACGGTGACGGCCCTGCGCTTCTCCGAAGCCCGGGAGTTGGCCCCGGTCAAACTCCGTTTTGCCAACTGGCTGCAGGCCGGCCGCGTGATCGCCGCGGCGCCGCTGCTGGGCGTGGGGCTGGGCAATTACGAAACCGCGGTGCCGGCGCACGTTTATGCGGGTGAACCTGCTTCCATCTATGCCCACAATTTTTTCCTGCAACTGGCGGCCGAATCGGGAATTCCCCTGTTCCTTATGCTGATCGCCATTTCCTTTCCTTTCCTCAAAAAAAACCTGGCAAACTTATTTCACCCTGAAAACGCCCTGTTCGCATCGGCGGCCATCCTGATCCTGCTTTTCAATATTTTCGATGTGGGCAATTACTTTTTCGCGGCCGGGATCAGTTTTGCCGTGGTGTTTTCCCAGCTCGTTAAGGTGGACGGTCCGGCGCGGCTGCGCCATGTAGCCGTGACCGCCCTGCTGGCCGTCGTGCTGCTGGTCAACGAAGCCGGCTCCGCTCAACAAAGAACCGCCGATCTGTGGCTCAGCCGGCCGGACCTGGTCCAGGCAGAAGCCCATTACCGTCAAGCCCTGGCTCTCAATCCCTGGGCTTATCGCTCCTGGCTGGGGCTGGCCCATATTGCCTGGCAGCAAAATAATTTCTCTGAGGCCGAGCGGATTTTAAAAAAAGTGTTGCAAATTTACCCGGAACAAGCGTATGCCAATTACCGGCTTTCGCAAGCGGCCCAGCGCCGCGGCGCCTACCTGACCGCGCTGGTTCACGCCCGCCAGGCAGCCGCCGCCGACAAGAAAAACAGGGAATACCAGAGGTGGCATGAATTTATTCAAGCAAATTTTGCCAGGTAGCCCGCGCTTTCAGGAAGTTGAATTTTCAGTCCTTTCGGGGTGGGCACTGTTCTTTCCCGTCAAGCAATCCTATTTGTATTTTCTTGGCTTCGCTTTATTGCTGGCTGCCTTTACCTTGCGCAAGGTCGTCACGCTCAAAAATATCACCCTGACCCGGTTTTCCACTTTCCTGCTCTTGTTCAATGGACTTTTCATCTTCAGCGCTTTTTTTTCGCCGCATCCCTTCAAGTCGCTTTTGTTTGTCGGCGATATTCTCCTGGTGTCGCTGTGGTTCATCCTTTTTTATTTGGAAAAAAGCGACATAGGCCGCTATCTGCGGCTGCTGGCCGCGATGATTTCAGTTTCTTCCCTGGTCGTGCTGGTTTTTTTTACGCTTGGGGGCGGCAGCGGCCCGGCCGGGCAAATTTTTAAAAATCCCATCCTGCAGGGCATTGTCTCGGCGTTGGCTGCCCTGGTTTTCCTTCATGCCCTGCTGCAAAAATACAGTCATGCCGACCTGGCTTTGCTGGGGCTCAATTTCACGGCCGTGATCATCAGCGCTTCCAAGGCTGCTTTTTTGGGTCTGGCCTTGTACGCTGCGGTCATGATCCTGTCACGGAAGAGACGGTGGCTGGTTTACTTTTTTTCCATCTTGGTGCTGCTGGTGCTGTTGCCCAATCCCCTGCGGCGCATGGTGGGGCATTCGCTGCACCAGGACCCCTATGTTTTGAACCGCCTGGACATATGGAGCATGTCGGCGCGCATGTTCCGCCATCATTTTTGGACTGGGGTCGGTCCCGACCTGTTCATGGAAGCGGCCAAGCGCTTCAATTTTCCCCAGGAAAAAGGGCCGGCACGCTATGGCAAACTTCCCGAATCGCCGCACAGTGATTATTGGAAGATCATTGTTGAAAACGGCTTGCCCGGGCTGGTTTTCGTTTTTGTGTTCCTCTTTTTTGCCATCCGGCGCATGCTCTCGCCCCCCTGGTTCGATCTGCCGAAACTGCTGCTGGGTTTTTTACTGCTGCAGATGCTTTTAATTAATTACATTTTTAATTTCTTCTTCATTTTGATTATATTTTTGCTGCTGCATGATTTTTTCTTTACCAGGCAAAGATTTGTATCGCTTCAGCCAGGTTTCCGCATCTTTTTTTCGTCTTTACTGATTTTTTTGGTTGTGACCCTGTACCTGTTTCCTTTTTTAGCTGACCACTTTCTGGATGCGGTGTCCCGGGAAAAAAACATTGTGCGCCGTTTTGCCCTGCTTAATCGTGCGGCGCTTTTCAGTCCCCTGGACGAAAGGGTGCCCCTGGCCAAAGCTGCATTACTGAGTTCTTTCGCCAAAACCCAGACCAACCTGGAAGCCTGGGCCGATGCCGTGGCCAACCTGCGCCTGGCCCAAAAACTGGATGGTTATGGCAATTCCGCCCTTTTATTGGAATCGGCGCTGTTCAGGGATTTATTGGCCACATCAGTCCAATACCCGGCTTTGGCTGAAGAAATTCTGGCGCCGCTGCGCCGGGCCGAAAAAAATGATCCGTTCAAGCCGTTTTTAAAATTGCAACAGGCGGTTGTGCTGCGTGAGTTCGGACGCCTTCAGGAGGCCCGACGCCTGGCATTGGCCGCACTGGACCTTGAACATGAATACGTGGCGGCAGTTGTGTTCATCCATGAGCTGGACGGCCTGCCGGCCGCGGATCCGGCCCTGCAAAAGCGGATCCAGCAAATACGATCCAAAGCAAAAAAGCTGCGGGCCAAACCCGGGTCTTATTTGTTCAACCTGCACCAGCTGCCGGACAAAGCCGCCGGGCGTTGATCAGTCGACCTGGGCTTCCAGCCTGATGAATATGTAGGGATTGCGATAGTCGTTGGTGCGGATCTTGACCATGTTGTTGAAGCTGGCCTTTTCGAACGGAGTGAAGTTGAGGGTGATCTCGGTGCTCTTTTTGGCGGCCAGGACATTGGTTTTGAATTCCATGGAAACCTCGGGGCTGCAGCTGATTTCGAGGATGCGCAGATCCGTGTTGCCGCTATTGCTCAGGTTGAGCTTGCGCGTGTAGGTTTTTCCGATACTGACGCTGCCGAAGGTGAAATGGTTGGGTTTGAGGTCTGCTTGGGCAAAATCCTTCATGGTTACGGTGCCGCTTATGGTCAGGCGGACTTCCGGAGTATTGGGATCGTTGCTGGTTACCGTGATGCTTTTAACGACCTTGCCGTTATAGCCGCTGGTATTAAATTTGCTGGAAATCGTTCCTTTTTCTCCGGCCAGGAAATCTTTTTTGGTCAAAGCGGCGGTGGTGCAGCCGCAGGCAGGAATGACTTTCTTGATGTGAAGAATGTCTGTGCCCGTATTTTCGAATTCAAAATTGATGTCCACGATTTTGCCGCTGTTGACTTCGCCGAAATCCAGAATCGCGTTTTTGAACTTGATGGTCGGCTTGGCAAACAGCGCTGCCGCCAGCAAAAAGATCAAAACAAAAGTATTTTTTTTCATTTTCCCTCCAATTCCTTGATTTTCTTTTCGATGAGACGCAATTTATCCTTCCATTCGGCCAAATTCCTGACCAAGACCATGTTTTTGCGCCAAGAGCCGATCTCCTGATGCGGGATACCGGCAACGATCATCCGGGTTTTAACCGATCTGGTGACACCGGATTTGGCTGCGATCATGACCCCGTCGGCGATCTGGATATGGTCGGCGAGGCCCACTTGCCCGCCCATGATCACCTGGGCGCCGATCCGGGTGGAACCGGAAATGCCGGTTTGTGCGGAAATTGCCGTGTTTTTACCGATGTGGACATTATGGCCGATCTGCACCAGGTTGTCCAATTTCACGTTTTCGGCCAGGACCGTCTCCTCGATAGTCGAGCGGTCGATGCAGGTATTGGCGCCGATCTCACAACCGTCGCCGATGATCACTTTGCCTTTCTGGGGAATTTTTACCGCCGAACCGTCAGCGCTGCGTCCGAAACCGAAGCCATCGGCTCCGATGACCGCCCCGGGGTGGATGATCACCCGGTCGCCGATTTCCACGTTTTCGCGGATGACCACCTGGGAATAGATCAGGCATTCACGGCCGATTTTGACATTGTGATAAATGGTGACATTGGCGTGAATTTCCGTGTCGGCTCCGATCTGGCTGTGGGCGCCGACGTACGAAAAAGGGCCTACCCTGACGTTAGCTTCCAGCCGGGCCTTTGCGGAAATGTCGGCATTGGCGGCAATGCCCGTGCAGAAAGGGACGCGGGGATTGAAATATTCCAACAGCCGGGCAAAAGCCAGTTGGGGATCGGAGACAAAAACCAGGTTAGCGTAAGCGATCGGACTGCCCTCGGTTACGATCAGGGCGCCGGCTCGCAGGCAGGAAATATCCAGGTTTTCCTTTTTCCTGGCAACAAAGGCGATATCGTTCGGACCGGCCGCGGCCAGCGCCTGGACCCCCTTGATTTCAAGGGATTCGTTTCCGCGTAGTACGCCGCCGATCAGGGCGGCAATTTCTTTCAATTCAGGCATTTTTCTCCTTGTCCAGAAGATAGGTCATTTTGGCTCCATAGAGCATGATGCCCATGGTAAGCTCCATCCAGAATCCGAACAGGATAATGGCCACGATCGGATCCTCCATTTTGCGCAGCAAGGACACATGCACCAGATAGTAAGTATATGCCCTTTTGACGGTTTCCCATAACAGGGCTGAAAACATTGAGGCCGTGAACGCCGCCCCGGCCGCGACTTTTTTTTCCGGGATCCATTTGAACAGAATGTAAAAAAACAACAGAGTGATCAGGAATGGCAGGAGATATTTAATGAGAAATCCGTTGGTAGCCTGAATCAAAGCAGAATCGATGTGGCTTTTTGTGGGCTCGTATTCTTTAAAAACAGTGGTGATGGTCGAAATCAGCCCGGTTAAAAAGAAAGAAGCAACGATCAGGATGACAACGATGATGAGCAATCCGAATTCCTTGATCCTTTTGATGAAAAAACTGCGCTTGGTATTGATGAAAAACATATCGTTGACGAAGCGGACGATTTTTTTAAATACCATTATGCCCATGAACAAAAACACTCCCAGTCCGAACAATCCCAGGTGGCCGATTCTGTCGGTCAATTCGCTGGCGTGCTTGAAAAAAACCGGAGCGATCTGCTGGAAAAACTCCGGTGAAAATGGATAGATGTTTTGCAGGGCGTTGTCCGGGGTGCCCATGAATCCAGTAAACAGGTAGGAAAAAAAGATCAGCAGAAAAAAAGATGAAAAAATCGAATAGTAAGCCAGGATAGAGGACTTATCGATTCCATTTTCGTGCAAAAAACACTTCAGCGCCAGCCAGGCGCTTTTCAGAATTTTCAATGGCGCTGAAGTGCTTTTCCTGTTTTTCATTGGAGAAAAAAGGGAAGGCCTCACGCCTTCCCCTTGTATGGTGAAGTTAACGCACCGTGTAGTTGCCCCACCTGACGAAAAACAGAATCAGATCGATGAGCAGAACATAGATGACCAGGGATTCCATCAGGGCCAGGGCGATGATCAGCAGGCCGCGGATGGAATCGGCTGCAGCCGGGTTGCGGGCAATGTTGTCCGAGGCATTGCAGAAAGCCTTGGACTGGCCGAAAATACCCACCATGGCCGCCACGGTCAGACAAACGCTGCCGATAAGGATGGTCCAGAAAAACAGTGTAGTGACGGGCATGGTTTTGTCAGGGCTCTGCGCCGGCAGAGCCGCGGTCAGGGCCAGCAATCCCGCAATGAACAACAGTGATTTTTTTCTCATAAACATTTTCCTCCTTTATTAGTGTTCCGATGCGATGGCGCCGGCCAAGT
>JAHIKI010000088.1 GCA_018897435.1 Acidobacteriota bacterium | reverse complement strand
TTTTGTAAGCACCCCCAAACTAATATAATCAGTGATCCTTGTTCCACTCGGAATCTCGGCTAATGTTCTTGGCATATATGGCCCTCCTTTGAGTTTTCTCCATTTTACCATATATTGCTTTCTAAGTGAACAGTATTGGGGCTAGCGATCGCTTTTTCTACAGATTGGCCAGCAATTTGTCGACGAATTCGTAATAGTCCGGGGGAGCTTCGGATATTTCCACTCCCATGTCGATTAAGTTGGAAAAAGAACGTTTGCTGCTCACCCAGCGGATTATCCCTTTGATATTGAAGATCTTTTCGCCGTTATTCATAGTGATGTTGACGCTCGGGTTAATATGGGGGAGGGGGGTGGCCAGTTTCATGCCGCCTTTGGAAATGTTATAAATCCTGGCAGTTTCCTGATTGATTTTTGCCATCATTCTGATATTGATTCTTTTATAAGCGCGTTTTTCATCATGATTTACCGGCAAGCGGGGTTTTTTGGAGATATCTTGATGACCGGCTCCGGTTTTGCGGGTCTGCGCTATGTTCCCCAGGTTTTTCTGCAATCCGAAACCGCAATGCGGACACATCCACGCCTTGTCTGACAATTTGCCCTTACACTCGCTGCAGAGTATCAATGCCATGGTTGATTCCTTTTAATTGTTGCCTTTTTTATATCAAAATATTCTTTAAATTGCAATTCTTTTTCAATTCCTGGCAATTATCTGACGTTCTCATTTCAATTATTGGCCAGCAGTTTGTCGATGAATTCATAATAGTCCGGGGGAGCTTCGGATATTTCCACGCCGAAATCGATCAGGTTGGAAAAGGAATGTTTGCTGCTAACCCAGCGGATCGTCCCTTTCATCGTAAAAACTTTCTCGCCATTATCCAGGGTGATATCTACCTCCGGGATTTTGGGAGTGAAGGGCGAAGCCAGTTTCATGCCGTATTTGGAAATATTGAAGAGCACGGCTGTTTCCTGATTGATCTTGACCATCATTTTAATGTCGATTCTTTTGGAGGAACGCTTCTCTTCCAGTGAACGTTCCATTTCCGTTTTTTTGAAGTCCTCCTGATGGGCGGTCATGGCCCTTTGCTGCTGCAGGAGGGTCTCCAGGGTTTGCGACATGCCAACAAAACCGCAATGGGGGCACATCAATGCCTGGTCGGAAACTTTTTCTTTGCACTCTTTGCATTTTATCAATGCCATGAACACTCTCCTTGCCTTTCCGCTTTGGATTTGCCATCGATCCCCGCGGCTGGCCGGCGCCGTTTTTTCATGTTTCGCCCCCTGTCTCGAACATTCTTCAATCTCCGATCCTGGCGCGGATGGCCTGGAACTGGGGCAGTTGCTCCAGGAAGAGATCGAGGATTTGCGGGTCGAAATGCTCGCCGCGGCCCTCTTTCATGATGGCCAGTGCTTTGGCTTCGGGCAGGGCCGGGCGGTAGACGCGATCGCTGACAAGCGCGTCATAAACATCGCAAATGGCCACGATGCGGGCGCAGAGCGGAATGGCTTCGCCGCGCCATCCCAGTGGATAGCCGCCGCCATTCCATTTTTCGTGGTGATATAGAGCAATGTCGTGCGCCAGGTTCAAAAGTGCGATCGGCGATCCTTCCAGGATGCGGGCGCCGATGCGGGTGTGCTCCTTCATCTGTTCGAACTCCTCGCTGGTAAGCTTGCCCGGTTTCCTGAGTATGGCGTCCGTCACGCCGATCTTGCCGACATCGTGCATCGAAGCAGCCAAACGCATCTCATCCACCTGCTTCGCGTCCCAACCGACCGCCCGCGCCAGGATGGAGGCGTATTCTCCCATGCGACGGATATGTTCGCCCGTCTCCTCGTCACGACAACCGGAAGCGGTCACCAGTCGTATAATGACCTGCTCCTGGGTGGTGCGGATTTCAGCGGTTCGCTCCCGCACTTCGAGTTCGAGACGTTCTTCATACTGGTTGCGTTCCATTTCGAGTTCGCGGCGCTGCAGTGAATTGGTGACGTTGATGAAGAGTTCGTTCGCCTCGAACGGCTTGATGATGAAGCCGAAGGCGCCCAGCTCCAGGGCGCGGACAGCGGTCCTGTGGTCGTCGACCGCAGTCAGCATGATAAAGGCGATGTCCGGGTTGGACTTTTTGACCGCAGTCAAAAGTTCGATCCCCGACATCCCGGGCATGTTGATGTCGCTGATGACCAGGGCGAAGTTCCCGGATGCGATCTTTTCGATCGCCTTGGCGCCGGTCTCACAGGTTTCGCACACATACCCCTGATTTTCGAGAAATTGCGAGACCAAACGGGAGATATTCGCTTCGTCGTCAACGACCAGGATGCGTGTCTTGTTCCGTTCAATCATGGCACTTTGCTCCCAACATTTCCCCCTGATTTACCGCGTTGGCGGCAAACCAGGAAAAGTCTGAAGTCATTATACTACAAAAAAGAAATAAACTTTAATTCAAGAACGTGTGCGCCATGTTGTGTTAAAAATACCCTCTTTGTTATAATATCAAGGGCAGGCAACGCAGCGGAGGTGGAAGATGAAAGACATGAAAAAAAGACTTTTACTTGTCGTTCTTGCGGCGATTTTTTTGAACGGACTTTGCTTGCGAATGCGGGGCGAGGAGAAAAAACCGCTAACAGGAATTGATCTTTTGACAAAGCCTGGGATCGTCCTCACCCTGGAAACGGCCGAGCGGCTGGTGCAGCTGCCCCTGAAATGCATGCAAAAGGAGTTTCCCAACAAGCCCGGCGAGACCCTGGCCGCGCCGGCGGACATCGGTTCGCCGCGCAACATGCACCCGGCTTTCTACGGCTGTTTCGACTGGCATTCCTCGGTGCACGGGCACTGGATGCTGGTCAAACTACTGAAGACCTTTCCCGGGCTCAAGGACAGGGTTTTGATCCGCGGCAAATTGGCCGAAACCCTCAGCGCCGAAAATATTCTCGCCGAGGTCAAGTATTTCCAAAGAACCGAGGAGAAATCGTTTGAGCGCACCTACGGCTGGGCTTGGCTGCTGAAGCTCGCCGAGGAGCTGCATGCTTTTGGCGATCCCCTGGCCCGGGAACTGGAAAACAACCTGCGGCCCCTGACCGACCTGGTGGTGCAGCGGTACCTGGAGTTCCTGCCCAAGCTCAATTACCCGATCCGCGTCGGCGAGCACAGCAATACCGCCTTCGGCCTGGCTTTCGCCTGGGATTACGCCAAGGCGACCGGCAACCTGGAACTGAAACAGCTTGTGGAAAAAAGGGCCAAGGATTTTTACCTGGGCGACCGTGGCTGCCCGCTCGGCTGGGAGCCGAGCGGCTTCGATTTCCTCTCCCCCTGCCTGGAAGAGGCGGACATCATGCGCCGGGTCCTGCCCAAAAAAGAATTCGCGCTCTGGCTGAAAAAGTTCCTACCCCAGCTCGCCAAAAAAAAGTTTTCCCTGGCCCCCGGCGAAGTCTCCGACCGCAAGGACGGCAAGCTCGTCCACCTCGACGGCCTGAATTTCAGCCGCGCCTGGTGCCTGTACGGCATCGCCTCGGAACTGGAGGGCTATGGCCACCTGAGAAAAGTCGCCGACGAACACATGCGCCATTCCCTGGCCAACATCACCGCCGGTTCGTACGAAGGGGAGCACTGGCTGGCCTCGTTCGCTATCTACGCCTATTCCCTCTCTTCGCGGTGATTGCTGATCTGAACGTATTGCCTGTGAATCGGGATCCTGAAATAGAAAAATGAATTATTTGATCAAGCGCTTTTTCATCAGCCGGACGCCGATGAAAAAAGCAGTGACTTCCAGGACGAAAATGACCAGGAAATTGAAGAGCAGGCCGCGCGTGTAGGTGCCGTTGAAGATGGCCCGGGAAATGGCCACGGCATGGGTCAGGGGCAGGAACAGCGAAAGGGTCTTCATCCAGTCGGGGAACTTGTCCAGGGGAAAGAAGACGCCGGAAAAGAAGAGCATGGGCGTGATCACCAGTTCCGAATACCACGAAAATAACATAACAAAAAAATATTTGCCAAATAGCTTGATAAAAAAAATATTGTCAAATATACTTGCGATCCCAAGGAGGGAAAATAGCTA
>JAHIKI010000087.1 GCA_018897435.1 Acidobacteriota bacterium | reverse complement strand
CGGCAAGCCCTGGGGGGCGCGCCAAGTGGCCTGGATACTCCATTCCCAGTCCGGGAAATACCGGCTGCCCTGGCAGCGCGTGATCGGCGCCAAGGGCCGGATCTCGCTGCGGCCCGGGAAAGGTTTCTTTGAGCAGCGGCGTCTTTTGAGAGAAGAAGGGATTGCGGTTGAGCAGGGCGGCCGCGTCGATTTAAAAATATTTCGCTGGCTGCCGGCAGGCGCAGCTCCCCGGCCATAAAAAAAAAGGGACCGGCCGGGCCGGTCCCTTGCTGATGGTTGTCTCTAAAACTTCTATTTGGCTTTGCGCAGCAGGATATCGCCGTTGAAGGTTTTCAGGGTGATCTCCTGGCCGCCGCCGTTGATGGAGCCGAAAACGGTCTTGTCGATTTTCACCCGGTAGCGGCCGCCGTGGCTGCGTTTGTCTTCGACGGTTTTTTCGCTCTTGTTCTGCAGCTTAAGTTCGAAATCGCTGTAGATCTCACCATGGTTGTCGATCTTAAGCTTGAAATCGACCTTGGCCGTGGCGGGAAGGGTGATGTCGACGTCGCCGTTGAGGGTGATTAGCGACAGCGGTTTTTTGCCGTCGAGCCTGTTGAAGGTGGCGGTGACACTGCCATTAACGGTCTGGGCCACGGCCGAACCCGAGATGCGGGACAGGGTGATGCCGCCGTTGACGTTGGCCACTTCGATGTCGCCGTTGACGTTTTCCACCTTGATGCCGCCGTTGTTGACGGCGTGCAACTCCAGGGACGTATTCATCGGTACCTGGATGGTCAGGTCGATATCCGTCTTCCAGGAAGGGACGCTGATCTCCATGACGTTCTTGCTTTCCTCAACGGACAGCCCGCCGCCGCCGGCCTTCAGGCGCATCATGCCGGCATGCTTGTCCCGCTTCTCATCTTCGCCATCGTCATCCATCTCGTCTTCATGCTTTCCAACGACATGGCCGCGCGGCTTGGCTTCGACGATCACTTCCTTGCCGTCGTAGCCCTTGACCACGATGCCGCCGTTGATCAGGTGGGCCTTAACCAGGCCGGGTTTGCCCGGATCGCTGAAAGGAACGGCGACGCGGTCTACTGCGTCTTCGCTCCAGAGTGCGGGGGCGACCATGCCCATGACCAACAGGGCAATGAAAATTCTTTTAATGGGTTTCATGTTTTTCTCCTTTTTAGCGGGTATGTTTCGTAAGCCGGCGCCAAAGCCGGGAGCAGCAAAGTCAGCAATAGTAACAGTAAAATTCTTTTCATTTTACCTCCTCGCCGCACGGGCGTTCAGGAAGGTAATACCGGGCCGCCAGACAAAAGTTACGGCGGAACGGAAAGAAAATCCTTTTTTCATGGCGGCCTACAGGATCTGGCTGATGCCCGATTTGGCCCTTTGCCGCACTTCGGGAATGAGCTGCTTGTCGTCCAGCAATTTTTTCAGCGCCGCCGCGGCGCGCTTTTCCTTGAACGACACCATCAGGTCGATCAGGGCGATTTGCACCAGCGGCGATGCTTGCCGGGATAGTGAAGCGGTTAATGCCGCTCGCACCTGCTCGCGGTCGGCGAACAGGTACAGAGCGTCAACGGCCGAGAGGCGCACGTTGACGCTGGGATCATTGTCCAACACGTCCAGCAGCATTTTTAGCAGTGTCGGATCGGGATCCTGCAAGCGCGAGGTCATGGAAAGGCCCTGCAAGCGGGCGGCGGCCGATGGCTGGCTAAGCAGCGAGAGCGATACCTGCTGCTGCAGGCGCTCAACCTCTTTGTTCAAGCGCGCGAATTTTCCGCCATTCTCCCGGCTGCCGCCGGCCATGAAACCGATGCCGAAACCGACCACGACGACCAGGACTGCGGCCGCCAGACGCATGGCCGGGAAGGCATAGCGCCAGTCCGGAAGCAAACGGCGCCAATGCTGCCGCCAGGGCGTAACTTTCGCCGCCGCCATTTCGCGGCGGCTGGCTTCCAGCTGGCGGTAAAAATTGCGCCGCAGTTCCGGGCCGGGCTGCTCTTCGGGGAGGATGCCCAGGCGGGTCCAGGTTTCGTGCAAATCCTGCCATTCCTGCCAACAGGCGGGGCAGGAATGCAGGTGTTCCCTGTAGTGTTCGTCTTGGCCGCTTTCCAGACCATTTTGGAGCAGGTCTGGTATCATTTTCTTCATTTCCTGGCAATTCATTGGGTTCCTCCTTGCAAGTCCAGGTAGTGCCGGCGCAGGTCCTTAAGCGAGCGATGCACCTGCACTTTGACCGATTCCACACTGCAGGCGAGCAGCGAAGCGATCTCCTGGTATTTCAGGTTCTGAAAACGGGCCAACAGCAGCACTTCGCGTTTGCGCAGCGGCAGCCTTTCCATGGCCCTGGCCAACAGATCGGTCTCCTGTTCGCTTTCCGCTTTTTGCGGCGGCAGCGGTTGCGGGCTGGGTTCCTGTTCCCAGACCTCGTCGATGGAGATTTCCGGGCGGCGGGCGCGCAGCTGGTCGATGTGGGCATTACGGCCGATCTGGTACATCCAGGTGGTGAACTTGCTTTCACCGCGGTAGGTGTGCCGGTATTTGAGTATGCGCAAAAAAACCTCCTGCACCAGGTCCTCGCTCGCGGAACGATTGGCGGTCAGGCGCAGGAAAAAATTAAACAGGCGGACATGGTGCCTCTCGAACAAAATGGCCAGCATTTCCACCCGGCCTTCCCGCACCTGGGCCATTACCTTTTCATCGTCCGGCATCAGCGCTCCTTTGCAAACGATTTTTTTTCCATTATAAAAGGAATACCGGGTTTTGGCAAAAAGGTTACAAAAAAAATATTCAGGACAAATTGCGGCCTCGGAGCACTTGTGCGATAATCAATATGGATCGAATACTCATGTTCAAGGTGATAAATTTACCCGAGTCGCTGCTGAATTTTATCGCGCACCGGCCCGGGGCGGAGATGAGTCGCATCCGTTCCGAGGCTTCGCAACGGCGTTTTTATCGCATCAGATGGGGGAGGAAATCTCTGGTGGCCATGGTCTATCCCGAGCCCTCGCGGCTAGAAGTGGATCGGTTCCATACGGTTCAGAAAATATACCGCAACCACGGGTTGCGTGTTCCCGGCATCGATGCAATTCTTGATGACCAGGTCGTGATCCAGGAGGATGCCGGCGATCTTCTTTTGCAGCGGGCCTGGCGTGCAAGCGGCATGGGCGAACGCCGCCGCTTGCTGAGCGCCTGCCGGGATATTCTGGACAAGCTTGCTGCCGTAACTCCGGCCCTGGCGCCGGCCCGCCTCGACCAGGCCCGGCAAAAATGGGAGATGGATTTTTTTCTCCAGCATTTTTTCCCCCGCTATCCCGTTCGCGGTTGCACCGAGGCGGATCTGGGCGCTTTGCTGACCATGCTGATCGAAAGCCTGGAAGCGGAATGCGTTTTTGCCCATCGCGATTTCCATTCACGCAACCTGCTGGTTCATGAAGGCGGGATCGTGATGGTCGATTTCCAGGATTCGCTCCTGGCCCCGCGCCATTATGACCTGGTCTCCCTGGCTTTCGATTCCTATTTGGATTTGGACCGCTTCCGGGAACTTCTGTTGTCAGGACGAGAGTCGGCGACAAATGAGCTCCGGCAGCTGCGTTTGACCGCCCTGCAGCGCAACATCAAGGCCCTGGGCACGTTCGCCTATCAAACCCATGAATGCCAACATCCGGCTTATGCGCGCTACATCCCCCGCACTATCCGCCATATCCAGGGCCATTTGCAGGAATTGGATGATCCAGGGTTAGATGTCCTGTCCAGGTATTTCTCCTCCGTGACGCGTAACGCGTAATGGGTGAGGTGTAACGAGGGAAGAGATGCCATGATGTCCTGATCCCCCCGGCTGCGCCACCCCCCTTGGGCAAGGGGGGTTTGTGTAATGATTACTCAAGTTAGCCAACCTTCTGAATTCCCCCCTTACCGAAGGGGGGACAAGGGGGGATTTTATTATCGTTTGCAGGATTTTTTTTCTCGAATCACTAATCACCAATCACTTAGCCGAATCTTATAGCTCTGGTCATGATATAATCAACCCATGCTGAAGATCGGCAAATTATCCCTGGAACAACCCACGGTCCTGGCTCCCATGGCCGGGCTGACCGACCGGGCCCTGCGCCGGCTCATGGACGAGATCGGCGGCTGCGGCCTGCTGGTTTCGGAAATGATCGCCGCCGAAGGGCTGCGGCGCCGCAACCGCCGCACCATGGAAATGATCGCCGATTTTAAAACGCGGACGCCGCAGTTCATCCAGCTTTTTGGGGCCGACCCCGAGGCCCTGGCCGATGCCGCGGCCATGGTTTCCGCTGAAACAGCCTTTGCCGGCATCGACCTGAACATGGGCTGCCCGGTCCCCAAGGTGGTGCGATCGGGAGCCGGCGCCGGGCTGCTGCAGGACCTGCCGCGCCTGGCGGCCGTGGTGGCGGCCGTGCGCCGCAGTACACCGCTGCCGCTGACGGTCAAGGTGCGCCTGGGCTTCAACAAGGTCAACGTCCTGGAAACGACCCGGATCATCGCCGAACAGGGCGCCGACGCCGTGGCCGTCCACTTTCGCCTCAAAAGCGAAGGCTATACGGGCAATGCGCACTGGGAACTGGCCGCTGCCGTCAGGGACAATTTGGGCATTCCGCTGTTGGGCAACGGCGACATCATGACCGCCGCCTTCGCCCTGGAAAAACTGCAAACCGTCGACGGGGTTCTGATCGGCCGCGGCGCCCTGGCCAACCCGTTTATTTTCAGGGAGATCGCGGGGCAGGCGACATCCGAAAATGACTTGGGCGTGTACGTCAGGCGCTTGGCAGCGCTGATCGAGGAGCAATATCCCGAGAAAAAACGTTTGGGAAAGCTCAAAGCCTTCACCCGCTTTCTGGTTTTAAGCCGCCCGGGCTCGCGCTCCTGGAAGCGGCGCATTTTTTTGAGCCAGGATTTCGGGGAAGCCCGCGGGTTTTTGGAAGAGACCTTTCCATGCCGTTAGAAGCCGACAGCATGTCCGTGACCGTGGCCTTCTCCGGCGGCAAGGATTCCACCGCTGCCGTCCTGCTCTTGCGTGAACAGGGTTACGAAGTGCGGGCGCTGACCATGCGCCTGGGCTTGCAGGCTGAAGAAGAAAAGCTGGCCCGCATCGAGAAACTGGCCCGGGTGATAGAAGTTCCCTGGCAGGTCATTGATTTGCGCCAGGCCTTCCGTGAAAAGGTCCTGGATTATTTCCTCAATGCCTACCGCGCCGGCCGGACCCCCAATCCCTGCGTGCTCTGCAACCGCCACATCAAATTCGGTGTACTGATGGGGGAGATGAAAAGAAATATTCCCGGCGGTTTTTTTGCCAGCGGCCATTACGCCGACAAGGTTTGCAGGGACGGTAACTGGTTCCTGAGAGAGCCGGTCGACCGACGCAAGTCGCAAATCTATTTTCTGGCCATGGTCGATCCGGCCGTTCTGGCCAAGGTCCTGTTTCCAATCGCCGCTTTGACCATCAGTCAAGTCAGGAAGAAAGTAGCCGGACTTCCCCTGGCCAATATTGAAGAGAGCCAGGATGTCTGCTTTTTGCAGGATGAAACCTTGGCTTCTTATTTGTCGCGCAAAATTCCGAAGAGTTTTACCGACGGCGATATCATCGATGTCGGCGGAAAAAAGATCGGCCGCCATCACGGCGTGAGCCATTTTACCGTGGGCCAGCGCCGCGGCACGCGACACGCTTCGGACCGCAGGCTCTACGTGGTCGGCCGCGACCTGGTGGCCAATACCGTAACCCTCGGTGATGAACACGACCTGCTTTCCGGTTCCCTGACAGTGACCGACCCGGTTTTCTGGCGGCCGCTGCAAGCCGGCGAAAAATTGTCGGTAAAGATCCGTTACCAACTTCACGGTCATGAGGCGGAGATCGCCGCAGTGTCTGATACCGCCATCCGTGCGGTTTTTAAAAATCCGGTTCGGGCCGTGACCCCGGGCCAGTTCGGCGTATTTTACGACGGTGACATTATCGTCGCCGCCGGCGAGATTGCGGCAGAAAAATAGTGAACTATCGTAATGCGTTATGCGTGATTTGAGAAAAAAGACAGTCAAAAAGAAACACTATAATCCCCCCTTTTCCCCCCTTCGGGTAAGAGCGGAAAGCAATTGAAGGATCGGTAGTGACAGGTCGCGACCTGTCACTACAAAAAAGGAAGAATGGAGGTATAATCTGTCTTTGCTAAGGTGGCGCAGCCGGGGGGATCAATATCTCGGGTGAACGCATTTTGTTTTCACCAATCACGAATTGTGAATCACGAAATCGTGCAGGCTTCCCCGATGGCGGAAGATCCGAATTTCGTTTGTGGCTTTTCCAACCTCGAACTTCGAACCTCGATTTATTTTCTTCCTCGTCACGCGTTACGTGTCACGATATATCGGTTCATTTCTGACGAATGGGCAGGCTTGCCGCTTTACAAAAAGCGTACCTTGCGCTAAAATCAATTTTTCAAGGTGAAAGAAATGCCAGTCTATGACTATAAATGCCGGAAGTGCGGTCTTGTCTTTGAGAAGTTCCTGCGCACCATGGCGGCAGCCGATTCGGTGCAATGCGAAAAATGCGGCAGCGCCAAGGTGAAAAAACTGATCACCTGCTGCGCCATATCGTCCGGGGGAAAAAGCGAAAGCGCCGGCAGTTCCGGCTCCTCCCATTCCTGCGGCAGCTGTTCACACAGTCACTGCAGCACCTGCCATTAGCCCTAAAAAGCACTCGGTTTACGGAAGACGGCGTACGGCGATTGGTAAGGAAATAAAATCATGGCACGGGAGTGCCTATTTCGTTTAGTTGCCCTTTTTTCTTCCCTGTACCCTGAACCCTATCCCCTATACCCTGTTCTTCCGGCTATAGACCACGTTGCCGGAAACGATCGTATGCTCAATCGCCCCCTGCCCTTCCCAGCCCAGAAAGGGGCAGTTGTTGGCCTTGGAACGGAAATCCTTTTCTTCGATCTTGAAGCGCTTCTTCAGGTTCAGCATGGTTAGATCGGCGGGGTATCCCGGCTTGACACGGCCGCGGTTTTTCAGGCCCAGAACGCGGGCCGGGTTGGTGGAGAACAATTCGACCAGGCGGTTAAGGGTCAGCAGTTTGCTGCGTACCAGGCGGTCATACACAACAGAGAATGAAGTTTCCATGCCGATGACGCCGAAGGGGGCGAACTCGAATTCCTTGTCCTTATCGTCACGGGTATGAGGGGCGTGGTCCGAAGCGATGCAGTCGATGGTGCCGTCCTGCAGGCCGCGGATCAGCTCCAGGCGGTCGGCTTCGGTGCGCAACGGCGGCTTGACCTTGTAGACCGGGTTGTAGCTCAGGATGAGTTCTTCGTTGAGCAGCAAGTGGTGCGGGGTGGCGTCGGCGCTGACCGGCGTTTTCATTTTGCGGGCGTTGCGGATCAGTTCGACCGAGCCGGCGGTGGAAATGTGGGTCAGGTGCAACCGCGAACGGATGCGCTCCTGCAGGATCAGGTCACGGGCCACGATCACTTCTTCGGCGGCTTTCAGTATGCCGCGCAGTCCGTATTTGTAGGAGATGAAGCCCTCGTTGACCTGGCCTTCGGCCGAGATCGAGTGGTCTTCAGGGTGCTCGATGATGGGCACATCCAGCATCTTGGCATATTCGAGCGCCTTGCGGATCAGGTCAGCCTTCATCACGCAATGGCCGTCGTCGGAAAAGGCTACGGCGCCGCCTTCGACAAGGTCGGCCATTTCCACCAGGTTCTCTCCCAGCTGGCCTTTGGATACGGCGGCGATCGGAAAGATATTGACTAGTCCAACCTGGCGGGCGCGGGCAATGATAAATTCCGTTACTGAGCGGTTGTCGTTGACCGGTTCAGTGTTGGCCATGCAGGCAATGGAAGTGAAGCCGCCGCGGGCCGCCGCTTGGGAGCCGCTGGCGATGGATTCCTTGTTCTCCTGGCCCGGCTCGCGCAGATGGGTGTGCATGTCGATAAAACCCGGGGCCACGATCAGCTCTTTGGCGTCGATGACCGAACAGCCGCTGACCTTTTTTATGGACTTGGCGATCTCTTTGAACTTGCCGTTTTCGATCAGGATATCCATGACCTGGTCCACGGCCCCGGCCGGGTCGATGAGGCGGCCGCTTTTAATTAAGAGTTTCATGGATCTCTCCTTTTAAAAGATACAGAACGGCCATGCGCACGGCGATGCCGTTGGTCACTTGCTGCAGGATCACCGACTGCTCGGAGTCGGCCATCGAGGTTTCGATCTCCACGTCGCGGTTGATCGGACCGGGATGCATCAGGATGGCCGATTTTTTGGCCAGCGCGAAGATCTCGCGGTTGATGGCAAAGCGGTTGCGGTATTCGCGGATTGAGGGGAAATAATTCCTGGCGCCCCGCTCCTCCTGGACGCGCAGCATCATAACCACATCGGCTGCCTTGACGCCGCTACGAATGTCGTAATATACGGAAGCACCCATTTTTTCGAATTCGCGCGGCACCAGCGAGGGCGGGCCGATCAGGGCGATCTCATTGCCCATTTTCTGATGCAGGATGATGTTGGAGCGGGCCACGCGTGAATGCAGGATATCGCCTATTATGGCGATCTTCAGACCGCGCAGGGTCTTGAGCCGCTGCTGGATGGTCAAGGCATCGAGCAGGGCCTGGGTGGGATGTTCGTGGAAGCCGTCGCCGGCGTTGATGATCGAGGAACGGGCGAAGGTGGTCAAGTAGTGGGGCGAGCCCGAGGCGGAGTGGCGAATGACGATGATGTGTGGGTTCATGGCCTCCAGGGTCAGGACCGTGTCTTTCAGGGCCTCGCCTTTTTTCAGGCTCGATATCGAAGAGTTGAAGTTGATCAGGTCGGCGCTCAGGCGCTTGGCTGCGATCTCGAACGAGCTGCGGGTGCGCGTAGAGTTTTCGAAAAACAGGTTGACCACGGTCTTGCCCTTCAGGGCCGGTACCTTCTTGACTTCACGGCTGGAGACCTCGATGAAGGCCTCGGCCGTTTCCAGGATGGTTTCAATGTCGTCGACGCTGAGCTGCTCGATGCCTAGTAGGTGGTCCTGGCTGAAGATCCTCTCTTTCATTTAAAACCCCTTGGGTTCCATGATCAGCACCTGGTCCTGGCCGTCGATCTCCTGCAGCATGACCTTTACCCGTTCGCGGCGCGAAGTGGGCAGGTATTTGCCTTTGAAGTCTGGGCAGATGGGCATCTCGCGGTGGCCGCGGTCGATGAAGGCCGCCAGTTGAAGTGAGGCCGGCCGGCCCAGTTCGAAGATCGAATCCATGGCGGCGCGGATGGTGCGTCCGGTAAATACCACGTCGTCGATCAGGATGATGTCGCGGTCTTCGATGCTGAAATCGATGCGGGTTTTTTTCACCGCCGGCTGCTGCTCGTGCTTGTGCAGGTCGTCGCGAAACATGGTGATGTCGAGGATGCCCAGGGGGATCTCTATGCTTTCCAGCTCCTTGATCAACTGCTGGATGCGGCGGGCGACGTGTACGCCCCTGGTCTGGATGCCGATCAGCACAAGGTTCTCTTCTTCGCGGTTCCGTTCCAGGATCTCCATGGCCAGGCGCAGGAAAGTGCGCTTCATTTTTTTATCATCCATGATTTTGGCCTTGATTTTTTCATCCATGATTGTCTCCTTTACTGGTATAACCAATTATATTAAATTCCAGTAATTTTGCAAGGGTTGCGGATGGGGTTTTATGCGCCCAGGTTAGCATCCAGCAGTTCAACCACTTTGGAGATTTTGGAAAAATCCTGGCCGCGGCCCTCGATCAGGTTGGCGCTGCCGCCGCCCTTGCCGTTCAACAAGGCGAAAACGCGGGCGCTGATCCGCTGCAGATCGCAGTTGCCAAGACCACGGCCGATGACAAGGTATTGTTGCGGGGACTGCGAGTAGGCCAGCACATTCCTGCCTTGGTTGAGTAGAGAGGTAGCGAAAAAGCGCAACTCGGGGATATCGAGTCCGCTGAATTCCCGGACGACCAGGGAACGGTCAAGTGCAATTTCGCCGGCGATCTCCAGCTCTAGTTCGCGGCGCTGCGCCTTTTTAAGTGCCCGGCGTAATTCATCTTTTTCCTTAAGCTGGGCTTCCACTCGAGCAGGAATTTCCGCCAGGGGCAAGGTGACCAGGCGCTGAAGATGTTGCGCGACCAGGTGCTTCAGCTGGTAGTCGCGCAGGGCCCGGTAGCCGGCCGTGTAGTACAGGCGGATATTGGCGCGAATGCGCTCAGTTCTGATGATTTTGAGCAGTCCGATCTCGGCGCTGCTTTTCAGGTGGGTGCCGCCGCAGGCCGACTGGTCGAGGCCCGCAATTTCCACCACGCGGATCTCGCCCTGGCGCTTGGGGGATTTCCGTAAATGCAAAGCGGATATATCGTCACTTCTGAAAATAAGGACGGGAAGGTTGGCGAAAATCAAGCGGGCGCATTCCTCTTCCAATGCCTTGATTTCTTCTTCAGCGAATCCAGTCTTGCCAATTTCGATTGAGGAATGATCTGGACCGATGGCAAATGACAAGGTGGGGGCAGCGAACAGGCGCAGCAGGACTTGCGAGAGCAGGTGTTGGGCGGTATGCTGCTGCATGTGGTCGTAGCGGCGCGGGAAATCGAGCCGCAGGCAAGCCTCACCCTGGCCGGGGGCCTGCTCCAGCACGTGGATGATGTCGTCATCCTCGCTTGCCAATTCCAGGACCGGAAAATCGTTGATGGTGCCCTGGTCGGCGGGCTGGCCGCCCCCTTCGGGGCAAAAGATCGTGCGTTCGAGACGGATGCGGAAACGCCCGTGCCGCTGTTCCTGGCCGCTGATCCGTGCCGTAATTTCACGGCAGTACGAGTCGCGCTGATAAATTTTTTCGGTCATTTTCGGATTGGGGACAATTGCTTTTCTTCCGCCGCCTGCTTTTTCAGCGCCGCTTCCACCAGCGGTTTGATGGCCATGCTTGCTTCATTGGGAATGCTGAAAGCCAGATTGTACTGGCGGATCTTCCATTGGCCGGCGATCTTTTCCAGGACGCCAGAACCGCGGCAGGGCCAATAGGACTCGGAAACCAGGTCCTCGTCGAACCAGGCCGTGCTGCCGTCGGCGGACAGGTTTACCTGGCGCCGGCTGGCGCGGAAAGTCCAGGCCGATGGGCGTTGAAAATATGGTGCGGCCCATTTTTGGAACTCTTCCTTGGTCCAGCGCTCGCGGATGTCGGTACCCAGAAAAATGGCGCCTGCGGCCAATGAATCGAAATAGGTCGCGGCATCGGCTTGGGCCGCTGCCAGGTGCCAGGCGGTCATGAAGCGGTCGATCTCGAGCGTGCTTTTTTCAGCAACACCGGGTGCGGCCACGGCCAGCAGAACGGCCAGCGCCGGAACACACAATGCCGCGATCGTTTTGTTCATGGCTTCACTCACTCCCGCTTTCAATGTCCAGGCTATTCCATTCTTAACCGAAACGGTTTTTTTGTCAATCGCTGTGCCAGGGCTTAACTTTTGATTAAAAATTATTTTTGTTTTAGAATGAATTTTTTCCCAGGAGGTATCCGCATAAAACCAAACAAGCAAATGTTTGCCTATCAAAATGACGGCCGGTTTTTCGCCCAGGCCGGCCGCGGTCTTGAGGAATTGGCCGCAGCCGAATTGGCAGAATTGGGGGCCCTGGATGTTGAATTAAGCGGTGGCGGCCTGCATTTTCGCTGCGACGCGGCCGGGTTGTACCGGATCAATTATTGCTCGCGCCTGGTCTCGCGGGTGCTGGCTCCCCTGGCCGTTTTTCCCTGCCTTTCCGACCAGGCGCTTTACGAAGCGGCACGGGGCATCGAGTGGGGGGTGCTGCTCGCAGCGGAAAAAACCTTTGCCGTGTTCGCCAACGTTCGCGAGAGCCGCATCAACCACGCTCATTTTGCCGCCTTACGGCTGAAGGACGCCATTGCCGATCATTTTCGTGAGCGCATCGGCCGCCGCCCCGACGTGGACACCGAGCATCCCGATGTGTGGATCAACCTGGTCATCCTCCAGGACCAGGCGGTCATAAGTTTGGATACAGCTGGTGGCTCGCTGCACCGCCGCGGTTACCGCATGCAGTCGGTACCGGCGCCGCTGCAGGAAACACTGGCCGCGGCCACGGTGCGTTTGAGCGGCTGGCAGGGGGAACGGCCCCTGGTCGATCCCATGTGCGGTTCGGGCACCATCCTGGCCGAGGCCTTCATGCAATATTGCCGTATTCCTGCGGCTTTTAAAAAAGAGAAATTCGGCTTTGAGTCCATGCCCGATTTCGATCCCCTGGTCTGGGAAGAGGTGCGCCGGGAAAGTGACGCCTCGCGCCGGGAAATGCCCGAGAGCTTGATCAGCGGCAGCGATTCAGACCGCCAGGCTATCGATGCCGCCCGGCGCAACCTGCGCGAGATACCGGGAAGCCGCGGCGTGCCCCTGGAACGCAAGGACTTCCGAGATCTGCCGGGAATCACCGGTGCTACGATCATCTGCAACCCGCCCTACGGCATTCGCGTCGGCGAGTTGGAAGAGACCCGTTTCCTATACAAGGAATTCGGAGATTTTTTAAAACAGCGCTGCCAGGGTTCGACCGCTTATATCCTTTGCGGCAACCTGGATCTGATCGGCGCTATCGGCCTGAAGCCTTCGCGGCGTTTCGTGTTGTTCAACGGCCCGATCGAGTGCCGGCTGTTAAAAATTGAGATCTACTGAAGTCCTGCCCTGTCACCTTCCTGTGCATCATCTCGGCCTAGTTGCCGGTGCTGTGCCTTTTCAAATAAAAGCAATAAATCTGGATTGGTTGCGGTTGCCGGTTTATAAAATAGTTAGCCCGATGGATTACATTTCTGGATCCAAGAAGAAAAAAATAAAAGAAAATCTTGGGAAAGCATAAAAACTTGAAGGCAATTGCCACATGCCAGTTGGCTGCAATCTGGTCAGCTCAGTTTTTGATTGCAGACAGAAAGTGGTTCATGGTATCCCAGAGTCCGGGCCAGGAAAGGATGGAGTTATGATTGTATCCCTGGACCTCAATGGTTTGTGCAGGCCCTTTCCAGGCCGCCACCAACCGGCGCGAACATTCTGCAGGTATTACTTCATCGTTGCCGGCGATTACGCACAATAATGGGCAGGCCGCAAGCGAAGCGTATGGCAACGATTCAAAAGGGTGTTTCAGCAATATGCGGACCGGGAAAATGCCATAATTCTTTTTTATGACATTCAGGAAACTGTCGAAGGGAGCGATTAAAGTGACCCCGGCAATCGGTCTTTTACTGGCCAGGTAAGTGGCTACACCTGTGCCCAAGCTGAAACCTACAGTGACGATACAGCGAGGATCGACATCGGGACGGGTCGCTACGTAATCGAATAAGGTCAAAGCGTCGCGGAACAAATTCCGCTGCGAGGGTTTACCCTGACTAGCGCCGTAGCCGCGGTAATTCAGGGAGATGGTAGTCCAGCCGGAGAGCCGGCCAAATTCCATCACCTGATAGGAAATTTCCTCGGCATTGCCGCCGAAGTAAAGAATAACTGGCCGCTTGGATGCACCGCTTGTCGTGTGGTGCATCCAGCCGTGCAGCGTGACGCCATCGTCTGCCTTAAGTAATAATGGGCTGATGCCCGGTTGGCGCTGCATCTGTACGCGTGTCTCTTCGGGCAGAGGCATGGGATAGAAGATAAACTGATCCTGATTGAAGTAGAGGTAAAGTGACAAACCGACATATAGAATACTAAACGGTACTGCCAGGCCAATACTATATTTACGAAGAAAAGCCAGGAATTTTCTCATTCGATCTCTCCGGAATATTAATACCCGCAATCAAACTAATTAGCAAGCCGAACTGAGACAATTCCCGAAAGGGTCAAACCGGTCTTTTGTTCTCAGGGCAATGTACGCAGGAAGGAGCGGCGGGCGGTTTCGACCAGCAGAAGCATGAACAGTCCCAGGGCGATGAAATAGGAGAACAGCTCTGTGGTCTCGTAATAGTTTTTCGTCTTGAGCTTGGTTTTTTCCCAGCGGTCGATCTCGCTGAAAATATTGCGCAGCGAATCGGGGTCGGTGGCCCGGAAATAGAGGCCGCCGGTGGTTTTGGCCATCTCCTGCAGCAGGGGTTCGTCGATCTCCACGCTGATCATGACGTGCTGTTGGCGGCCAAAGGAATCGAGGACCGGATAAGGCGCTTGGCCGCGGGTGCCGACGCCGATGGTATAGACCTTGATGTTGAAGTTGCGGGCCATCTTGGCTGCGTCGCGCGGGTCGATCTCGCCGCGGTTGTTCACGCCGTCGGTGAGCAGGATGATGATCTTGGTCTTGGCCGCGGCATGCTGGATGCGGTTGACCGATGTGGCCAGGGCCATGCCCAGGGCCGTTCCGTCCTCGAGTTCACCAAGGTCGGTCTCCTGCAGGTAGAATTTCAAGATATTGTAGTCCACGGTCAGCGGACACTTGGTGTAGGAGGTGGCGGCGAAAATGACCAGTCCCAAGCGGTCGCTGCTGCGCTTCTCGATGAAGGAGGCGATCACTTCTTTGGCTACTTCCAGCCGGTTTTTTGGCTTGAAGTCCATGGCGGCCATTGATCCCGAGATGTCCAGGGTCAGGAGGATATCCATGCCCTTTTGCTCCTCGATCTGAAAAGTATTGAGCAACTGCGGCCGGGCCAGGGCCACGATAAAGCAGAGCAGGGCCGCCATTTTGAAGGCGTTCAGGTTGCGGATCAAGATTGTTTTCAAAGTCGGGGCGGCGGCGGAAAATAATTTTTGCGATGCGAACCAGATGTGACGCTGACCTTTGCGGGCCAGGAAACGGTTCCACCAGACAAGCCCAGGCAGCAGCAGCAAAAGCAGCAGGTGGATGCTAGCGGCCAGTTTGAACATGGGCCTCCGCCATTGCCGTTTCACGGCGGTTTTTGTGCTTTTTGATCAAAGCGGCGATCATTTGAAAAACCACGTCCACGGTCTCCTTTTCCGGGACCTGCCGGGCGAACTTCACCAGGTCGGCCTGCCGGAACAGGGTTTCCATGTGGACTAGTATCTCCCCATCCTTTTCGCTGTTTTTTAACTGCTCAACGGTTTCGACCGTGGTGAAATCGGCGGCGTTGAATTCGTAGGCGCGCTCGATGAAATGCTTGATCATGTCGCTCAGGGAGATGAAAAATTGCCGGAATTCACCCAGCTGCGGCAGGTTTTTTTGGCGCAGTTCCCGGATGCGCATCTCCAGTTCGATCTCAGGCGCCAGCAAGGGAGCGGTCTCCGCCAACCGCTTTTGCTGCATTTTTTTCAACAAAAACCAAAGCAAGACCCCCAGCAGCAGGAGCAATACAAAACCGGCGGCATACTTGAGCAGGTGCCTGGGATCGCCGCGCATGACCAGCAGTTCTTTCAGGGGTTTGATGTCGCGGTCGCTCTCGCTCAGCAGGGAACGGATGCGGATGGTCAGCTGGCCGGTCTGTTCATGCTCCGGGTCGCCCCGCTGCGGCAGCAATTCGACGGCAAAGGGGCCGACATTGAACTCACCGGTCTTGAAAAAAGCGATGGTGATGATTTCTTCAAAAGTGGTGACGCCGGGAGCTTTGAGCATTGGCCGCTTGCTGCGGCCGATGATTTCATAAGCGCCGTCCGTGACCTTAATGTCAATGCTGTCGATGGCGCCGTCGGTGCGGACTACCAGCCGTAAATCGATGTGCTCGGCAATGGTGGCGGTTTGGCTGGAGGCCGACATGGTCACCTGGGCGGGAACCGCGGTCAGCGGCAGGAGCAAGAGCAGCAGTATGAATGGCAGGGGTTTCATCGGGCGAATTTTTTCTTGCGCCTTAAAAAAAGATCGAAAAGGGGCTTTTCGTATTCCCGGTCCGAACGGATGGTCAAGAAGTCGATTCCGTTCTTGCGGAATAGTTCGCTCAAAGCAAGATCTTTTTCGTTGCGGATTTTTGCAAATTCCCGGCGTAAAGCGTTGTTGGTGAAATCGGTGCTGAAATCCTGGCCGCTCTCAAGATCCCGCAAATGAAAATGGCCCTGTTGCGGGAGTTCCCGTTCGCGCCGGTCGGCAATATCGATGGCGATCAGGTCATACTTGCGGCCGGCGATTTTCAGCGCCGTGTCGAAGCTGTCGTCCAGGAAGTCGGAGATCAAAAAGACAACCGCCTTTTTTTTGATCAGCGAAGTCAGATAAACCAAGGCGTTGCTGATCGAGGTCTCCCGCCCCAGCGGCTTGAATTCTATGATGTCACGGATGAGGCGCAGCAGATGGGTGCGGCCTTTTTGCGGCGGGATGTACAATTCGATGCGATCGCTGAATAGCAGCAGCCCCACCTTGTCGTTGTTGAGCATGGCCGTAAAAGCGATCAGTGCCGACAATTCGGCGGCAATCTCCTTTTTGCTCTTGGAGCTTGAGATGAATTGCAGCGACGCGGAAAGATCGAGGGCCAGGATGATAGTCAGCTCTCTTTCTTCGACAAATTGCTTGACATAAAGCCGACCTAGACGTGAGGAAACGTTCCAGTCGATAAAACGCGAATCGTCTCCCTGCTGGTATTCGCGGACCTGCGAAAATTCCATGCCCCGGCCTTTAAAGGCCGAATGGTATTCCCCGGCAAAGATATCGCGGGCTGCTTTGCGGGAAATGATCTCGATCCTTTTTATTCTTTTTAAGGTTTCTTCGGCGATCATGGCCGGGCCGGGTCAGGCAAAATTGCGGTTACATGGATTCAATGGTGATCCTGCCGCTGTAATTGATCTTGAAATTCGTGGGGTAGCCCAGCTTCATGTTCCAGACCTTGGGCAGGTTTTCAGCCATCTGCATGAAAGAACTTTTCAGTTCTAGGGGGATCTTGGCGATTAGTTCGATGCCCTCGACATTGCTGAAATTGAGTTTGATGTTCTTGTTGCGGCAGTAGAATTCTAAACTGTAGTTTCCGGCCGATGTGTTCTGAATGTAGATCATGGTCACATCAAAAACCTTTTCATCCATCGCAGTTGCCTCCCTGGTCAGAGTCAGCAGATTTTTGCCAAATCAAATTGTAGCAAAAAAAGGATCTTATTGCCAGCAGGGTTTTGTGATTTTCGTAATCCCGTCCTCAGGTCAGGAATTACCTGATTAAAAAACTATTGATTTTTTTATTCCGCTTTGTTATAAATGATGTGAAGTGTTTAAATATTAAGATAGGGTAATGATTATGGCCGACTCGTATATCATCAAGTGCTGGCATTGCACAACCGAATTTGACGCGGTTTCGGCCGCTGACTGCAGCCATTCCACCCCGACAAAAATTTGTCCTTTCTGTCTGAAGTGTTTTTGCAACGCTTCAGAAGATTACAAAAAAAAGTATGTGAAGAATTGTCCCAAGGAGATGCTGGCCGAAAACAAAGCAGCCCGTGATTCCATATATTTGAAGATCGGAGAAATATTGGTCAAGGCTGGCAAAATCTCCATCGAGCAGTTGGACACGGCGTTGGACAAGCAGCGCATCGTCAACAAAAAGTTGGGGGAAGTCCTGATCATGATGTCGCTGCTCACCCCGGACGAGCTTCAACTTTACCTACTCAACCAGAACAGCATTGAGAAGATCGACTTGAAAAACATCACCGTGGACACGGGGTTGATATTCCAGATCGGCAAGGAATTCTGCCTGGATCAGAAGATCGTGCCCATTGAGATCCAGGAGATCGCCGGCGGGCAGGTGCTGCGTTTCGCTTTTTATTCAGTCAAGGATCTCCCAAAATTAAAAAATCAGGGAGAACTGCAAAAATATAAACTGATCCCCTACCTGGCCCAGAAAGAAGAAATTGAAAACCTGCTGAAAAACCTGAAAAATACTGAAAAGGATATCAAGATTTATACTTCGCTGGAAAGCACCAAATATATCCGTATTTTGAATTCGCTGGTCAAATCGGCGGTTCAAGCCAGGGTTTCCGATGTTTTTTTTGAATTCAAATCCGGCCAACTCGTAATTTTCTTTCGCAACGGAGAATCTCTCTCCCGCGTCGACCAGCCCATCGGCGACCCGAAGGAATTTTTTGAAAAGATAAAAAACATCTGCGGGTTCAAGCGCGAGGAAAAGCAAACGCCACGGGAATCCTGGCTGAACTTGAGTAAAAAATTCAGCCATTTGAAAATCAAGGTGCTCTACTATTCCGGCGGTGCCCAGGAAAACATCCGCTTTAAATTCAACAACCTGAAGGATTTTGCCAAGAAGATCACCGAGTTGAATCTTGAGCGCGATGAAGTGGAGCGAATCCAGTCCATCTTGCAAAAACCAAGCGGCTTGTTCATTGTGGCGGGGCCTGCCTACAACAAAACCAATGAAAGCCTTTATGCACTGATGAATACTCTGATTAGCGAAAGGCTCGCCACCGTGGAAAACGCCGTGGTGCTGCGCAACGAGCGCTTCTTTCAGATCGAAAACCAGGGTGGCGATGTCAGCGACGCCGTGTACAAGAACCTGCTTTTTTACAAACCCGATTCCATGTTCTTGTTTGATTACTTTCAGAAAAGTTACAATCGCCAGTTTCTGAATTTTGTGGAAATGGGCAAGCTTTTCATCGAATTGCAGGGTTTTTCCTATGAGGAAATTTTTGAAAAAATGCAAGTCGAAAACGAAGTCCCGCCGTCCTTTCTAGCAGAGAACCTGCGCCTGGTGGTATTTCAGCGCCAGGTGAAAATTCTTTGCCCACAGTGCAAAACACCTCATCCGCAATCAGCCCGCGAACTCTTTAAAAACAAGAAACTTACCATCGACTACAAGATTTTCCAGGAAAAGGGCTGTCCGGAATGCCAGTCCAGCGGCAGCAGCCATGATGAAATTTTCTACGAGATATTCACCATAGACAACAAGGAACGGGCCCACTTCCAGCAAAGCCACCTGGCCGCCCTGGACAAAAAAATCTCCGAAGGCGGGAACCTGACCATTGCCCAGAAGGTTTTTAACCGGGTGCTGAAGGGTGAAGTGTCCTACAAGGAAAGTACCCGTTTCTTTTGATCAGGCCCTGAAATTCCGGCTGCAATCCAAACAAACAAAGGCCTGCGCCTGTCTTTTTGCTTCACGCTGCTTTTCCTTTTTGCGGCGCCAAAACAAAAAAACTGCCAGGATCAGGATCATGGCGAACGGGATGCTGGCGCGGCTCAGCAGGAAAAGCAAAAAGACAAGGAAAAGGGACAGGAAAAAAATGAATACAGTGAACATGATCTCGGTAAAAGATTCGTTGCCGGAGGTATCCTTTTCGTTTTCGAAGGGCAGGGTGGCGCTGGAGCCGCAAATCGGGCAGGGTGGCGGGGGCTGGTTCATTTGTCTAAAAGTATCCGAGTTCCCAATACCTGGTTGAAATCGGAAAAGAGTTTCTGGGCTTCGCCGCTCTTGAGCTGTTCGCTGAAAATGTTCAGGCGCGAGTCCAGCAGATCGAGCAGGTGCAGAAGATATGCTTCTTTTGTTTTTGGGACTTCGGGTGAGCCATATTCCTTTTCGCCGTGGTGGGAGACGATCAGGTGCTGGATACGGATGCTGAGGGCTTCCGGGAAATCGGCGATCTTGTTTTTCATTTCCAGAAAAATCGTCAGGCTAATAACCAGGTGGCCGAGCAGTCCGCCGGCCAGGGTTGTCTCCAGTGCCGGTTGGGTCTTGAATTCGGCGGTTTTGCCGATATCGTGAAACAGGGCGCCTATGAGCAGCAATTCCTTGTCCAGGTCGTAATGGGGGGCAATGGCCAGGATCATCTTCAACAGCGAATGGGTGTGCTGAAGCAGGCCTCCGGCAAAAGCGTGATGGATTTTTTGGGCACCGTAGGCCTGACGGAAAACCGGCCCGTATTCTTCCTTGAACAATTCGCTAAGTCTGTGCAAATGGGGATTGCTGAGGTTGCCATCCAGCAAAGAAAAGGTCTCAACCAGCAGCGCCTCGCTGTCAAAAGGCGGGGTTTCACTAAAATCGCCGGGATCGAAGCCGGGGTCTCCGGAAACAATGGCACGCAAGTGGCTAACGGTGATCTGTTTTTTTCCCCGGTAGTCCCTGATTTCACCGCTGATCTTATAGATGTCCCCGGCCCGGAGCAGTTTGTGATATTCCCCGACGTTGTTCCAGACCTTGGCCGGCAGGCGTCCGGTCTTGTCCATCAGTGTCAGGTCAAGAAAATCGTCGCCGTTCTTGGTCTTTTTTTTGACGATTTCCTGGACGCGATAAAACCAACTCACATTTTCGCCGGTCTGCAGGCTATCGATGCAACGGGGGGCTCCCTTGCTCTTATCAAAAAGGTTCATTGGGGACTCCTAAGCTTGGTCTCGATCTTGTAAGAGGAGCGAATATTGTTCAGCCAGGCAGAGAGATGCTTTTCCGTTCGCAGTTTGCGCAGGTATTTTTCGATTAGCGGCGCCATTTCGACCAGGGTCCGCGGTTCCAGGCCGAGCTGCTGCTGCGAGGGCAGGTAGTCGTGGTTGAAAAACTCCTCAATCTCATTGAAGGGTATCGTGATCTCAATCTGGAATTTTTCCCTGAGCACTTTTTCATAGAGGACTTTTTCCCGGATGAATTCTTCAAAATCGCTCCAGTTCATGGCGAAATTGTTCAGCATGGCCAGTAATTTTTCCAACGATCCGGCCTTTTGCAGGATATGCCTTTGCACCATTTCGAAATCCTCTTCACTGAGGTTGAATTCATCGCCGAATTCGAGGGTGATCGTCTTGTAAGTGATCAGGTCGCCCAATATGCGGGAATAGAAGTTTTCTTCCAATTCCTTGCTCTGTCTGAGTATGGGGAAAAAGGCAATGGCCCGCTCGATATCATGGATGGTGATGATTTCCTCGTTAACGGTGGCGGCGATCCTGTCGACCAGGATCGGCCCGGATTGGAGCAAAATGAACAGGCAAAGCAGGGCTTTAACGATCATGGTCGGACCCCTTGACAGTGAAGAATTGTGCAGTTTGGCGCATCATGCTTAATGGTAGCAGAAACCACTCTTTGCTGCAACGGTTGGCGCCCGGCCGCTTGGGAAGACCGGATTTGCATATTTACCCGGCTTGATTTAAAATCAGCCAGCCGTTAATTTTGGCTTGGAGGTCAATGTGCGGAACAAACGTTTGCTCGCTGTCTGGCTTCAGCAAATTCGGGCACCCTTTTTGATCCTGTCGGTGGCCTTGACCCTGGTCGGTATCGCCACCGCGTACTGGCACGGCTTCGGCCATGCCGGCCACGCGATGCTTCTGCTGGCAGGCGTGGTCCTGTCCCATGTGGCCGTAAACCTTTTTAATGAGCTTTCCGACCATGAGACCGGAATAGATGAAAACACCGCGCGCACTCCATTCAGCGGCGGCAGCGGCATGCTGCAGGCGGGAAAGACAACAGTGCCCCAGGTAACGCTGGCCGCCTACGGTTCCCTGCTGGCCGCCGGGGCCATCGGCTTCTACTTTTGCCTGGTCAGCGGCTGGCCGTTATTGGTGCTCATGGTCTGCGGGGCTCTGGCCGTCCGCTTTTACACATCGCACCTCTCCAGATGGCTGATCGGTGAATTGGTTAGCGGCCTGACCCTGGGCAGTTTTGTGATCATCGGCGTCCATTTCGCCCTGACCAGCTTCATGACCCTGGACATCATCTATATTGCCCTGGTGCCGGGGATGCTAACAGCGCTGTTGCTTTTTTTGAACGAGTTCCCCGATGCCGAAGCCGACCGCCGGGGCGGGCGCCGGCACCTGGTCATTTTTTTCGGCAAAAAAAAGAGCGCTTCGATATATGCTTTTGCAGTGCTTCTGCTTTTCGTTTTGATCGCGGCCGGACCTTTTGTCCAGAATATTCCCTATACAGTGCTCATTGCCCTGGCCACCCTGCCCTTGGGCGCTGCCGCAGCTTTCCTGACCCTGAAACATCACAACGACCCGGCCCGCCTGGTCCAGGCCCAAGGGTTGAACGTTGCCCTGGT
This sequence comes from Acidobacteriota bacterium, assembly GCA_018897435.1. GTDB lineage: Bacteria > Acidobacteriota > Aminicenantia > UBA2199 > UBA2199 > UBA2199. The sequence goes on along the minus strand of JAHIKI010000087.1, from coordinate 498 downwards.
GATCCTGACCGATCTGCTGCTGGCCGTCGCCTATTTTTTGTAAGCGAGAAGTGTGGGATCTCCCCCAATCGTCCCAGCCCATTCTCCAGCGACAAGGATAAAAAATGGCTGGGATTGCGTGCGGGAAACTTTTTCGTCCTTTTATCCGTCTAACTATATGTAACAAAACCAATCCAAATAAGCCAAGGAAGTGCTTTGAGCATGAAAAAAATCTGTCTTTCGGTTATTTTGATAGTTGGCGGCGCGCTGCTTGCCGCGGCACTGACTGTACCGGCCTCAGATCGCGAAGTTCAAGCCAGACGGGTCGAAGCAGCGGTTCATATAGACGGCCGGCTTGACGAAGCGGTTTGGCAGGGGGTGTCAACCCAAAATAGAAATGTCCTATTCTGAGCAAAATAGAAATGTCCTATTTTGATAAAAAATATGGGATGTGGGAAAGTGGGAAAAGCGAAGCCTTTTCCAAGGGGCTGTGGTAATCCCGAAGGGATTTCCATAGCT
>JAHIKI010000086.1 GCA_018897435.1 Acidobacteriota bacterium | reverse complement strand
TATTTGCTGCAATTGCGGATATGGGCATGTCTACGGCGTCAGGCTCGGTCGGATACCTCCATCGTACCAACAGTACGTCTCCGGTCTCCTCGGTCGCCTTCCTTGTATCCATACCCATCTGCGCAATTTCGCGACAATATCTGTGAGAAATGCTGGCTAGCCGCAAATGGCTGTCAAGTTCGCAGGGGAACCAGGGCGCTACTTGTTTAAAATGCGGATATTGGCTATTATCCAGGATCAGGTACGGTGAGAATCCTGGATATGACGATCCGAACCCGTTCCTGAATATGTGATGAAAAAGCATAAAAAAATCCGGCTCGACCAGGCCATGCTGATAAGGCAATTGGCTCCGAACTTGAAAGAGGCCCAGGCCCTGATCATGGCCGGGGAAGTGCGGGTTGACGGCCAGATGGCTGACAAACCCGATCGTCAGATCAACGCCGGCGCCGCCATCCAGATCGAAAAAAGTCATCCCTATGTTTCCCGGGGAGCTTTCAAGATCGAAAAAGCCATCCATGAATTCTCGATTAATGTGCCAGGCCTGAAAGTTCTTGATGTCGGCATTTCAACGGGAGGCTTCAGCGATTGCCTTTTTCAATTAGGCGCTGCCGAGATATGCGGAGTGGATGTGAATATTTCCCAGGTGGATTACGGACTGCGCCGGAATCCGCGGCTGCACCTGTTGAAAAAAAACGCCCGTTTCCTGAAGAAGGAAGATATCCCCTTCGAACCGGATCTGATCATCATGGACCTTTCTTTCATTTCCATCACCAAGATCCTGCCGGTTCTGGCCGTGTTCAGCAAAGCCAGGATCCTGTCCCTGATCAAACCCCAGTTCGAAGCGTCCAGGGGGAGCGTGGGCAAGGGGGGAGTGGTCCGCGACCGCGAACAGCGGCTGCGCATCCTGCTCAGGCTGAAACATGAAATTGAAAGCCTGGATTTTGCCGTCCTGGGGTACGCTCTGTCCGGGATCAAGGGCAGAAAAGGCAACCAGGAATATTTTTTTCTGCTGCAAAGCGGGAAAAAAAATTCCATTGATGATAAAATGATCAGCGATGCCTTCGAAATTTAGACGAGCAGCGATCGTGGCCAAACCTCATGAGGACGTGGTTCACTATCTGCAGGAGACCCTTGCCATTTTGAACGAATGCGCCATCGCTTATATCCTTGAAAAAACCGCCGCCCAATTGCTACAGATCCGGGAATTCTGCACCCGCGAGGATATCGCCCGCCAGGCTGATCTGATCATTGTCTTGGGCGGCGATGGCACTTTTTTGTCCATCGCCAGACAAGCCGTGGAAGCCCAGGTACCGGTGGTCGGATTCAATCTCGGTACATTGGGATTTTTGACCGCCATGAAAAAGGAATCACTGGCCCGAGGCCTGCGGCATATTTTCAGCGGTCAAGCCGAGATATCCTGGCGCAAACTGCTGCAGATCGATTCCAACCGGCAGACGTTCACGGCCCTGAACGACGTGGTCATCAACAAGGGTACCATTGCCCGCATCGTCAATCTCCTGCTGAAAATCGATGGAGCTACGGTAGCTGAGGTCAAGGGGGACGGTCTCATCATCTCCACTCCCACCGGGTCCACGGCCTACTCCATATCGGCCGGCGGACCGATCGTCAATCCGGCTGTGAACGGCATGATCATCACTCCCATTTGTCCCCATTCCTTGACGTTTCGTCCCCTGGTCGTTCCCGACGACTCGGAAATCTCCGTGCAACTGCTGACCGCCCATATGGATACATATGTGACCATCGATGGTCAGACGGCGCTGCCGATCGACTTCGAGGAGTCCATTCGTGTAAAAATCTATCCCAAGCAACTGCCCATGCTGGTCGCACCGGAAACGAATTATTATAAACTGCTGTATGACAAACTGAACTGGGGCCTTTAAGCGGGGAAACTCTTTCAGCTGTCCGTTTTCAGGTTCTTGGCGATGATGCGCAGAAGATCTTCCGACTGGAAGGGTTTTGGTAGAAAATCGTGGAAATTTGAGCGGTCGTGCCGGCTGAATACATCGCTGGCGCTGTAGCCGCTGGTGGCGATGGCGATGGCTTGCGGGTCAATGACGCGAATTTTTTCCAATGTCTTGATGCCGCCGATGTCACCGGGGACGGTCATATCCAGAAAAACCAGGTCATAGGGAGCGCCGGCCAGGCGGGCGGCTTGGAATTTTTCCAGGGCTTCCATGCTCGACCCTGCCAGATCGATCCGGTAGGGAGTATCGCGCAGCATATCCACGAACACATCGCGGATGATTTCTTCGTCATCCATCAGTAATATTCTGGCTTGTCGGACCGCGATCGCCTCCAACCGGGAAGAACCGGCCACCCTTTTGTTTGAAGCGGGGAGATACACCGTGAAGGTCACCCCCTGGCCTTTGGAAGAATGAACCGTGATGCGCCCGTTGTGCTTGTTGACAATGGAATAGGCGATGGCCAGGCCCAGCCCCGAACCGGTTTTCTTGGTCGTGAAATATGGGATAAATATACGCTGCAGATCGCCGGCGGCGATGCCCGGTCCGTGATCCTTGACCGTCAGGGAAACATAATGGCCTTTGCTCAAGAAGTTGTCGTTTGTTTGCTGGCGATGGTCATGCAGGCCGATTTCTACCACACCGCCGGCCGGCATGGCCTCGCGGGCGTTGATCAACAAATTGTTGATCATCTGGACGATCTGGGTGACGTCGATTTCACAGTTGGGGATATCGGCGCCGATCTCTAATTCGGCGCGGACATTGCTGCCGGAAATAACCAGGTCCAGGGAATCCCTGACCAGGTCGGGCAGGTAGACTACTGTTTTTACCGGGAAACCGCCCTTGGAAAAAGTCAGCAGTTGCTGAGTCAGTCCGCTGGCCTTCAAAGCCGCTTTTTCAGCCTTTTCCAGGATGCTTCTGGCCTGATCCGCTCCGATCATCCCCTTGGCCACCGAAATGTTGCCCAGGATGCCAGTCAGCATATTGTTGAAATCGTGGGCGATGCCTCCGGCCAGTACCCCGACCGATTCGATGTTTTTTGACTTGATGATTTCCTCTTCCATCCTTTTTTTCTCGGTAACGTCCAGATAGATGACGATGATGCCCAATACTTTGCCGGCGACGACGATGGGTGAAGCGATGATGTGAAAATCCAGCATTTGCCCGGATTTGGTTTTGCGTTTGCCGTCGGCGTACACCCTTTCCCCGTTGCGGGCCTGGTGGCTTATGGAAAGCGCCTGCTTCATGGTATTTTCGGTGTTGATCAGGCTGACGAGTTCGCGTCCCCTGATCTCGTCCAGGCTGAAGCCGAACTGGGAGTGAAACTCCTGGTTCATGTCCAGCACCCGGTTTTGTTCGTCCAGGATGACGATGCCGGCCGGGATGATTTTAAAAAGATTTTCAAAATACGACTTTTGCCGGTTAATTTCCTGGATGCTCTTCCTAACCTTGCTGTGCAGAAGGGCATTGAAGAAAATGAAAACAGCGATGGTAAGCAGCACAGCCAGCACGATCCACAGGTAATTCTCTGAAAGGAAGATCAGCCGTTTTTGGTAATAGGTTTGACCGAACCAGCGCTCGTAGGATTGGTTCAACCCTCCCTTCTTGTCGCGCTTGGCCTCCCGTAAATATGCGTCCATCATTGGGACCAGGTACGCTTTTTGCGGATTGAACCCGAAAAAAAGCGGCTCATGGTAAAAGGAGCCGGGCATCATTTTGATGCGGGGTATTTCCCGATGACTTTTCAGAATGTAGGAAAGGCTGAAACGGCCGATGAACCCGGCCGCGATTTTATTCGTGGCCACGGCATTTACGACCTGGATGAAATCATCGTATGCGCGAAAACGGCAGTGGATGCTTTGCAGTTGCAGGTCTTTTTCAAGCAATTTGGCGTAATAATCACTTTTTACGATGCCGACTTCTTCACCGTCAAGATCGTTGAGGAGTTTGAAATTGGCCGCTTCACCCATGATGATGTTGGACCAATCCATCAGGATCGATTCGGAATTGTAGCGCAGGAATTTGCTTCTTTCCTCATTGAAGGCGATGGGGGCAATGATGTCGATCTCGCCACGCTTCAACTTTTCGAACAGCTCATGAAAGGGAGCTTGGACAAATTTCAGGTCGATCTGTTTGCGGCGGGCGAAATCGCTGATCACGTCCACGACAAAACCGGCCGCGGCCTTGTCTTGGAAAAAAGTCAGCGGCGGATTGTCATAGATCCCCAGGCGCAAAGAAATATTATGGGCTGACAAAGCGGCTGCCGCCAGCCAGAGAGCAAGCCAAACCAATCTTTTCATTTCATTGTCTTCTGCCTATATTATATTGGAATCCATGCCGATTGCAAGCGCATCTCCCGACTATAAAAAATCCCGGCAATGAATTAACAAAAAAAAACAGCCTGTGCTATAATTTATACTGAGGTACAAAATGAAAAAAGCAGGGGTTGTATTGATTTTGTTGCTTCTGGTCACGACTGTTTTTCCTGCCAATAAAAATGATAATTTTTCCCGGGCCATTGCTTATTATCTGATCGGCGACCTGGACCTGGCAAAAAAAAACCTGGACGCCTTCTTCACCTACCGCCCGCAGCCGACCCTTAAGTTCGGCTTCGTCCTGCTGCTGCAGAACGAGAAATGGGAAGCCGCAAAAAAATTCCGCGATTATCTGGAAAGCAACCACCGTTCACTGGAAGCGCTTACCGGCATCAGCCTGGCAACCGCCGACATGAAAAACTCTTTAGCCCTTGACAATCTAAACAAAATATTGCGCATGAATCCCGGCTTTGCGCCGGCCTATCTCTGCCTGGGCAATGAATATTTTCTGCGCGACAACTTTCCGGCTGCCGAAGAAAATTTCAACAGGAGCCTGAAGTACGCTGCTGTCCCGGAATTCAAGATCCTGCTGGCGGAATTGTTTTTAAAGACCGCTCAGCCGCAACAAGCGCTGGATCTGATGCGCCCCGAGGCTGAAGCAGCGCCCGGCAATTATCATTTCGCTTTCATGACCGCCAGGGCCTGCCTGCTCCTTGACGATTGCCGGGAAGCGGACGCTTATATCAACCGGGCATTGAATCTCAAACCGGAAGCGCAGGAAACGCAACTGCTGAAAGGGCAGTACCTGCTCAAAACCGGCGATATGCGCAAGGCCAAAGCGCTGCTGGCAAAATTGAAGTTCAATGTGTACAACCCGGAGTACAGCCTGACCTATGCCGAAGTGCTGCAGAAGCTCAACGACCGCGGCGCCGAAAAATATCTCTACGAGGTTTTCTCGCAGAACCAGTGGCATCCAGGCGTCAACAAGCTCCTGGGCTTGTTAAACGTGAAGAAAAAGAACGCCAATGTTCAGAATTGGATCAAGCGCGCCATCCTCGGCGGCCAGGACCCCCAGCGGCTGCAGAGGGAATTCCCCGCCGAATTCAATTTCCCGGCCTATCCTTTTTCCCCCATTTTCGCTGTCAAGAAAATTCAATGGCTGGCAAAGCGGCGCATCCTGGTCGCCGGCATCGTGCACAGTGGCGAAAAAGAAAAACTGCTGGTACTGGACGCGGATTCCCTGAAAACAATTAAATCATTTGAATATGAAGGAACGATACAACAATTTTTCCCTTCTGCCAAACTGGATAAGGTCATTTTTTCGACTACGGCCGCGGAGAACGAAAAAGTTTACATCTACACCCTGATCCCCAGCGCCAACAGTTTCATTTTGAAGCCGGTCATCGGCTATGCCTTGAAAATGCCCACCATACTTGCCGCTTTCAATGACAGCGGCACGGTGGCCTATTTCACGGACGGCAGTTTGTCCGAGCTGGCTTTTTTGTCCCCATTTTCCACGGTAGCGGCTTACGGCAGGAAAGTGAGCGTTTATCCCAAATACCCTTTCCCGGTTTATTCGTACACCTACGGCAACGATCGCTGGACCGAGATCAAGAACCGGGAATTTCTGCGCCGTATTCCCTTGCCACCCCTCCAGCAGTATCTCCTGGTGGCCGATGCCTGCCAAAATAACCCGGAAATAGCGAAACTCGTGGAAAAAGGGGAGAAGATCGGCATCACTTCTTCCGAAGAAATGAAAATTCATTTCGGCGAAGCGCCGGACCATTTCCTCATTCATTTTTCGGACCTCAAAAACGCATTCCAGGCCTGGGCGTATGATGGCAACCGCAACAAAGTGATCCGCTTTAATGAGACCATGTTTCTGGGTGAAAAAAATTATGCCGTACTCGACATCCATGATTTCCATCCGGAGAAGAACGAGATACTGGTCAGCACCAGGGACAAGGAAAAGAACCTGATCCTTTTTAATTATAGGACGCTGCTTTATAAAAAACTGGGCAACGGCGTGCTGGCAGCGCGCCTGACTCCCGATAAGGATGCCGTTTACATGCTCATTGAAAGGACCAAACATTTTTACTACAGCGAATCCAGGCTCGAAATCATCCACCTTTCCCCATATGACCGCAATAAAATCAATTCGCGCCGGGATTTGAACGATATCCTCTCCTGTTCAGGCGGGAATGGGTCGTATTTTACGACATACAACGGCGAAATGCTGAAATTCAATGAGGCGGAAGAATTTTCCAACCTGCAGGTTTCCCTGGCCGGAGCAATCCACCAGGTTTCTCCCGACAAGCATCAGGTCGCCGCCTTCATCAACGGCCGCTTTTACGTTCTGAACTGGTTTGATTGAACCAGGCCCGGGGCCGTTAAAAAGAAACCATCAGGGCTGACAACATGTCGATACGCAGTGATTTTAAGAAAGTCAAGTATTTTTGCGGCCTGATCTTCAGCCAAAACCAGGCCGCCGAAGCGGCGTTGCAAATGCTCCGGGAGTTCCTGCCGGAGGTGGACAGCCGCTCCGCCGCCATTCCCTTCACCGTGACCGACTATTACCGGGCGGAAATGGGCGAGCCCTTGTTCCGCCAATTCGTGTCATTCAAGGAGTTGCTGGCTCCGGAGCAACTGCCGGAAATCAAAATGGCCACCAACGAACTGGAAGAGCGACTGGCAGCTAGGGGGAAAAGGACCGTGAATATCGATCCCGGCTACCTGTCCGACGCCAACGTCATCATCGCCACTGCCAAGAACCATTACCACCGCGTACCGCTCAGCAAAGGCATCTATGCCCATATCGAGTACGTGCTGAAGGACGGCCGCATCAACTTCCTGCCCTGGACCTATCCCGATTTTCAGACCGAAGCCTACCTGGATTTTTTCAGGCGCCTGCAGGAGCGCTTCAAGCTTGCTAAAAAGGGGAGATAACCGGCGGTTGGCCGGCCGGGAAGGGGTCAGCGGCCGACGGGAACCGGTCTGGCGCTGTTGGCATCCTGGTTGTAGATGGAAGCGTTCACCTTGGTGATATAGCCGCTGTTGTTGTACTTGTAGCCGTTGTTGTACAAAAAGAGGGTGCGGCTGAGATTGCCCTCCGATACCTTGTGATACTGCTTCAGTATTTTCAGCCCCAGCTCGATATTGTATTCGATATCGAATATTTTGTTCTTGTCGATATTAAGTTCATCTTTCCAGACCGCGTAGCGGACCTGCATCAGGCCGTAGGCCCCGGCCGTGGAAACGGCCAGCGGATCGAAGGCGCTTTCCACCTGCATGACCGAGAGGACCAGGTTGGGATGGAAGCCGTAGCGCCGGCTTGTTTTGTAGGCGAAGTCGACGATTCTGGCGAAATCGGGGAATTTTTTATGGAAGGTGGCGTTCTTGTATTCCAGCAGGTCGATGCGTTCGTATTTTTTCTGGTTGGCCATTTGTTCTTCGTTCAACTGCAGCAGCTGCCCATACAGGTCGCCGAGATGGGTCGCCAAAAATTGGACATGGGCCAAGCTGCGTTCATAATTGCGGTTGGATTCGACCATTTGCGCCAGCAGTGAGCCGATGGCCAGGACGGTCAAAATCGACAGGGCCACGGCAAACTTTTTTACCGGATTTTTTTGCATCATATGCCACCTGCTTAAAAAGCCTGGATATTGTAAAGGGTTGAAAACAAAAAAGCAAGTCCCTGCTTGTTTTTGGCTGTTTTAAAGCAATAATTTGCTAAGGTACACCCCTCGCCTTCAGGAGAGGAGCTGGGGGAGATGCCCGGTTGGCCCCATCCGCCAAACGCAGCGCTGGCGGACCAAGCCTTCCCCTGAAGGAGAAGGGGGTGGGAAGACACCTGGTGTCTTTATAGATTCTGGATTTTTTCATTTTTCTTGACAATAATAGATCATTCTGATATAAATATTTCTATTAAAAAAAGTTAAAGTAAAGACGATAAATTGTTTTGGGGAGAGGAAACCTTGCAGCGACTTTACTCAGGGCCAGGGATTTTTTTTCAATGCTGAGTTGTTTTTCCCAAGGTGCCAGGTCTTTTTGTACTGCAAATTCTGTCCAAAATAAATTAAAGTTATTCATTATTTTATTATTTTCCATTTTTCTTTGTTCCTGCGCCGGCACTAACGCGTTTAAAAAAGGGCAAAAGGCTTATGCCCGCGAGGAACTCGATGCGGCGGTCCGCTATTACCTGGAAGCCATTCGCCACGATCCCGATAATGTTCGCTACCGGTTTTCGCTGAATAAAGCACTGTTCAATGCCTCCAACTTCCATCAGCGCCAGGGAGAGAGTTTTCTCAATCAGGGTGATTTGAAACTTTCCCTGCTCGAGTTTCAGAAAGCGCTTGAATTAAATCCCGAAAATAATGAAGCCAGGAAGAAAAAGCAATCGATTCTCAAAAAATTGGAGGAGCAAAGACGCCAAAACGAGGAGATGACCGAAATCGAGCAGTTGAAGGAGAAAGCAAGTAAGGCCCAGGAGCCCGCTAAAGAACTTGCCTTCAACAAAACTCCCCTGGATTTGAAACTAGGGGACGTGGATCTTAAAGCGCTTTTTAAGATGCTGCAAAAATCGAGTTCGATCAGGTTTCTTTTCGACGAATCGTTCCAATCAAAAAAAGTCTCCGTCGATTTAGAAAATGTCTTTTTCAAGGACGCCCTGGAAAAAATATTGCTGCAAACCAAACTTTTTTACAAAATCATCGACAGCAAAACCATCATCATCGCCCCCGATACTCCGGCCAAACGGCGGCAATATGATGAACTGACCATGAAAACATTTTTCTTGAGCAACGCCGACCCTGAACAAATGCAGAAAATCATAGCGTCGGTCACCGGCTGCAAGGTCACGGCCGTCAATCCGGGACTCAACACCATCACGGTCAGGGACTTGCCGCAAAAAGTGGCCATGGTGGAAAAACTGTTGCAGATCATGGACAAACCCAAAGCCGAAGTGCTGATCGATGTCGAGATCATTGAAGCAAACAAGAGCCGCATGAAGGAGTACGGCATAGAATTGAGTCAATACAACATTTTGGAAACATTTTCTCCCGGCCCGCTGGCCACCGCTACGACTTCAAGTTTCAGGGGTAACCGTTTCAGTTATGTCGATTCGTCGGATTTTGTTTTTCAAGTCCCGTCCATCAGCTACAAACTACTGCAGAGCGATTCCAAATCCAAAATCAAGGCCAAACCGCAACTGCGTGTGCTTGATCAGGAAACGGTCAAGATCAGGCTGGGCGACAAGGTGCCCATCGCGACCACAACTTTTGTGCCCAATTACGGCACTGGTTCTCTCAACCAGCAGCCGATCACTTCCTATCAGATGCAGGATATCGGCATCAATATCGAATTGACCCCGCGCATCCACCACGACGGCTGGATCACCATGAAACTCGAGTTCGAATTGACTTTCATCACCAGTCCGGGTACCAGCGTCCTGCCGCCGACCATCGGCAACCGCTCGGTCAAAACCATCATTCGTCTGCAGGACAACGAGACAAGCCTGTTGGCCGGCCTTTTGCGCGATACCGAAAGAAACACTCTGCGCGGTTTTCCCGGGCTCGCCGATTTGCCGATTTTGAAGCATATTTTTTCCAGCAACAAAAAAGAGGTCGATCAAACCGATATCATCCTGACCATCACGCCGCGCATCATCAAGTTTCCCGACATTGCCGAGTCCGATCTGCTGAATTACTGGGTCGGAACCGAGGAAGAAATAGGTCTGAAAGCGGCGCCGCCGCCATCCCCATTTGATGATATTAGCGAAGAACCTTCAGAAAAAGCAAGCGGCCGCCCTGAAGGCAAAAATGAAAAAAAATCACAACCATTGAAGAAAGAAGAAAAGGAAGCAACAACTGAGGAGAAAGAAAAAACGCCGGCGGCCGAGGCAGTCAAAGGGCAGTTGGTACTTTTTTCCGACCTGAAAAGTGTCGTCAGGGGGAAACCGCTGGCCGTGAAATTGATCGCAGATGGAGTCGAAGGGTTGAAAACACTGGCCTTGGAATTGGCATTCGATCCGCGGATTCTTCAGCTCACCAATATTTCGGAGGGTGCGCTTTTCAAAGCCCAGGGCTTCAAGGGACACCTTTTCAAGTCCTTCGACAACGCCGCCGGAAAAATCGTACTTTCCTTGGCGCTGGATGACGTAGAGGGCGGCAGCTCCAAAGAAATAGCCTTACTCTATTTTCATACCGTAAACAGCGGTAGCGCCTCAATCCAGGCAATCAAAACCAATATTTTGGATACAAAAATGCAGAAAATTACCGCGTTATGTAAAGCGTTGGCCGTCACGGTGACAGAAAAGTAAGAATTGAAAAAACCGGGCATTGAATTTCGGTTTGCCTTGGCAGGGGAGGTTGTGATGTCGAAGCGAGAGAAATTTTGTTTAAAAAGAATTCTAGCGGTAAATTGCCTGCTACTTATCTTGGCATGCAGCGGATTTCTGCGTGCCGATGACGCCATCGCCCACGGCCAGGTCGCCGTTTTGGGCGTAAGCCTGAAAATCGATCCGGCCAACCAGACGGCGCCGATCAACACGCCGACCGTCGTCAACACCATTTTCGCGGCCGGTTCCGGCAGCATTCCCGCCGGCATGACCGTAAAAGGCGAGCTGCGCGGGCCGGGCCTTTCCGGCGCCATCGCCCTCTCCACCCTTCCCGGCCATGCTTTCGCCATCCCCGGTCTGCCCCAGAAGGGAACCTATACGCTGGCCGACATCCGCCTGGAAAAGGACGGCAAGACCCTGCTGCGCGCCGTCCCCGATCAAGCGCTCATTGACGTAATGGATGTGATCGTCACCCAGGTGCAAACCCGGCCGCTCACCCTGGATGAGATCCGTGAAAAAGGAATTGTGATCACCGACGAAAATTTCACCGTCTACAGTTTCTCGGTAGGGCTGCTGGTGGAAAGCGAGGTTGTCAAACTCGATTTCCCGGTCATTTTCACCTCGCAGGGCATGCAGGTTGTATCGAGTTGGGGCGGCGGCGGCTTTGGCGGAGAACTTTTTGTTGGCAGGGAAGCCGTGCCTTTTAATTTGGAATTGCCTGAAATCACTGGATCACCCGGTGAAGAGCTGGTTCCAAATTTTCCCACTATAGCCGGATTATTGGTTTTTAACAATAAAATCGGTTTTTTGAACCAGTTCTTCAGCGCCATGTTCATCATCAGCAACAACGCGCCGGCCGGCAGTTCCCTGGTATTGAAAGACCTGAAAGCCACCATTGTTCTCCCCGAAGGATTGCGCGAGGCCACAACCAATCCGCCGCATATACCCGGCACGCCGGTGCCGGTGCGCTGCCCGGGACCCGACGGCAAGATCGGCACGGCCGACGATGTCGATGTCATCCTGGCCGCTTTCAGCGGCATGGCCGAGTTCCTGGCCGAAGGCCTGAAAGAGGGTACCCACACCATCAAGATCGATTTCAAAGGCACTCTCTCCGGCCTGCCCTCCGGCGACACCGAGGTCAAGGGTTCGGCCCTGGGTGCGGTGCTGGTGCGTAATCCCGAATTTTCGGTCGTATTTTCCCATCCCGACGTGGTGCGCAGCGGGGAAGAATACGATCTTTACATGACTTTGACCAATACTTCCAAGGTCACTGCCAACCTGGTTTCGCTGACCATGCCCAAAGCCAGGCTCATCGGCACCGAGCTCTTGAGCTCTGAACGCATCGAATTCGAAACCATTCCCCCCGGCGAATCGCAGGTCGGCAAGTTTCACATGCGTTCCAAGCAGACCGGCAAGGTCAGGGCCACGGCTTTCGCGGCCGAAGGCGCGGTCCGCGGTCAGTTCATTCTGACCGCCGGCGTCGGCGAACAGGGCATCCCGCTCTCACCCGACACGCTGGTGCTCCCCGCTTACGCTTTTAAGCTGCCGGCCAACGTGATCGAAGCGGCCATGCTCCTTTTGGGGGAAGCCTATTGCATCGCCCAGTCGCCGGCCGGCCTGCTGCCCGAGAATCTGCCGGTAATCAAAAGGGAGACGGTCAATAGCCGGGCCGTAGAATTGATCGAAGCCGGACAGAGAATCGCCTACGGCGAAAGCCTCCTTCCGTCCCTGGAAGTCTTTCTCCTTGATTGGCTGGGAAACCGCAGCGTCGATCTGCCTTTCGATCAATTGCGGCGCTTGACCAGCAAGGGCGGCCGTTTGGCCGCCGAGATCGCCAATATCTTCAATGATTCGCTGCCAACCATTAATTTGGCCGATTTTCAAATGCAACTGGCCCAGACCTGCGCCTACAAGAACCCCTTTTTCTCAGCCGCCCTGGCCCAGGCCGGGATCAATCCGGCCTGCCATTTGCGGATCATCGATTCGCTGGCCAACCGCACCGGCAATTTTACGGGCGATACCGTTCGTGAAATACCATACGGAGAATACTTTTCCTTGCCGGGTAATGGCGCCAATCCCGCCGAACTCGGTGTTTTCGGTGTATTTGACAGCAACGGCTATCGGCTGGAAGTGAAGGGCCTGGAAGCGGGTTTCTATGATCTTTCCTTGATCGTTCCGGATACGGCGGGCAATTTGCGCCAAGTGCAGTTTAATCATGTCGAATGCCGCGGCACGTCGCTTGCCTGGGTGAGCGTGAACGCTGCTGCCGACACTTTTGTCCTGGCCAATGACCTGGACAACGACGGAACGGCCGATGCAAGCATCAGCGGCAGTGTCGTAGCCGTCGCCCGGCCGTCCTTGAAGCTGATCGCGGCCATCCAGGACTGCACGGCTCATGTAGCCGGGCATGCCGTGGCCCTGTTTTTCAATCAGGCGGTCGGCGGCGTTTCCGCCAAAATTCTGGAAAATTATTCTTGTGCTCCCAAAAAAGTCTTGTCGGCCTTCTTGCAGCCTTCGCGGCGCGTGGTGATCATCGGCTTGGACAATCCCATATCTCCCTTTGTCGAAAGCCGCATCAGGGTTTCCGGGTTAAAGGACGCGCGGGGCAATATCATGGAGCCGGCGGCGGTCGAGCTGCCCATTCAAGCCACGATCACCACTCCGGGCGGCATGGTCTTTGGAACCGTTTCGAGCGCGGCCGGCGCGCCGATCGCCAACGCGGCTATGCAACTTAATAATTATGATTCGGCCACCGACTCCACTTCGATTTCAACCATTCGTTCCGACGCCGACGGTAATTATCAGTTCGATTTTGTCAGAATGGTCGCCGATCCATTTACCATCACCGTGAAAGATCTGACCAGCGGCAAGATCGAAAAAATCAGGACCTCCATCCGCAGCCACGGCCAGCGTTTGCGCATCGATGTCATCATGCGCGGCCGCGGCAGCCTGGGCGGCCGGGTGCTGCTGCAGGACGGCGTGACTGCGGCTGCCGGAGCCTATGTCAAGGCCAATGCTGAAAACGGCATCGACAACGAGTTTTATGTGGTTAAAACCGATGCTGCCGGCGAATTCCTGATCCGAGACATCCCGCTGGGCCGGGTCAATCTCTTCGCCATCCTGGGCAATGCCATGGGCTACCAGACGGCGGCTCTTTCTTATCCCGGAGAAATCGGCCATATTGATATTTTGCTCTATCCCGGACAAACCGGCGCTGTGCGTGGCCGGGTACTGGCCAATGACGGTATCACTGCGGTTGGCGGAACAACCGTACGGCTGAATCGAAGCGGCAATTGTTTCGCCCAGGCCAATACCGACAGCGAGGGGAATTTCACCTTCACGGATGTCCCGGTCGGCACGTTTTCCCTGCAAGCCTTCAATCCCCAAAGCGGCATGCTCGACAGTTCCATCGGCGGAACGGTTTATGCGGGACAGACCACCGAAGTTACCATCATCCTGCGCGGCAGCGGCGCCATAGCCGGCAAGGTGCTCTCTTCTGCCGGCACCCCTTGCCCGCAGGTGACGGTTTATCTTAATGGCACTCCATTCCACACCCTGACCGACGCCAGCGGTGAGTTTCTGCTCAGTGATGTCCCGGTTGGCACCTACTCGGTCATGGCCGTTGACACAACGAACGGTTTGACGGCATCCGCGCAAGTGCAGTTGTTCTCCGAAGGCCAGCTGGTGCGGACAACGCTGGTGTTTCCCAACACCGTTACCGGCGGTATTTCGGGCAAGGTCTATCTGGCCAATGGCTCGCCGGCGGTGGATGTGTATGTTTATGCCGCCGATGGGAATTACCAGATAAAAGGGTTCTGCCGCAGCGGCAATGACGGCGGTTTCGCTTTCAATAATTTGTCGGCCGGAAGCTATGCACTGGTGGCCACAAAAGGCGTGGACGGCGGCGTGGCCGATGCCGTGCTGCAGTATGCCGGCCACTTTCTCAACAACAAAGACATCAGTTTTCGCGGCTTGGGCCAACTCCGGGTCACTACCTATGCCGCCGACGGCCAGACTCCGGTCATGGCCAACGTGCGTTACGAATTTCTAAAAATCATTATAAAACCAGGTGATTATATCGGAATTATCGGCGATGACATGCAAGTCACCACCGGCGCCGACGGCCAATACCTGTTCGGCGATACCTTGGCCGGGGATTTCAGGGTCGAAGCCTCGAGCGCTTTCTACCCAACCGTTGTCTACAAGCAAGGGAAGATCATTGCCGGTACCGAGGTTGCGGTGGATTTGGTGCTCAAGCCTACGGGTACCATCAACGGCAAGGTCGTCGCTCCCGATGGCATTACTCCGGTCACCAATGCCACGGTCATTTTAAAAGCAGGATATCTGCCGTCACAAACGCTGAATACCGATGCTGCCGGAGAATTCATCTATACGCTGGTTCCTCCCGGCGCCTGTACCGTGGAAGCCGAAGACACGGTTAACGGCTACCGCGGCAGCAGGAATTTCAACATGGGCGGCGACGGGCAGATCGTCGCGGTCACCGTGCGCTTGAAGGGCAGGGGCGAAGTGTACGGCACGGTCAAGACCCTGCAGGGTGCGACCGTTGCCGACGCCCAAGTCACGATCAGATCGATCGGTTTCCCCGACGAAAAGTTCACGGTCACGGCCGACAGCGAGGGAAATTTCAGCAAAGGCGGGATTTCCGAGGGTGATCTTGCGCTCACGGCCAAGGATCCGCTCAGCCTGCTGGGCGGCCGGGCCAACGGCGCCCTTGCGGGGAACAACGGCAGCGTGCAGATCGATGTGGTGCTCGAACCCTCGGGGACGGTTGCCGGCCGCGTCCTTGACGTGGATGGTGTGGCAACGGTCGCCTCTGCCCAGGTGATCCTTTATCATGAGCGTTATTACAGTCCTTACTTCGGTCCGATTCCCTTCGGCTACTATGTTTCCGACCAGGACGGCAAATTCGAATTCCTCTATGTGCCGGCCGGAAGTTTTTACGTCGAGGTGTTCTCACCGGCATCGGGCCGCAAGGGGAAGAAATCGGGAAAAATAGTCGCTGACAACGAAACGGTCATTATCGATGTCCTGCTCGAGGCACGGGGAACGGTCAGCGGGACCTTTTACGATGGTTCGGGGGTGAACCCCATCGCCGGCGCCCAGGTGACGATCAAAAGCTTGGGCAATTATCCATTCAGCGCCATCACCACCAGCAGCGACAGCGGCGGCTTCCGCTTTGACCAGATCGCCCAGGGAAATTTCGAGCTCAAGGCCGAAGACCCTGCCAGCGGTCAGGCCGGTGCGGCCGCGGGCACGATAGAATACGAGGGCCAGACGGTGCAGGCGGATATCCTGGCCGCGGCCACCGGCATGGTCAACGGCCGGGTTTTCCGGGCCGACGGCGTCACCATCGCCGCCAACGCGCTGCTGACTTTGAAAGGCAGCCAAGCCACGGCCGATGCCGGGGGCAACTACCATTTCGCATATATCCCCCTGGGTTCCTTTTCGGTCACGGCCGCCGAGCAAAACGGCCGCGATGTCGGATATGCCTCAAGCCGGATCGAATTTCACGGCCAGGAAGTGACGCTGGACGTCCGCTTCAACGGCCTGGGCACGGTTGCGGGCACAGTCAAAGATGCCGGCGGCAGCCTTCTTGCCGATATCGCTGTCAAGTTGACCTGCGGCAATGAAGAAATCTTCAACAGCGCCAGCGACGGCAGCGGCGCCTTCCAATTCCCCGGCATCCGCGTCGGTTCGTTCGAACTGGCGGCCAAGCAGCCGATCACGGGATTAGGGGCCGCGGTCTCGGGCCTATTGACCCAGGACGGCGAGACCGCCACCGTTGAAATGGTCATCGAATCATCGGGCTCCATAAACGGCATTGTTTATAACTCCGACGGCAGCACATTCTCCGAACATTCGACCGTCACCTTAAGCGGCAGCGGTTCGACCCGCTACCGCTCGGTCGCCGCCGACGGGAAATTCAATTTCGACGCCATCCGGCTCGGAAGCTACGAACTGAAAGTCGAGGGCTGGAATGCGGCCGGACTGTTCCGCAGCAAACTGCAGCTGCAGAACCACGGTGAAGTGATCGATTTGGGAAACATAATTCTGGACGCCCAAATTCCCCAGGTGGCCGCGGTTTTCCCGGCCAATGGCGCCGGCAACTTGCCCCTGGACACGATCATCACCGTCACATTTTCCGAGGCCATGGACGCCGCTTCCTTGAGCAAATCTTTTGTCCTGTCAGGCCGGCAGGGAGCGATCGCCGGAGTGATCCATGTCGCCGCCGACGGCAAAAGTCTCACGTTCCAGCCCGCTGCGCCTTTGCCGGGTTTCGCTTCCTATACCGCGGTGCTGGCCGCCACGGCCGAAGATGCGGCCGGCAACAAGCTGGCCAATGCGGTCTCGGCTTCGTTTACGACTTTGGACAACGTTGCGCCGGCCGTGCTCGCCTGCGATCCGGCCAACAACAAGATCCAGGTCGCTCTCGATTCCGCCGTCACCGTCACCTTCAGCGAGGCGATCGACGCCGGCAAATTCACTGCCGGTAATTTTGTAGTCAAGCGCAGCGGCGTGCCGGTTGCGGGCGTCATTTCCTTTGCTTCCGGAAACAGCACCGTTGTCTTCACTCCTGCCGTTCTCGAGGCCAACAGCGTGTACACCGTAGCGGCAAAGGAGGCGGTCGACTTGTCGGGCAACATGCAAAGTGCTGCATATACCGGCACATTTTATACCATCGACACCATTGTGCCTGTCCTGACCCTAACGCCGCCGGCCGGCGGCACCACGGTCAAGGAGGGGACGGCGCAGACGGTCCAAGCCAATATTAACGGGGCGACCGATGTGTCCAAGGTTTATTTTTTCATCAACGGCGAATTGAAATACACCGACACCACGGCGCCCTACCAGTATTCCTTCAGCGCCCCCTATATTAGCGCCCTGGGGCAGGACACATTCCTGCTCGAGGCCCTGGCCGTGGATAATGTCGGCAATCAGAGCGAGCGCCGGAGCATCCAATTCACCCTGTTGGCCGATACGCCGCCGCAGATATCCCTTTCCGGTCCGGCCGCTGCGCCAGTGCTGCCCAGGCAAACGCTCACCTGCCCGGTTCAGGCCAGCGACGACATCGCCCTCAAGCAGGTTACGTTCAAAGCCGTGGGCGGTAATCTCAATTATCAAAATGTCAAAACCCTCAGTCAAATCGCCTACAGCTACGATTACGCTTTCACCATTCCCGCCGACATCGCGCCGGGGACCGTGGTCACGGTTTCGGCCGCCGCCGTTGACAGCCGCGGCAGCCTTGTCTCCGCACCCAACCTGATTTACGGCGTCCCCCAGGACACGCAGGCGCCGCAGATAGAGATTTCAACGCCGGCGGCCGGGGCGCAGTTCAATTATAATGACCTTATCAATATCACGGCCCTGGCCCAGGATGACGTGGGGGTGAAAGAGGTCGCTTTCTACATCGACGGCCAATTGCTGGCCATAGACAACGCGCCGCCTTTCGCGGCAACCTATACGGCTCTTCCTTACCAGGAGGATACGCCGCTGACGGTCAGGGCCGAGGCGCTGGACGTCGCCGGCAAAAGCGCCGCCGCGGAAATCTCGATCACGGTTTTGCGCGTGGTCGATCCCGAAGCGCCGAAAGTGAAGATCGTATCGCCCTCGAACGGGGCGCTGGTCTATCCCGGAGAGAATTTGAAGATCACGGCCAACGCTACCGACGACCAGGGTTTGACCAAGGTCGAGTTTTTTGTCGACGGCACCCTTGTGTCCGAGGATATGGAAGCGCCCTACGAAGCGCAGTACGCGGTCCCCGCCGGCCTTGTGGACGGCACAGAGATCCTTGTCCGCGCCAAGGCCTGGGATGTCGGCGAAAAGAGCGCCTACGATGAAGTGCAGGTTTCGGTCCTGAATGGCACGATCATTCCGGCCGGCACGGTAATTTCCGCAACCGATACCCAGTACGACGGCAAAACCGTGATCATCAAGAACGGCACCGTGACCATCAACGGCAGCCACTCTTTCCTCAACATGATCGTCTCCGAAAGCGGCATCGTGACCCATTCGTCCGCCACCACTTCCCTAATCTATAAAAGCGATCTCCATATCGTGGGCAAGCTCAGCATCGATTCCACGAGCAAGGTCAGTGTTGGGGGCCGGGGTTACCTGGGTGGTCGTCAGGGTGGGAACAGTTCGGATTATGGTCGTACGCTGGGCAATGTTGTAGGCAGTGGAAATAGTAGCGGTGGCAGTCACGGTGGTTACGGCGGCAAGTATTCGAGTTATG
>JAHIKI010000085.1 GCA_018897435.1 Acidobacteriota bacterium | reverse complement strand
GAATTTGAAAAAATGAAAGGTAAAGATTTAACTTTTAGAGTAATTCTGAATGTTAAAAAGGGAGATGAAAAAAGGAATTATCATTTTTTCTTTAAGGCTGTTGCTAAAAAAATATAATATTTTAGCGATAAAAAAAGCCCCGGTTTTTTTATTATTGTGAATAACTATCACCTTTATTTATTCAATTCGAGAAAATTAGTCAAAAATTTAATCTGCCCTTTAAAATTATCAATGGCATAATATTCTTTTGGTAACTTAGCATAATTGGTTGCAGTCTTATATTTGACAATTAAATCATTCAGCTTAGTGGATAAATCATGCATAGCTTTATTATCTCCAGTTGATACTTGAATCAAGTCAACAGGGTACAAAGCGCATCGGCATTTATCGCCGCAAGCTGTATCACCCCGGCTAGGCTCACTGCGGTTCTGAATCCACTCCGTAAAACTGGCCGGCTCCATATCTGCATAACGTTTGCAATCCGGGCAAACTTTATTATCGCCCATGTCCAGCCAAGACCAAAGGTAGTTGTCTAAATCATCATCCGCTGCATCTAAAGGAATTTGAAATTCTTTTGTTAGCTTTTTTTTCTCTTCTGATTTTGAAACTGCTGAAATGGTTAGTATCAATATCCCCATTCCAAGCAAAAGAAATGAAATAATTTTTAATAACCAATAAAAATCTGAATTAAAAAATCCAACAACAAAACATAGAATTCCTAAAACCAATATAATTATTCCGATTTTTTTCATTTTCTCTATCTTTTTAACTATAAGCAATCTTAAATGCAACTCAAATTAATTTCAATAGCTTATAAACTAATCAACCGGGCCTGTCTTGCTTGCCTTGCTTTTCTATTTGCCATATAATGAGGCGAAAATGGTAAATCAATACTGGATCAAACAAGCGGAAACTGGAAGCTGCCTCCCCCCCTGGGCTTGTGGAAATCTCCCTGTTTTTCAGGCAAAACGCTACTATTTCGATACTTTTTCGCTGCAAACCCTTTATACAATGACTTTCGGTAAATTCCTATATAATTTTTTCAAGACGAACAAAGGCAGGATCAAATAAATGACCATAACCGTTCCGGAGGCAGTCGAAACCCTTAAACAAGGGAAAATGATCATCATCGTCGATGATGAAGAACGCGAGAACGAAGGCGACCTGATGATCGCCGCAGAAAAAGTCTCAGCGGCAAGCATTAATTTCATGGCCAAGGAGGCCCGGGGACTGATCTGCGTCTCCATGACTGAAAAACGCAGCGAGGAACTCGACCTGCCGCTGATGGTCCATGACAACACCTCTCATTTCCAGACCCCGTTCACAGTTTCGGTGGATGCCAAGCTCAATACCACGACCGGAATTTCAGCATACGACCGGGCCGTCACCATTCAGTGCCTGATAGATCAGCAGAGCAAACCGCAGGATTTGTCGCGGCCGGGGCATATTTTCCCCCTGCGTGCCAGGGACGGCGGCGTCCTGGTGCGCACCGGGCAAACCGAGGCCTCTGTCGATCTGGCCAAGATCGCCGGTCTCTACCCGGCCGGGGTGATCTGCGAGATCATGAAGGAAGACGGGACCATGGCGCGCATGCCCGACCTGGTCGTTTTTTCAGAAAAGTTCTCCATTCCCATCATCACCATCGAGGAGATTATCAAATACAGGGTGCATACCGACTCCCTGGTGGAAATGGTTTCCGATGCCAGTTTGCCGACCCGCTGGGGAGATTTCACCATCAAGGCTTTTGTCGACCATATCCAGAAGGAGACCCATATCGCCCTGACCCAGGGCGACCTCAGCGGTGAAGAAGCGGTATTGGTCAGGGTCCATTCACAATGTCTTACCGGCGACACGTTCGGCTCGCTGCGCTGCGATTGCGGCAAGCAGCTGCAAACCGCCATGGAAATGATCAGCCATGAAAAAAGGGGGGTCCTGCTCTACCTGTTGAACCAGGAAGGGCGGGGCATCGGCCTGATCAGCAAGATCAAGGCCTACAAACTGCAGGAATCCGGGCTGGATACCATCCAGGCCAATGTCAAACTGGGATTCAAGGCCGACCAGCGCGATTACGGCATCGGCGCTCAGATCCTGCGCCATTTGGGACTGAAAAAACTGAAGCTGATCACCAACAATCCCGCCAAGTATATCGCTCTGGCCGGTTATGGCCTGGAGATCACCGAGCGCATTCCACTGGAAATCGCCCCGGGCAAGGAAAACCTGAAATACATGAAGACCAAGAAAGAGAAAATGGGGCATCTGCTCCACAAGTTAGAGTAAATCCATGATAAAAGATTTTTTAAAACTGACTCCGGCAGCTCAGGTTAAATTCCTGAAAACCGATCAATTTGCCCAGTTGGAACAAACCCGGCGCATTGAATTTTTACAGGAGATCGCGGTCAATAAAAACGTTTCGTCCAAATGCCTGGCCAGCGCCCTGAAAATCCTGCGCGAATTAAAATTCCGCGACCGCTCTTTCTACAAACAATTCCTGCAGCACCCCGACAGTTCAGTGATTATGGCCTGCAAAAAAGCCCTGAAAGAAAAGGGTTTTGATAACGGCTTTGGTTTCTTTCCCATGCGCGAGCTGGTCAAAAAGCAGCATAACGAAAGGAAGCTGCAAACCGTGAAGCTGATTGTCAGTGAGACCGGCCAGGCCGGCGAGGACATGCTGATCTCGTTCCTGGCCGAGGACAACCTGAGGATCAGGGAATTGGTGGTCAAGGAGCTCTCGGCCCGGCCCCAACTCGATGAAAACAGGCTGCTGAATCAATTGCCCCATTCCATCTGGTTTACGCGGGCGGCGATCGTCGAGATTCTGGGCAACCGCCGCAGCGAACTGCTTTTCAATAAAATCGATGAATTGCTTGTCGATGCCAATGTCGAAGTCAGGCTGAAATTGCTTGACGCCCTGACCAAACTGGACCGCGAGCGGGTCAAGGAATTCGTGTCAAAATTGACCCGGGATGCCCATATGCGGGTCAGCAAGGAAGCCAAGCGGGTATTGGCGACGATCTAACCGGCGGGCCCTGAAGGTCCCGGCTGGGGGGGCTCGATCTTATAGAACTTTCTCTTTCCTATTTTTAAGAGATAGGATTTCCCCTTACGCAGCGTGACGGTGATCGATTCGGGGCGCTCGTTGTCGATGTAGATGCCACCCTGGGCGTGGACGCGTTTGACCTCGCCGCGCGAAGCCAGGAAGCCGTGGCGCACGATGAAATCAACCAGCGCTTCGTCGGCGGTCAGGTTCAGGACCTGGACGTCAGCGGGGGCCTCCTTGTTGCGGAAGATTCTGATGAACTCTTCTTCGGCCGCCGTTGCCGCCGCCGCGGAATGGAAATCGGCGATGATGGATTTGGCCAGGTCGATCTTGGCCGTCATGGGGTTCAGTTTTTCATTTTCAATATCTTTCCTGATGCGGGCGATCTCTTTCGCCGGCACATCGGTCAGCAATTCATAATAGCGGAACATCAATTCGTCGCTTACCGACATGACCTTGCCGAACATTTCAGCCGGGGATTCGTGGATGCCGATGTAGTTGCCCAGGCTTTTGCTCATCTTCTGGATGCCGTCCAGCCCCGCAAGCAGGGGCATGGTGATGATCACCTGGGGCTCCTGGCCGTAGTTGCGCTGCAGCTCCCGGCCCACCAACAGGTTGAATTTCTGGTCGCTGCCACCCAGCTCCACATCGGCGCCCAGGGCCACGGAATCATAACCCTGCATGAGCGGATAGAGCAGTTCATGAACCGATATCGGTTCCCCGTTCTTGTAGCGCTTGGAAAAATCATCGCGCTCCAGGATGCGAGCCACCGTGTAAGCGGCGGTCAGCTTGATGATCTCCACCGGGGTCAGGACGCCTAACCAACGCGAGTTGAAATCGATCACCGTTTTTTGCGGGTCGAGGAGCTTGAAGATCTGCTCCTTGTAGGTCTCGGCGTTGGCCGCGATCTCCTCCTGGCTTAGCGGCGGCCGGGTCTTGTTCCTGCCGCTGGGATCGCCGATCAGTCCGGTGAAGTCTCCGATCAGGAAAACGACGGTGTGGCCCAAGTCCTGGAAATGCTTCATCTTGCGGATCAGGACGGTGTGCCCCAGGTGCAGGTCGGGAGCGGTGGGATCAAAACCTACCTTGACCAGCAGCGGTTTGTTCGTCTTCAGCGAACGGCTGAGTTTCTTTTCGAGGTCCTCGGTGCTGATGATCTCCAGGGCCCCTTTCCTGAGCAGGTCGATCTGTTCGGCAACGGCGGGGAAGTTCATCCTATTTGATCAGGTTCATCCCGACCTCGATGGCCTTCATGTTCATCTCCACGGTGCCTTTCGGGGCCCAGCGCTTGATATGGGCCACCATATTATCGTAGCTGATCACGTTGGTCATTTTCTGGGTGAGGGCCAGGCTGACAACCGAAGTAAGCACCACGTTCCCCGCCCCCACCTTGGTCTCGTTGATAATGGGCACATGGTATACCTTCCAGTTCCTGGTATCACCGAGCTCGTGCACCAGGTGCGAATCCACCACCACGATGGCATCGTCCTTCAGGCGCTCCTTGTATATATCATAGGGTTTCTGATCTGTGCAGAGAAAGAAATCGATGGCCTGGGCGTGGGGGAAGTCGATCGCTTCATCGGAGATGATGACGTCGACCTTGGTCGGCCCACCGCGCACCGCGGCCGTATAGGTCGGGCTCGCAATGGCAAACTTGTTTTCCATCTCCACGGCGATGTCCACCAGCAGCGCCCCGGCGGTGATGATGCCCTGGCCGCCGACGGCGCCATAGCGTATTTCATATTTCATCATTTTCCCCCCTGGGCATCCGCCTGCTGGGCTGCAGGTACAACCTGGTTGTAATACAGGTCGGTGTATTCCGCTCTCTGGGTGTTTTCCACGAAAATTCCCAGCGGGTACTTGCTTTCCTGCTCCTCGGGAGACAGTTTCTCGTAATCGGCCATGCTCATGGTGATGTCTTTGATGTATTCGGTCATGACCAGCGGACTCTTCATCTTGTTGCGCCGCCCCAAGTTGACATGGCAATTGCTCATCACTTCCACGACGGAAAAACCCTTGTGCTGGAACGATTTCTTGATCACTTGCTTCAGCTGCGTCAAACGGTTTACGGTCTCACGGGCCACGAACGAGACCTCAGCCGCGGAGAGCAGCGTTCTTATTCTGAAATGCGGCTCGATGTTGCCGTAGGGGGTGGTCTCGGTGAAGAACTTGGGCGGCGTCAGCGGCGAGACCTGGCCGCCGGTCATGCCATATATGCCGTTGTTGATCAGGATCATCTTGATGCCGATGTTGCGCCGGGCGGCATGGATCAGGTGGTTGCCGCCGATGGCCGTGGCGTCACCGTCCCCGGAAACGACCACCACCAGCTTTTCCGGCTTGGCCAGTTTGATGCCGGTGGCAAAGGTCAGGGCGCGGCCGTGGGTGGTGTGCAGGGTGTTGGTATTGAAGTAGGTGGGCATGCGGCCGGAGCAGCCGATGCCGGCGATCACGATGATGTCGTCCGGATCGAGCTTCAACTCGGCGAAAGCCATGGCAATGGACTTCAAAATCACGCCGTCCCCGCAACCCGGGCACCAGGGAGTGGGGAAGGTCCGGTAACGGATGTATTTTTCGTAGTCTCTCATTTGACGAACTCCTTGATGGTTTCCAGGACTTCACCCGGGGAAAAGGGCAGGCCGTTGGCGCGCAGCAGGGTTTGTTTTTTCACGTCGGGCGGGGCAATGCGTTCGATCTCGTACTTCATCTGCCCCATGTTCAATTCCACGGTCAATACTTTTTTGGTCTTTTTAAAACGCTCCTGCAAAGCGGCGCGGGGGAAGGGCCAGACGGTCAGGGCCTGGAATAGCCCCGCCTTGATGCCCTGCTCCCTGGCCATTTTGACCGCGGCCAGGGCGGCACGGGCCGAAATGCCAAAACTGAAGACCAGGACCTCGGCATCATCCAGGAAATATTCCTTGTATTTGATGATGTCATCCAGGTTATAATAGATCTTCTCCATGCGCAGTCTCTGCATTTTGTCGACCGTTTTGGCATCGAATGAAGGCCAACCGTGGGCGTCATGCTCCAGGCTGTCGATATGGATCGGGTAGCTGTGAAAGAAATCGATCCGGGGGGGATTCTCCCCGATATTGCGATCGTAGATATTCAAGTCGCTGATCTCGTGGGTCTTCTCCCAGTATACCTCATAGCTGCCTGGATCGGGGATCTCCACGTCCATATGGGCCTTGGCGAGGACTTCATCTAAGAGAATGATGACCGGGTTCCAATACTTTTCCGACAGGTTGAAGGCGCGGACCGTCTCACTGAAGATTTCATCGGAAAACGCCGGGTAAACGGCGATGATCGGGTGATCGCCGTGTGTGCCCCAGCGCGCCTGCATCATGTCAGCCTGCGAGGGCTTGGTGGGCATGCCGGTCGACGGGCCGCCGCGCATGACGTTGACGATCACCAGCGGCACCTCGGCCATGACCGCCATGCCGAGATGCTCCTGCATCAGGGAAAAGCCCGGGCCCGAGGTGGCGGTCAGGGCTTTTTTGCCGGCCAGCGAGGCGCCGATGCAAGCGCCCAACGAGGCGATCTCATCTTCCATTTGAATGAAGGCCCGTTCCATTTTGGGCATTTCCTTGGACATGTATTGGGCTATCTCCGAGGAAGGGGTAATGGGATAGCCGGCGAAAAAATCACAGCCGGCGGCCAAAGCCGCCTTGGCAATGATGATGTTGCCCTGTAGAACCTTGCGCTGACTCATTGGCCACCTTCCTTTTTTTCTTCCTCGTAATTGACGAATAGGGCGAAATCGGGGCATTGCAGTTCGCACATTTTGCAGCCGATGCAGAAATCAGGGGCATCGATTTTCACCGAAGCGCCGAATTTGTTCTTGGGATCGTCGTACAACTGCAGGGTACCGGTGGGACAAATATGCACACACAGGCCGCAGCCTTTGCAATACAGAGGTACCATGGTCAGCTTGTTCTTTTTTGCTGACGGCTTTTTTTTAGCGCGCCGCTCAAGGGCGTCCTGGTTCGCCTTTAGTTCTTCCTTCTCCATGCTTCACCTCGGTTTTTGTGGATAGGCTGTCAAGATGCTAAATCTTACCATATTCGCGGCCAATTTGGAACATGGGACGCATTTTATCCCGTTTGCCGGCCGCTCAGGTTTTGATCTTCAGGAATAAAATTCCGGATATGGTCGAGAACAGGACCAGGGGGGCGAAAGCCGAAAGCAATGGGGAGAATACCCCGGTGGCGCCAATGGAGCTGAAAATGCCCAGCGCCCCCCAGTAGATCATGGAAATGCCCACGGCGATACCGATGCCGAAAAGGGCACCGCGGTTGCCCATCAGGAACGAAAAGGGGATGGCGATAAAGACCATGACCAGCGAGGAAAAAGGGAAGGCGTAATTGTTGTAGAGCTGGGCCTGGTAACGCAGGGGGTCGCTGCGGTTTTTTTGTAAAAAACGGATATATTCTTTTAGTTCATGACTGTTCATGGCGCCAGAGAACTTGATTTTTTGGGTGAAATAATCCTGATTTTCGCGGATTTGCAGTTGCATTTCCTTAAAAAGTTGTTGATTCAAGGGAAAATTGTCTTTGAACCTCCTGACAAAACCATCGCTAAGCCGCAGTGAATTTTCTCCTTGCCAGGAAGCGGAAAGTGCCGAGATGCGCTGGAGCATTCGCCCCTTCCCATCCAGGTAAAGAATATTGAAATTGATAAAGCGTTTGCGGCGTTTTTCATAAAAATTATAAAAATAGATCTGGTTTTCACTGCCCAAAACCCAGTTCCTGGCAAATTCGATGTCCGTAAACGATTTGCGCTTGTGGATCACATCCAGCATCCGTCCCGACTGCCGGTTGGCTTCGGGGAGGATATTTTCCTGGATAAAAAAAGTGGCCAGCGACAAAAAGAGGCCCAAAAAAACCGCCGGCAGCGCCAGGCGGAACAAACTGATGCCGCTGACCTGGACCGCGGTCACTTCATTGTTCTTGCTCATCAGGGAAAAAGTGAGCAATACGGCGGTCAATATGGAAATGGGCAAAATGATGGTGACAATTTCCGGAGTGGCATAGTAATCGTATTTCAAGACATAGGAAAAAGGGATCTTGTTTTCAATGACCTCATCGATCAATTCCAGAATATTAATGATGTAAAAGACCAGTAACAAGGAAGAAAAAACCAGAAAGAGGATCAGGAGCATCCGCCGCAGCACATAGCGATCGAGTATTTTGACAGGATTCCAGCGCAAAAAAAGCGGTTTTTTAGAGCTGCCGGCAGCATCAGGGGTTGACCCCGACCGTCTCCGCCCCAGCCAGCGCCAAGCGAAAAATTTTTCCCAATTGATCTCTTTTTCCCGGACCGAAAAGCGGTAAAGCCAAATGCCGATGGCCACCAGAAAGAAAGTGGGCATCCATGAACCCCAGAACGGGGAGATGACCTTTTTCAGGATCAGGTTGCGCCCGGCCGTCATCATCACATAGTAAATGAAGATGATTCCCAACGAGATGACAAAGCCGCTGGTTTTACCGCCTTTGCGGGTGGAAATACCCAGCGACATGCCCAGAAAGCCCAGCGCCAGACAGGCGAACGGCAAAGCGAATTTCTTGTGGAATTCCAGGCTCAAAAGCACATCGCCCGGGTTGGCGCGCAATTTTCGAAAAAGCTCGGAAAAAACTAATTGTGTGCTGCGCCGGGTCTGGCGGAAGGTGATCAAATTGCTGATCTTTTCGGTTTTCCGGGAAAAAAAAGTCAAGGAATACTTGTCCGGATCTTTCTTTTTGAAACTATGGACCACGCCGTCAAACAGCACGATGTAATTGTCTTTTTGAAACTGCTTGTAGATGAATCTGCCTTTTTTGGCAAAGATCAGCGTGTCTTCCTCCGGGTTTTTCATGGAACACAGAAAAACATCCTGCCATTCACCGCCGCGGTCCTGGTCGCGAAAATATAGGCTATAGAACGGCAGGTCCTGGTAAAAGATTCCGGGCTTGATCCCGGAGATCGTCTGGGAAAGGACCACTCCGGTATGCAGTTTGCTGAAACGATAATTGGCTTCCGGGGCCAGGAACATGATCAGCCAGGAAGAAACGAACCAGGTGGCGAGCGAAAAGAGCAGCACCGGCTTCAGCACCTGGCGATTGGGAATGCCCATGGTCCGGAAAGCCACGATCTCAGAGTCGGAACTCAGGCGGCTCATCCCGGCCAGCACTCCCATCAGCGTGGCCATGGGAATGGTAAAGGAAAACAAGTCAGGCAACAAATAAAGCAAAATCTTGAAAACAGTTCCGGTCGTAGCCCCTTTGGCGATCAGCGTTTTGGAAAGGATAAGGATCTGGTTGATCAAGAGAGTGAAAGTATAGACCAGCAGACCGATAGCGAACGGAGAAGCAATTTCCTTTAGAATATAGCGGTCAAAAACCCTTTTCATCGAGAAATCATAGCACAGCCGCCGCCCATATTCAAAAGCGGGCTCAGCGGGACAAGGACAGAGGGGCCGGGGTGAAAGAGAGCAGGAAGATCAGCAGGGCGACAGCAGCCAATGTTTTTCTTTTTAAATCAAGTTTTTCATCTTCAAAAACAGGGGGATGGCGCAGGCCGATCAGGGTGGCGATCAGCGCCCAGAAAAGCCAGCCCTGCCAGAAAAAGATCCCCATTAACACTATAAACGCGATTGAGGCGACGCCGGCATAGTACGCTTTTTTGCCAAGCAGGGCGTATAGAATGTGCCCCCCATCCAACTGGCCGATGGGAAAGAGATTGAACGCCGTAGCCAAAAGACCGAACCAACCGGCAAAAGCCATAGGGTGGACCAGGATGTCATGCTGTCCGGCCGCCGGCCCCAGGACCAGCCAACTGATCAATTTGAAAACCAGCGGTTCACCCAGGGTCAGGCCCGACTGCAGGTCGCCTTTGGCCACGATCCGCGATTGCGAAATTCCCAGGGCGATGACCGGCAGGGAGACCAGAAAACCGGCCAGGGGACCGGCCAGGCCCACATCAAAAAGCGCCTTTTTGGACGAAAAAGGCGACTTGACTTTTATGAAAGCGCCAAAGGTGCCGATCAGGGTCGGGGCCGGGATGAAAAACGGCAGGGTGGCCTCAATACGATGAAAACGGCAGGCTGCGAAATGGCCCATTTCATGAACCAGCAGAATACCCAACAATGAAAACGAATAGGAAAAGCCCCACAACCAGGCGGTGGGTTGCTGCCAGAGAAAGTCGAATAACCCGATTCCAGCGGGCAGGGTGATGGTATGGTAACTGATATGGTACTGCACGCCGATGATCATGGTGAAAACCACGGTGAGCAAAAACAGTATGATATTGACCGCGAAAGGCTTGATGCGATCGACAATCATATTGGCCAAGGCAACGACGATTTTCTAAACGACCGTTCCCTGAACGGGAACGCTATTGGCAATTAGGTTGAAACGTAAAAAACTTACTGTTTGACGCAGGAATCGGTGGGGCATACCGAGGCGCACTGGGGTTCGTCAAAATGGCCTTTGCATTCCAGGCAGAGGCTGGTATCGATCACATAATACTGATCGCCCTGGGAAATCGCTTGCACCGGGCAAACCGCTTCGCAGGCACCGCAGTTGATGCAGGTATCATCGATAATTAATGCCATTATTCCTCCTTTGCAGACCTAAATTCTATTATTAAAAACGATTGTTGTCAACTCCTGTTTGTAAATTGTAAGCTCAAAATCGGAAGTATCCCGAGCGTTGCTCCACTCCAAACAGGAGTTGGATCTCATTTTCTCCTGTCGCCATACGCATCCGTTCCCAAATGTTGCCGTAGGCGCTGAAAAGCGCTTGCGAAATAGTACACCGAGGCGAGGGGCTTTGATTTATTTTTTTACATTGCTATAATAAAACTAGTTTTATGAAAGGAGAACGAAATTTTTTGAATCGCTTTTTTGAGAAAAAAATTAATTTTTAAAATTTAATTAGATAATTAGAGGAATTCACAAGTAAGGAGGATTGATACAATGAAAAAGATAAAAATAGCAATAATTGGTGTTGGGAATTGTGCGAGTTCCCTTATGCAAGGAATTCATTACTACAAAGATAAAAATCCAGAGGATGCAGTTGGTTTAATGCATTGGGATATAGGGGCTCATAAACCATCAGATATAGAGGTTGTGGCTGCCTTTGATATAGACAAAAGAAAAGTGGATAAAGATGTGAGCGAGGCTATTTTTGAAAAACCAAACTGCACCACCGTATTCTGTGAGGATGTCACAGATATGGGCGTTAAGGTATCTATGGGTAAAATAATGGATGGTGTTGCTCCGCATATGAAGGAATATCCAGATGACCAGACATTTATAGTTTCAAATAAAAAGGAGGAAAATATAGTAGAGGTTCTAAAACAAAGTGGGACAGAAATCGCCTTAAATTACCTTCCGGTTGGTTCAGAGGAAGCAACGAGATTCTATGCAGAATGCTGTTTGGATGCAGGAGTTGGGTTTATAAATTGTATGCCTGTGTTTATTGCCTCAGATAGAGAATTTGCAAAAAAATTTGAGAAGAACGGCATACCGATTGTGGGGGATGATATTAAAGCACAGATTGGAGCCACTATTACTCATAGAATTTTGGCGAAATTATTTACAGATAGAGGCGTAAAGTTAGACAGAACTTATCAATTAAATACCGGTGGAAACACAGATTTTTTGAATATGTTATCTAGAGAAAGATTGAAATCAAAAAAGATATCAAAAACAGAGGCGGTTCAGTCTGTCTTGGATAAACCACTAAAATCAGAGAATATCCATATCGGACCATCTGATTATGTTCCATGGCAGAAAGACAATAAACTCTGTTTCTTGAGAATGGAGGGAAGAATGTTTGGTGGTGTGCCGTTGAATCTGGAGTTGAGATTGAGTGTAGAGGATTCACCAAATTCTGCTGCTTGTGTCATAGATGCTATTAGGTGCTGTAAGTTAGCCTTAGATAGAGGAGTCAGCGGTGCACTTACTTCAATTTCAGCATATATAATGAAACACCCACCACACCAATTCCCTGATGAAAAAGCCAGAGAGATGGTCGAGGAGTTTATACAAGGAAAACGTGAAAGGTAAACAAAAAGTTAAACTATGGAAACAGTTCACCATCATTTTTCACGGATTGCCCACAAGTACGAAGATATAAGAACAACAGATTTAGAGCCAATTTTATTTATCAAAAAGAAACTGCAAAATTTGACAAAAATTGAAGCAGTGGATATTGGTTGTGGTGTAGGGAGATATGACATAAAATTATTCCATCATTTAGGGGATAAATTTCATCTCACCTGTACTGATTATAATAAGGATATGTTGGATGAACTTACCACGAATTTAAAAGAACGCGAAATTAAAAACTTCAAAGCAATAAAAACACCAGCAGAAGATTTACCATTATCTGCTAATTCTATGGATTGCATGTTTACTTTCAATGCCGTACATCATTTCAAGTTTTTGGATTTTCTTAAAGAAGCATACAGAGTTTTAAGAAATAATGGTTACATGTTTATTTACACCCGTTTACGAAGCCAAAACAAAAGAAACATCTGGGGGAGATATTTCCCCAAATTCAATGAAAAGGAGAAGCGGCTGTATGAACTAAATGAATTAGAAAAAATATTAAATGAAATACCAGCCCTAAAATTAGAATCTGTAGAATACTTCAAATATAAGCGAATTGCTGATTTAGCATGGCTCATAACACAAGCCAGCAATCATCATTATTCTACATTTTATTTATATGATGAAAAAGAGTTTAAAGACGCCTTACAGGAATTTCAAGAGAATATTGCCCATCATTTCAAAAATCTGGATAGAATCACATGGTATGATGAGAACATAATGCTTGTTATTAGAAAAACAGTTAAAGGAAATGGAATTCAAACTCAACAATAAAAAATCGGCGATTTAAAAACTCTCGAAGAAATCAAGGAATTAACCCGCATTTCTCACAGATATTGTCACGAAATTGCGCAGATGGGTATGGATACAAGGAAGGCGACCGAGGAGACCGCAGACGTACTGTTGGTACGATGGAGGTATCCGACCGAACTGCCTGAGCGAGGACGCTCACAGTCAGGGCCTGACGCTGTAGACATGCCCATATCCACAATTGCAGCAAATATTTGTGAGAAATGAGGGTTAAGGTTAAACTACTCCAGCAATGCCGAAGCAAAAACAACCTCAACCTTCTGCTGCTTCAGCCAGGGGACGGCGTCGCGCAAGGCGGCCAGCGTGGAAGGGAAGGGATGGCCGATGGCCAGGGCGCGGCTGTTCTGCCGGGCCAATTCCACCAGGCGCCGGATCTGTCTGCTGCTGTATTCGTACGACTGTTCGTCGTCGAGGAACACGTCGCGCATGAAGGTCTTGATCTTCATTTCCCTGGCCAGGGCGTGGGCGACGGTGGTGAAGGTGGTTTTGGAATCCACAAAAAAAAGTCCCGCCCTCTTGACCAGCTCCAGCACCCGGCGCATGGCTTGCGGGTTGGAAGTGAGCAGCGATCCCATGTGGTTGTTCAGCCCTTTGGCATAAGGAACCACCGCCTGGGCGTTTTGTAGCAGGGCCGTTATCTCGTTGGCACTGGAGTCGATCAAAACAAATTGGTCGCGCGGGTGGTGATTGGCCGGATCCTTGGGCTGCATGGGCATGTGAATGATCGCTTCCAATCCATATTCGTGGATCCTTTGCGCTTCGCTGCGGGCATAGGGCGCAGCGGGGATGATGGCGGCGGTCAGGGGGATGCCCAGTTCGCGCAATTGATCGGATATCAGATCGGCGTAGCCGATATCATCGATGATAAAGGCCAGGCGGGGTGTTTTCGGAGGCCTGATCCTGGCCGGAGGGGCGGCGGGCGCTTCGCCCGGCCAGGGCTGAACGGCCAAGCGCTTGCTGATTAAAATAACATGGGTCAACCTTTTTTCAAAAATCACCTGGACCAAATATATGACCTGCTCCTTCATGCCCTGGACTTCGCTTAAACGGTACAAGCCCCGATATTTTTCCACCAGCCAACGCAGGTCCTTGCTCAAGGGGGGGTAAAGCGGTTCAGGCAACTCAATCTTAAAATGGATGACCCCTTCACGGTCCTTGAAAAAATCAAAAGGGGCTTTTCTCCTGGTCAACATTTCGGTTAGTTCGCGGTTGAATTTTTCAGCTGCCGGTATCTTTTGCTGCAGGCGGATCAGTTTGCTGAAAATGAATGAATACTTCCCGGAGCGGTAAT
This sequence comes from Acidobacteriota bacterium, assembly GCA_018897435.1. GTDB lineage: Bacteria > Acidobacteriota > Aminicenantia > UBA2199 > UBA2199 > UBA2199. The sequence continues at coordinate 27,461 of JAHIKI010000085.1, read as the reverse complement.
CGAGAAATTCAAGGGTAAACACAGCGGCCAGGGCGATGGCGCCGAACAGGAAAAAAGAAATCGCAGCAGTTTTGTGGTTGGATTTCTTAAGAGTTTTTCTTTTCGGTTTCATTGTTTTTTTCAAGGGCAGATTCTATCACCTTTTGCTCAACCAGAGCAAGGGATCCAGGGGTTTCAGTTTTTGCCTGATCTCAAAATAAAGAGATTTGCCGTAAAGGCTGCCGGAATTGCCGGCCAGGGCGATCACTTCACCGGCCTGCACACGGTCACCCAATTTTTTTTGAAAACTGTCGCAGTGTCCGTAAAGGGTATGGAAATTCCCCGCATGCTGAATGATGAGCAAGTTGCCATAGCCCTTGAAGTAATCACAAAAAATGATCTCCCCTGCCCCGATCGCCTTGATCTCATCGGATAAAACCGGCTTAATTTCAATACCGTTGTTTATGGTATAGGTGTTGAAGTGGGCGCTCTTTTTTTTCCCGAAACTGGAAATGATGCTCCCGGGCAGCGGCCAGGCCAATTTGCCCTGCAAAAGCTTGAAATCAACCGGATCGGTCACGATCACCGTCTGCTTCTGATCAAGGAACCGGGTCAGGTTTTCCCCTTCACTTTTCAATTCTTCCAGCAAACGGACATTGAAATCCCGTTGACGGTTGATCTTAGCGATCAATTCCAGCTTCTCCTGTTTCAGGCCCTGCAATCGCGACAACTTGCCGGACTGCTCTTTTCTCAAGCTGTTTTGGCGGTCAAATTCTACCTGCAATTCAGCTTTGATTTTTTGCAGCTTCATGATACCCTGGCGGATTTCCCTTATGACCATGACCCTCTCATCCATCAGGGAAACGATCAAATGGTAGTTGCGGAAGAGCTGATCGAAATTGCCGATATTGATGAAAAGTTTCACGTAACCCAATTCTCCGATTTTGTAAAGAACCCGCAGAATGCGCCTGACATTGTCCTGCGAGGAGCGGATCTTGGCCTTAAGGCTCTCTTCTTCTTTTTGCTTGCGGGCGATCTGCGCCCGGGTGTCGGCCATAAGCAAACCGACTTTGTTCAATTCAATGACGGCCGATTCCGTCTGCAGCTCCAAAGCGTAAATGTCATTAAGAATAGAGGATTTGTCCTGTTTGCAGGCCAGGAGCTTGGCCGAGATCTCCTCGATGCGGAGATTGATTACACGGAGTTTTTCCTGGCTGCTGGCAAACAGCAGGAGCAGGGCGGTAAAGAGTGGTATGAGTTTTTTATTCATTTTTGCGAAAAACGTAGATCAAACCACCGCCGATGCCCAGCAACAGGTTGAAGGCCACATCCAGCAAGGAAAAAGCGATCGCCATTTGAGCCGGGTAGCCGTAATACGTGAAAAGCTGGATCAAGAACAGGTCCCGGACACCGATACCATTGATCGAAACCGGAAAAGACAGTAGGAACAGCATGAGGGGAATGGAAAAAAAATAATCCAGTAAAGGGATCCTGCTCAGCTTCAATGCCTGGCCGATCAAATAATAATGAAGCACCACGTTGAGCTGCAGCAGCAGCGCCCAGAAAAAAACTTTCTTTGATAAGGAACGGTGGTTCAAAAAATCAAGGAGGATGGCATGGAACTTGTCCAACTTATCCAGGATCTTGCGCAGCCAGGATTGGCGGCATTTGAACCTAGCCAGAAATCCGCGCGGGAGTTTCTTCCAGGCCAGCACCAGGAGGATGATTCCCAGCAGGCTGACCAGGAGCGAGACATAAAGCAAAGGCAGCTCTTTTAAAAAATTCAATTTTAGAAGCGAGGACAGCATGGCCAGCACCAACAAGGCTACGATGCCACTCATGCGTTCATAGACGATCACCGCCAAGGATGCCGTCACCCCCTGGTCGATATGGCGCGTATCGCTAACCCTGACCACGTCACCACCGAAACGTGTGGGCAAAAAGAGATTGAAAAAAGAGCCGACCAGCAGCAAACGGATCAAATGCGAAATAGAGAAACCAGCGCCCCTTTCATCGAGGATCAGCTTCCAGCGCCGGGCCGAAAACAATAATCCGAACACATGCAGGCAAAAAGCCAGCACGACCATTGACCAGGAAACGTTGCGGAAAACTGCGATGATTTCCCGCGGCCGGGCGATATACAGCAGCAGGTACAGCATCATGCCGAAACCAATGACAAATTTAAACAGAAAAAAGACCGTCTTCCTGCTCATGGTTGTTTCCGGGGATGAAATTTTTTATAGGTGTTCAGAAGATCGCTGAAATTCAAAGTAGTATATTTTTCGGTTGTAGCTAAATTGGCATGCCCCAGCAATTCCTGGATGATGCGCAGGTTTGCCCCCCTTTGCAGCAAGTGGGTGGCAAAAGAATGACGCAGCAAATGGGGATGCACATGCTTGCTGGAATGGGTCAGATCTTGATAAACCTGCTTCAGGATACGCTCGACTGAACGCTGGCTCAGGGGTCCGCCCCGGTAATTAACAAAGACCCGGTCACCCTGGCCGGAAAACTCGGCCCGCCGTTGCGCGATATATTGGGTCATGACCGCGGCGGCCTGCTCATGAAAAGGGACGATCCGCTCTTTTTTACCCTTGCCCATGACCCGCACCAGCCTTTCAGCGAAATGAACGTCATCGGCCTGCAATCCGGTCAATTCAGAGATGCGCAGGCCGGTCGCATACATGAACTCAAAGAGGGCCTTGTTGCGCAACTGTAAAAAAGTTTCCGCGGGCAGAGCGTCAAGAAATTGCTGCATTTCGCTTTCGGTCAGGATCTGGGGAATTTTTTTATCCAGTTTCGGCGTGCCGATACCATCGAAAGGATTGTGGGTCTGAATCCCGGTTTTCACCAAATAGCCGTAGTAAGATTTAACGGCGTATATTTTCCGTGCCACGGTAGCCTTGTTTTTGCTTTTCAAATAAAGATGGGCAATGAAGTCGCGGATATTGTTTTTGCTAACCGGTAACCTTTGTTCCGAAAAATAAACACAGAACTGCCGGATATCGATAGCGTAGGCCTTGAGCGTGTTGGCGGAAAACTTTTTTATTTCACGCAAATAACCAATATAATTATTCAGATGGCGAATTTCTTTATCCATTGTTCCAGCGCCTCACAGGCTCTTTCGGCTTTCAACTCTTTTTTTCTTTTCTTGTCGCAGCATTCCACCCCGCTGTCCGCCAGCAAGCCAAAAGTGAATTTGCTGGGCCGGAAATCCTGCCAGCCGGCATTGGCGATATAAGCAAGCAGCGAGCCGATAGCCGTAGTTTCCGGGAGTGGGTTGCAGGGCTTTTCCCGACTCGCAAAAAGGCCGCAGAGCAATCCGGAGGCGACCGACTCCACATAGCCTTCCACTCCGGAGATCTGGCCGGCAAAATAGATGCGGCTGTTTTTTTTACACTGGGAAAATTGATTGATGATCAGCGGGGCATTGATATAGGTGTTGCGATGCATGCGACCAAAACGCTCAAACTCGGCGTTTTCCAACCCGGGCAGAGTGCGGAAGATCCGCTTCTGGTCTCCATGCTTCAAACGCGTCTGAAATCCGACCAGTTGAAAGAAATTTTTTTTTAGATCATCTTGGCGGAGTTGCACAACAGCGTGGGGGCGACGTTGGGAGCGGGGATCGACCAGGCCGACCGGTTTCAACGGTCCAAAGGCCAGCGATTGCGGTCCACGCCGAGCGATTTCTTCCAGTGGCAGGCAGGCGTCAAAAAAAATTTCTTTTTCAAAGTCCCTGGCCTGTTCAGGTTCGGCTTCGACCATGCTCTTGACCAACGATTCGTATTGCACCTGATCCAGGGGAATATTCAAAAAATCGGCTTCCCCTTTATCGTAGCGGCAAGCGGCAAACAATTTTGAAAAATCAATGCTTTCGGCCCGGATCAGCGGGCAAGTGGCGTCAAAAAAGTAGAGGTTTTTGCGCATGGTCAAACCGGAAAGGGCCTGGGCGAAAGCAGGACTGGTCAGCGGCCCGCTGGCAATGATCAAAGGCATGTCTGCGACCGGGATTTCCCGGATTTCCTGGCGGATGATACGGATCCCGGGCATGGATTCCAGTTCAGCTGTAATGTTTGCAGCCAATTGCAGCCGGTCGACCGCAAGGCTGCTTCCGGCCGGAACCCTGGCTTTTTCAGCGCTGCGCAAAAAAAAGGAATCGAGCATTTTCATTTCCCGCTTCAACAGTCCGGAAGCGGAAGTGATCTCCTCGGAACCCAGCGAATTGGAGCATACCATCTCAGCCAGGGAATCGCCACCGTGGGCTTCGGTCATCACCTGCGGCCGCATCTCGTACAGATCGACATCCATGCCGCTTTTGGCTGTCTGATAGGCAGCTTCCGCCCCGGCTAGTCCGCCACCGATAATCGTGACTCTTTTTCTCACCCTTTTTGTATGAATTTGCATTCAGGATACCCTGTACAGCCGACAAAATAGCGGCGCGTCTTGCGGGAAAATCTCTTGGTCAAGGGTTTGCTGCACTGCGGGCAAGCACCCAATTCTTCCTCGCTTTTTTCGATATGCTTGCAGGCGGGAAAACCGGAACAGCCGATAAAATATTGCCTGGTCTTGGGGGAATATCTCTTGATCAGGGGCTTGCCGCATAGGGGACACAGTTTTTCCAGTATTTCGTCTTTGCTGATCCTTTCATTGTTCAACGTGACCCGCTCGGTATACCTGCATTGCGGATAGTTGGAACAGCCCACGAACCAGCCCCTGGTTTTCAGGGAATATTTTTTGACCAGGTCGCCGCCGCAGTCGGGGCATTTGCCGCCGGTCAGCATTTCCACTTTTTTTGCGCCTTTGACTTTTTCCAGATCGACCGCCAGTTTTTTATAGAATTGGTCGATCCCTGTCACCCAGTCGAGTTTGCCTTCGGCGACCAGATCTAGCTCTTTCTCCAGGTCGGCGGTAAAATTGTAGTTCATGATATCCTGAAAATTCTCTTCCAGGTATTCGACCACATTGATGCCCAGATCGGTGGGCACGAATCTCTTTTCTTCGTTATAGACGTATTCCCGTTTATTCAGGGTTTCGATGATCTTGGCGTAGGTAGAAGGGCGGCCGATGCCTTTTTCCTCGAGCACCTTTACCAATGACGCTTCGCTGAAACGGGCCGGGGGCTTGGTGAAATTCTGTTTATCATCGATCTTCAGCAGCTGCAGGATCTCTTTTTCCTGTAACTGCGGAAGGATCGTCTGCTCATTATCGTTTTTCAGCATAACATAAAAACCCTTGAATTTTACGATCTCGCCTTTGCAGACAAACAAGTACAACCCGTTTTTGATATCTAACTGGGTCTCTTCGATCTCCGCATCGGCCATCTGCGAAGCAAAAAACCTCTCCCAGATCAGCTGATAGATCTTCAACTGGCCTGGATTCAGATCGGTCTTGATATCATCTGGGGCATGAAAAGGGAATGTGGGCCGGATGCATTCATGGGCATCCTGGATCTTTGATTTTCTCTTGAACACATTGGGGGTGGACGGGCAATATTCTTTCCCCAAACCGGCCGCTATGTATTCGCGCGCTTGGTCGCGGGCCTGGTCGGAAACGCGGAATGAGTCAGTGCGCATGTAGGTAATCAATCCGCTGGCTTCGCCGCCATGGATATTCAGGCCTTCGTAAAGCTGCTGCGCCAGCTGCATGGTTTTTTTCACCGGGAATTTGAAGCGGCGAAAAGCTTCCTGCTGCAGGGTGGAAGTGATCAGGGGCGGAGGCGCCTTGCGCTTTTTCAGCTTTTTCTGCATGCGCTCCAGGATGTAATCGTTCAGTTTCAATTCGCTCAGCACCTGATCACAGCTGCTTTTATCGGCGATCTTGATATTCTTGCCTTTGAATTTTTCCAGCTTGCTCATGAACGATGGTTTTCGCGAACCCAGCAATTCCACGGCAATGGTCCAAAACTCTTTGGAAACGAAAGCCCTGATCTCCTTTTCCCTTTCCACGATAAGTTTCAGGGCTACGGATTGCACGCGGCCGGCCGAAAGCGGCCCGCCGATCTTTCTCTGCAGCACCGGACTGATCTTGTACCCGGCCAAACGATCCAGCAGACGGCGCATCTGTTGGGAATCGACTTTGTGCCCGTCAATGGGCAGCGGTTTTTCTACCGCCGCCAATATTGACTGGCGGGTGATCTCATTGAAAAGCACGCGAAAAATATGTTGGTTTTCCGTTTGCAGAATCTGCTGCAAATGGAAAGCAATAGCTTCACCTTCACGGTCGGGATCGGAGGCTAGAAAAATTTTAGCCGCCTTCCGAGCCTGCTTGCGCAACTCCTTGATCACCTGGGCTTTCCCGGGCAGCTCCTCGTAGCAGGGTTTGTAGTTGTTTTTCAGATCAATTCCCAAGACAGCGGCCGGCAGGTCACGGATATGTCCCATCGAGGAACTGATCACAAAGTCGTCGCCCAGATATTTGGAAATCGTGTGTGACTTGGCCGGAGATTCGACAATCACCAATGTTTTTTTAGGCATAATTTATCCTTCGGTAACCATCCGCTTCTTCCGCTATCAGGTTCTTTAAAATCAAACCCATCAAAAGCGAAACAATTTCAGCAGTTGACAGATCAAGTGCTTCAACCAGAAAATCGAACCCTTTTACCTCATTCTCCCCGCACAAGTCAAGTATTTTTTTTTCTTTGACCGACAAAACCAGCTCCCGTTTGGCCGGCGTCGCCACCTCCAATCCAAATTCTTCCAGCAGATCGGAAGCACTGGCGATCAATTTGGCGCCCTGCTGCAGCAGATAGTTCGTCCCCTGGCTCAAAGGCTGGTCAATATTGCCCGGAACAGCCATGACGTCACGGTTTTGGTCAATGGCCAGCCTGGCCGTGATCAGTGAACCGCTGCGTAGGGCCGCTTCAATGACCAGCACCGCCTTGGAAATCCCGGCGATGACCCGGTTGCGAACAGGAAAAAGAAAAGGACGCGGGACCACATCCAGCGGAAATTCACTGATGATGCCGCCGTGATCGATGATCTTTTTGATCAGGCCGCTGTTGCCGGGGGGATTCAAATGCAGCAGTCCGCCGGCATTAACGCCGATAGTGGTGCCGTTTTCGCGGATCGCCGCCCGATGGGCCATGGAATCGATCCCATAGGCCATGCCTGAGACAATCACCAGACCGGCCCGGATGCATTCGGGCAGGATGCGGTTTATGACAGATTGGCCGTAGTTGCTGCCCCGACGTGATCCTACTACGGCCAATTTGGTTTTTGTTAAAATTTCCCGGTTGCCGGTAAAATAAATGAAATCAGGCGGGTCAAATATTTCTTTCAGCAGCGGCGGATAATCCCTGTCTTCGCTGAAAATGATCTGGATGAGGTTGGCTTTCGATCGGGCCACTTCATTTTCAGCGGCTGTCCAGTTTTTCTCGCGCACAACCTTGATCTCGGCCGGAAGCAGACCGGTCAATTCAAGTTGCCGCGGTCCCAGGCAAAAAAAATCTTCTGTCTTGACCTTGTTTCTCAGCAGATGCTGTCTGGCCTTGGGATTGTTAACGGTCAGCAGGTGAAAAGAAATCCTTTTTAACTGCTCTTCATTGAAGTCAGCCATTTCCCTCGAACTTTTTTTTCAAGTTCTCCGAAGGGATGAATTTCACGATCTTGGTGGGAGGAATGATCATAGGCTGGCGATTGATGGGATTGATCACCCGCTTTTTATTCTTCTTTTTAATGATCAGGGTGCCAAATTTGGAAAGCACGAGTTTGCGCCCTTTCCCGAGATTTTCCAAGGCGACTTCGATGAATAGGTCAATAAAGTTGTAGGCCTCGTATTTTTTAATGGATATTCTCTTGGCTATATCCTCGGCCAGATATTTTTTATTCATGTCGACCTCCTACTTGTGATAAGATTTAACATACGGAAAATAAAAAGTCAAGTATTATTGACCTTTTCAAGCGTTTTGGCCGTGCTGGTTAAAAAAAGAGTTTAAAAAATTTTCCCTGTGGAATTGACTTTTTCACCCTGAATGGTTACATTTCTCATATATGAGCAGATCAGTGGTCCCAGGGAAAGGAATAAATCAATCGAAAATGGCCTATAATTCTATATTAAATGACATCAAAATTGCTTGAATGGAAATAGAAAATGAAGACAAAAGTATATTTCATCCCCGGCGTCGACAACGAAAGCGATGAGTCAGTATGTATAAAACTCGAAAAAGCAATTTTGGCCAACGACCTTTTTTCCTTTGTCCAGGCCAACGACATGGTGGCTTTCAAGACCCATTTCGGCGAGGAAAAAACGCAAGGCTATGTGCGGCCGCTGAATTTCAAGATGATGGGTGACCTGGTCAAGCAGCGCCGGGCCCTGCCCTTTCTAACCGATACCGCCACCTTGTACAGCGGCATGCGCAATCAGGCCGTCAGTCACATTGAATTGGCCCAGCGCCACGGGTTCGGTTTCGAAAAAACCGGGCTGCCACTGATCATGGCCGATGGCCTGACCGGTGATGAAGAGCTGGAAGTGCCGATCCCGGGCAGGCTATACTCGAAAGTCAAACTCGCTTCCCTGATCGTCAAGACCCAAGCCCTGGTCGTGGTATCCCATTTTACCGGCCATTTGGCTTCTGGTTTCGGGGCAGCCCTGAAAAACATGGGCATGGGCTGTGCCAGCCGGCGCGGCAAGCTGGCCCAGCATTCGACCGCCACGCCGTCGGTAAAGAAGAAAAAATGCACCTCCTGCGGCACCTGCGTCAAGTGGTGCCCGGTCCAGGCCATCACCATGGTGGAGAATGTCGCCCAGATCGAAAAACGGACATGCATCGGCTGCGCCCAATGTCTGACCGCCTGCCGCTTCGATGCCATCGGCTACAACTGGTCGGAAACATACGAACAACTGCAGCGCAAAATCGTCGAACATGCCTGGGGCGTGGCTGCGTCCAAAAAAAACAAAGCCCTTTATATCAATTTTTTGAACCGCATCAGCAAGGATTGCGATTGCATGGGCGGTTACAAAAAAATCGTCCCCGATATCGGCGTGCTAATCTCTTTCGACCCGGTCGCTTTGGACGCCGCCTCACTGGACCTGGTGGAAAAGAGAGCCGGCAAACCCCTCACCGCCATTGCCTACGACATACCCCACCGCGTGCAGATCGACTACGCCAGAGAGATCGGCTTCGGCAACCCCGATTACCAGATTGTTGAAATCCCTTGAAAAATCTCCTGGCGGACACAAAAACAAAAAAGTGATTGAAATTTATTTTTTGATATGCTATAAAATAATCTCGAGTTAGTTAAAGGAGAAAAAAATGAAGATAGAAAAAAGAAAAAATGGCGATGTCACCATCTTTGACCTCAAAGGAAAAATACTTTTCGGCGATGGCATTGATGAACTCAGACAATCGGTCAACGCCTCGATCAAGGAAAATGAAAAACAGCTGATTTTGAATTTCGCCGAAGTACCTTACCTCGATTCCACCGGCCTCGGTGAAGTAGTCCGCTCCTATACCACACTGAAAAAAGAGGGCGGCACGGTCAAGATCACCAACCTGACCAACAAAGTCAAAGACCTGATGATGGTCACCAAGCTGATCACGGTTTTTGAAACTTTCGAAGACGAGAATGAGGCAGTAAAGAGCTTTAAGTAATTTTTGCCTCGGTAAGCGGATTGCAAAAGCAAAGGCGCGAGGCTTGTATAGCGATACGGTTAAGAAATTTTTTCTCCTGAAATTTTTAACCGATTATCCGGATTGCAGTATAGGTTCGGCAGCTAGGATTTTTGCCCCGGGGAAAAAGAAATAAACCATGTGCGGAATTTGCGGCTATTACCAGTTTGAAAAGGAAGCCGATGCCGGCACCCTGAAAAAAATGAACGACCAGATCGTTCACCGCGGTCCCGACGACGAAGGTTTTTTTCAAAAAGACAGCATAGGTCTTGCGGCCAGGCGCCTGAGCATCATCGATCTGGCCACCGGCCATCAACCGCTCAGTTCACAGTCAGGGAACTCCTGGATCACCTACAACGGCGAAGTGTACAATTTCAGCGAATTGCGCAGTGAACTTATTCAGCGCGGCTATTCATTTCGCAGCCAGAGCGATACCGAGGTGGTGGTCAACCTGTACGAGGAATTCGGACTGGAATTCGTAAAAAAACTGCGCGGCATGTTCGCTTTCGCCATCTTCGACCAAAAAAACCGTCGCCTGATCCTGGCCAGGGACCATATCGGGAAAAAACCGCTTTATTACTGCCAGAAAAGAAATGGCAACCTGGTTTTCGCATCAGAGATCAAATCCATCCTGCAATATCCGGGAGTCGGCCGCGATGTGGACCATGAGGCCCTGGATTTTTTTCTGACCCTGGAATACATCCCGGCGCCGTATTCCATCCTGGCAGCAGTTAAAAAGCTTCCAGCCGGGCATATGCTGGTTTATGAAAACGGCAAAGCTGCCATCAGCGAATATTGGGATGTCCGGCCGGGCGTGAGCCCCAGCGGATTTCCCGCCGCCCGTGAGGAATTCCTGGCCCTGCTCGAGGAATCGGTGCGTTTGCGCATGATCTCCGATGTGCCGCTGGGGGCGTTTCTTTCCGGCGGCATCGATTCCAGCGCTATTGTGGCCACCATGGCCAGGATCTCCTCTATTCCCATCAAAACATTTTCCATCGGTTTTGAGGAAAAATCATACAGCGAACTGCCTTATTCGCGCCTGGTGGCCGCAAAATTCAAAACCGATCACCAGGAAAAAACGCTGAGCGCCGACATTCACGCCCTGGTCCTGCAACTGGCCGCGATCCTGGACGAGCCCTTGGGCGATTTTTCCAATTTTCCCACGTATCTGGTCTCGCGTACCGCCAGGGAAAAAGTGACGGTGGCTTTGTCCGGAGACGGCGGCGATGAAATCTTCGGCGGCTATGAGCATTACCTGGCCCAAAAACTCGCCCGCTTTGTCGATTTTTCTCCCCTGCGCCCCCTGCGAACCCTGGCCGGACAGGCCATGCGCCTGTTGCCTCCCTCGGAACTGAAAAAAGGGCTGGTCAACCGCGGCAAGCGTTTCGGCGAAGGATTTGTCAATGCCGCGGTCAACCGCCACTTCCGCTGGATGCTCTTTTTGACCCGGCAGCAAAAAGCACGCTTTTATTCCCCGGCCTTTCTACAGGAGAGCTTCCTGCAAGATCTGCCCCAAAGGGAGCCATTCCGCGAGTTTTTCAAGCGCAGCCGCCAGTTTCCCGGAATCAACCAGGACCTATACCTGGACCTGAAAACCTACCTGACTGACGACATCATGGTCAAAGTCGACCGCATGAGCATGGCCGCGTCTCTGGAAACCCGCGCCCCGCTGCTTGATTTCAAACTGGTGGAATTCGCCTTTTCCCTGCCCCCGGAATGGAAGGTCCGGGGAAATACGGGCAAGTGGTTTTTCAAGAAAGCCATGACCGGCATCCTGGATCCAAAAATACTCAACCGCCAGAAACAGGGTTTTTCCATTCCCATTAAAAATTGGCTCAGAAATGAACTCAAGGAATTGATGTTGGAAACACTTTCAGAAAGGAAAATTTCCGCCTTGGGCTTTTTTAACGCTGCCTACGTGCAGACCATGATCCGCGAACACCTGCAAAACCGCGAGAACCATTCGCATCGGTTATGGGCATTAATGCAGTTTCATCTTTGGCATGATCATTTCGGAAAAAAATAAACGCCGGCCGCAGGCGCCCCAGCCCCAGTGACCCAGCCATGCTGCATACATACCTGATTGTACTGCCGGTGGTCTTTTTGGCCGGCCTGGTCGATTCCATTGCCGGAGGCGGTGGCCTATTGTCCGTTCCCGCATACATGGCTGCCGGGTTGCCGCCGCACTATGTGCTGGGCAACAACAAGTTCTCTTCCAGCTTCGGCACCCTTTGCGCCTGCCTGCGCTATCACCAGCACGGGCTGATCGATGTCCGCGTGGCTCTGCTCAGCGCTTTTTTCGCCTTGATCGGGTCTTTTCTGGGAACCAGCACCGTGCTGCTGCTGCGCCCGGATTTTCTGCGCATATTACTGATCATTCTTATCCCTCTGGTAGCCACTCTCACTCTGGCCAATCGTTCTTTGGGCCGGGAAAACCGCTCGCAACATCAATCCCGGCAACGGAAATATTCTCTGGCCGCTCTAGCGGCATTGCTGATCGGTTTTTACGACGGTTTTTTCGGGCCCGGCACCGGAATGTTCCTGATCTTTTTTTACACCCTGGTGCTGAAATACGATTTTGTTACGGCTAATGCCAACACCAAGGTGGTGAACCTGGCGTCAAATGTCGCGGCCGTGATCACCTTCATCATCAACGGTAAGATCATCTATGCTATTGGCATTCCGGCTGCCTGCGCCGGCGTGGCCGGTAACCTGCTCGGAGCCAAACTGGTCATAAAAAAGGGAAGCGCCATCATCCGCCCCATTTTCGTTTTTACCCTGGTTCTGCTCTTCGGAAAGATCCTGTTTGATCTTCTGGCTGGCGGCTGAGAATCTGAGAAAAACCTGCCTGGTTCCCTTTCAGTCCTGCCCGCGGAACGGCTACATTTTTCTTATTTTCCGGTAGGCAAGCAGCAGATAGACACCGGCACTGATACGGGCGCTGACAACCGCCAGGGCTGCGGCTACGACACCGACAAGGTTGGTCCGCGATACAGCCAGCAGCATGATACCGGCAACGATTGCCACTTCCAGGGCCGTGGCCTTGGTGATAAATCGGGTTTTTTTATCTGTGACGAAGCGGGCACGCTGAAATGCCAGGTAAACTTCCAAGGCCGGAATGACGGTGAGGATGCGCATGGGCAAAATCGCCAGGCGGGTCAGTTCTTCCGACAAACCGGAGATGCTGCGAAACCACCAGATCACAGCAGGTGAAAAGGTGAGTAGGGCCAAGATCCCTGAGGCCGCTCCGCCCAGCAACCAGGCAAACGAACGCAATTGCCGGTAGCTGTTTCCGTCTTTTCCCAGCAGGGCGATAGCCACTTCCTGAAAGGAGAGGCCGGCGCTGCGGAATATCAGTACCAGGGCGCTGACAACCGGCAATACGGCCAGGGATTCAATAGGCAAACGGCTTTTACCCAGGAAAAAAGACATCAGGGGGTGCACGGCCAAAGCCAGGACCGACGTCAGGGCCAGGGGGAAATAGAATGAGATCAGGGTCCTGGTGTCCAGTTTCTGCCCGTTCCCGTGCATAGCGTCCGGACCGGACAGCAAGCGCCGCAACACAGGGCTGACCATAAAACGGCTGGCCAATGCTTCCATGACCACTCCCGCCGACAACGCCGCCGCTCCCACGCAGGCGCCGGGCAGGGAAGAAAAAAGATAGAGCAGCAGAGCCGTTGCCGCCATTGACCCCAAACGCACAACCGTGCCGTAGGCTACCCGTCGCGGCATTTTGTTGCCGATGAGGATGCCCTGGTAAAACCGCCGGTAGCCAATGGCTGCCGGCCAGGGAAGAAGTATGACCGTGGCTTGACGAGTTAATTGGGCTACTTCCAGAGGCAGGTTGATCAGGCCGCGTGTCAGCCAGAAAAAAACCGGCGGGATCAGGACAAGCAACATGGCCAGGGTGATGAATAGGTTCAGGGTATTGGTGAAACGTCTCAATTTAAGATAGGTCTGGCGGTCTTTTACCAGGGTGTTGGCCGCACTGAGCATCATGATGATCGGAGACTCGAAAAGCATGCCCAGCGAAAAGGCCACACCATATGCGGCCAGATTGAACTTGGCGTCGGTCAGGCGGGCGATGACGGCCGCAATAAAGGGCCCTTCCATGCCCATCATCAGCCAAGTGGAAAACAGGGGCAGCCAAAAAGCGGCGATCTTTCTGCGGGTCAATAAGGACTTTTCAATTGTCATCCGCCAAGGTTAACACGACTTTTCCAACCTGACAAGCCGCCCGGGTATCATGATTTTTTGACTTCACGAAGCGAATGATTTATAATTTTTTCGTTCAAATCGCTGGAAATTCATGAAAAAAATTCCACTTGTGGTCGGACGCGTTTTGTTGGCCTGCATCTCCCTGCCGGCGTTGAGCCGTCTCTGGGGCAAAGTCATGCGCCTGCGCCGGCCGCGCTTTTTGGCCCGGTCAATGATCCGACGCTTCCAGAAGCATTACCGGATCATCATGGACGAATTCAGAGGCGGGACGGAAGATTACCGATCGCTCTGCGAATTTTTTCTGCGCCCCCTTGATCCAAATAAAAGGCCGCTGCCCATGGACAACGAATGCCTGCTGGCGCCAGCCGACGGCAGGTTGAGCGAATTGGAACTCCTCTCCACCGACCACGCCACCCAGGTTAAGGGCTGGGACTACCCGCTCGGCCAGCTGTTGGCCGAAAGCCTCGATTTCTCACGAAAATGGTATGTGGCGACGATCTACCTGTCGCCCAGCGACTACCATCGCTTCCACTACCCTCTTTCGGCCCGCATCAACGGCTGCTTTCACGGCGGCACGCGCCTATTCCCTGTCAACGATTTTTCGGTGAACCGGGTCAAACGCCTCTACATCCGCAACGAGAGGGTCGTGACCCGCTTCATTTTTAAAGGCAGCCTTTTCTACCTGGCCGCGATCGGCGCCACTTTCGTTGGCAACATAGGCATGACCTACCTGCCCGCCGGTTTGCCGATGCTGAACAGCTGGCAGAATCTCGATATCGAGGTCGCCCAGATGGACGAGATGGGATATTTCGCCATGGGCTCGACCATCATCCTGATGGTGCCCGCTGACCGAGTAGAATCCGTGCTGACCAAAAAAGGAGATCCGGTCAGAGTCGGACAGCCCCTGTTCCATATTAAAAATTGAACAAATTCTTTTAAAGGTTCCGCAACCAATTCGGCTTATAATTTCACTTTGTCATTCGCGACCACCGTAGGCATTAAAAGGAGGAGGCGGGCATCGGGGGAACCATGGAGCACCTGGTGCGCCTCGCCCGGCTCGACCAAGATCAAGTCCCCTTGTTCCATTTCCAGGATCTCATCGTTCACCTGGAGCCGCAGGTTGCCTTCCAACAGAAGGAAATACTCGACCATGGTTTTATGCAGATGTTTGCCGCCGAACGGTGTTTCCGCCGACTTCACCCCAATCTGGACCGGCAGATCGGTTTCGGCAAAGTGCCAGCCCTCTTTTTGCAGCAGTTGACGCAGAATTCTCATGTCACGATCCTCCGTTGCCCATGATTGATGCGAAGCGGCCGGGCCAGGGCAAGCGCCACGATGCCGGAAATTGCCAGCAGCATGCCTGCCAACTTCAAGCCGGGCAGCCAATGCCCCAGAATTCCAAAATCGAGAAGGCTGACCAGAATGGCGTTCGACCCGGAAACCGCCGTGGCCGGACCGGCTGGTCCTGCAGTGACGGCTTTCTTGACACAGAGCATGCCCAGGCCCAAGAAAACCCCGGCCAGCAGTGCCAGCCAACCAAATCCGGACGGCTGCAGCCACGGCAAGCGCGCCATCACCAGCCCGTGCCAAGCAAAAGCCAGTACACCGCACCCGCCCATGGTCAGCCACAGAATGACAGCTACAGTGATTGAATCACAGCCCTGTTCTCCGGCAATTTTCAACAAAAAATTGGTGAGTCCGAAAAGAACCATGGTTGCAGCCGCGTAAGCGACGGCACCAAAATGGCCGCTGTCCATGCCCCCCAAACTCACGAGGGTAATGCCGGCTATGATGACCAGAAAACTGGCCCATTGCCCCAGGGAAAGTTTTTCTTTTAAAAACACCCAGGCCAGGAGGGCGACGATCAAAGAATTGCTCGAGGCAATGGCTACCATCGGACCTTTGGCCAGCGGGTTGACGGCCAGGCTGATCTTCAGCACAAACATTCCCAAAGCCAGGGTGACACCGGCGGCCAGCGGCAAGGCAAGGGAACTTTTTCTGGGCAGGCCCGAAAAGCCACGCCCGGACGCCATGAAATAAACTGCACCCCCAAGACCGAGGCATCCCGTTCCCAGCCAGAGGATCATTGCGGCCTTGCCACTCGCGGCGAGGTCTCCCCCGCTTTTTTCAGATATCAAACCAAGGAAAAAATTGGTCAAGCCAAAAAACAGCAAGGCCGCCACTGCGAAAAGCAGCCAGCTCCGGCCTTGCCTATTTTTCACGGCCACGCAAGACTACAGGTTGATCAGGGCCGGGGCCCGCGCAGTATCCTGGCCGGCAGGGTGATCAAAGCCTTCAGCAGTTCAAAAACCGCGTTGACGGTAATGCCCAGGAGGCGAAACGGCAGTAGAAATAGCCAGACGATGGGATACAACACAAGGGCCAACAGGGCAAGTGGCCAGCTTATGACCAGCAAGATCAGCCATAATAAAAATTTCGTCATCTGCTTCTCCTTGGCGCGGCATGGTTCACGGTCAAAAAAAATTCCCAAGATTTTTTTACCATACTGTGTTAGAATTTACAAACACGAAATGGAAGAACCATTTGTAATAAAAAATTTTCTGGCCGGTAAACTGTGTGCTGGGGTCAATGTCTACAGCCAACTAACACTCCAATCCGGAGAACTTTTAAACGAATGCATCGGCCGGGAAACGACCGGAATACGCCTGGCCCATGCCGCGGCCCTACCTCCAGGCTTCGCCCTTTCCCGCCAATTGTATAAATCCTTCCGCATCGACCCGACCAAACACCGCCCCTCTTCTGAAGCCCTCTGGCGCCGGCTCCGCGACAAGAATGACTTTCCTGCCGTAAATCCTCTAGTGGACCTGACCAATTTTCTTTCGCTCAAATTCCAGATCTGCTTCGGGCTCTACGATCTGGAACGCGTACACGGCCCGGCAGTCATCACCCTAGGCAATGAAAACGATCAGTACCAGGGCATCCGCAAGGAATCCCTGAATTTCAACGGCAAGATCGTACTGCGCGATGAACAGGGCGCCTTCGGCAACCCCTCAGCAGACTCGCTGCGGGCCAGTGTGAACAAAAGCAGCCGGGAGGTCATGCAAGTACTTTTTTTTCACCCTGACGATTCTTTGCAAAAAGCCATATTGGCTGAAACCTTTGCTGTTTTTCGGCAATTTTTTACCATGACCGAGAGCCGGTCATTTTTCATCTGAAATGCCCATGAACAAAGAAATCAAACCAACAGGAGCGATCATGCAAAACCAGAGAATCGTTGACAACGCTGTCGCTAGCGAACAGAAATCATCCATTACCAAGACCACTTCCATCACCGGCGAAATCAGCGGCAAGGGGGACTTGCGCCTGGATAACCAGATGAGCGGCGTAATCACGCTGAAGGGATTGTTGTTCATCGGCAAGGATTGCTTCTTTTTAGGCCGGGCCGAAGCCGATCACATCATCGTCGAAGGCCGGGTGGAAGGGCGGATCAAGGCGTTGGACAAGATCGAGATCAGGGCCGGCGGCCATGTGCAGGGAAAAATCGTCTGCCAGCAGATCGCCATTGCCGAAGGCGCTTTTTTAGACGGGGAAGTGAAAAGCAAAAAAGGCAATCCCATTGCTCCCGCCTATTTTATTGAAAAGAGAAAAGATTTGCAATCAGGAAACAAATAGTATCCAGATCGGCGGTTATTTCATCCAACTCATGCCGATAATCACGCCACCCCGGCTGGGGGAAAAATGCCATGCCGGGGAATTTTTCCGCGACCCAAAAATCAGACGGTTGATTTTTTAAAGGGATTCAAATAATAAAGAGACAAGACAAGGACATAGGCGCAAATTACAGCTGAAACAATGGCCACGTCCTGCATGATTTTTTTTTGATCGCTTTCAGCCGGCAGGAACAGCGCCGCCGCAAGCATGCCCGCAATAGCCCTGATCTTTATGTGAACTTATTCTAACACAGCTTCTAACACAGCGGGCGAATTGAACTTAAAGTTTTTTCTTCTATGTGCTATATTTTAACCATGGAATTGTCTTTTTTCCCCCAAGCGGTGATCCTGCTGGGACTGACAGCAATGGTCGTATATTTGTGCCACAAGATTAAAGTGCCGGCAATTACCGGTTTTTTGTTAACAGGGCTGTTGGCCGGACCGCACGGTTTTTCCCTGATCCATGATTTGCAAAGCATCGATGCCCTGGCCGAACTTGGTGTCATCATGCTGCTGTTCACCATCGGCTTGGAATTTTCTCCGCAGCGTCTGAAAAAAATAAGGAAATTTTTCTTTGTCGGCGGTTTTCTGCAGATCTCGCTTACGTCGGTTTCGGTTTTTCTGATATTGGCTTTTGCCGGATTTTCAAAACCGGTCAGCCTCCTGTACGGGTTCCTGGTATCGCTTTCCAGCACCGCAGTGGCCATCAAGCTGCTCCAGGACAGAAACGAAGAAAACACGCCACACGGCAACATGACGGTGGGCATTCTGCTCTTCCAGGACCTGGCCGTAGTCCCCATGCTCATTGCTATTCCAATTCTGGCATCGACATCCGGGCTCTTGGGCAATGTGCTTGTGCCGCAATTCCTTTTAAAAATCATTCTGCTGCTGGCCGCGATTTTTCTCACTGCTTATCTGCTGCCGCTGTTGACAGGCATCATCGTGCGCAGCCGCCTGCGTGAACTGTTTATCATCTTCACTCTTTTTCTATGCCTTTCATGGGCCTGGCTGACCTATAGCCTGGGTTTTTCCCTGGCCCTGGGAGCTTTCATTGCCGGCGTGCTCATTTCTACTTCTGATTGGCGCTTTCAAATGGCAAGCGACATTTTGCCTTTCAAGGAAGTGTTTAACGGCATTTTTTTCATTTCCGTGGGCATGCTGCTCGATCTCACCTTCGTCTGGCACAATGCCGGCCGCGTGCTGATCAATTCGTTCGCGGTTATCGCCCTGAAAACGCTCATCCTTTTTCTTGTAGCCAAAATCCTGCAATATCCTGCGCGGTCGGCGCTGCTTGTCGCTTTCTCCATATTCCAAATAGGGGAGTTTTCTTTTGTCCTGGCCAGGGTCGCCAAAAAATATGAACTGCTTCCCGAGAATCATTTCCAGATTTTTATCAGCATTGCCGTCATCACCATATTCATCACGCCGCTTTTTCTGAAAGCAGCCGCCCACATCGTCAGCAGCGGCAACAAGAACAAGGCCGTCGGTCCCGCCGGGCAAAAACCTGAAAAAGAGCTGAAAAACCACGTGGTTATCGCCGGTTTCGGCTTGAATGGACGCAACCTGGCGCGGGTGCTGCAGGAAACAGCGATACCATTCGTAGTCATCGAATTGAACCTGGACACGGTGCGCGAATGCCGGCGCAAAAACGTCCCGGTGGTCATGGGCGACGTTTCCAGCTCAAAGATCCTCCAGCAGGCCGGTATCGAGCGGGCCAAAGTTTTCGTCAGCGTCACCTCGGACGCCCGTACAGCCCTGGGCAGCATCAGGTTGTCACGACAGATCAACCGAGAATTGTTCATCATCGTCCGCACCCGTTACCTATCGGAAATTGACGAACTCTACCGCCTGGGAGCCAACCTGGTAATACCCGAAGAATTCGAGACTTCCATTGAAATATTTGCCCAAACCTTGCACCGTTTTCATATCCCCACCAATGTCATCGACAACCTGATCAAAATCGTGCGCACCGAGCGCTACGCTGTCCTGCGCGGCCGCAGCCCCCAAACACCCAAATGGGAAAAACTGTCAGCCTTGCTTAAGGCTGGCACGGTCGAGACCTTTCAGCTGCCGGCGGATTCGCCGTTAGCCGGGCGCAATTTGCATGAGCTTGACCTTCGCCGCCGGGTCCACACCACGATCGTGGCGGTGGTACGCGGCAACGACTCCCATCCCAGCCCCGGCGCCGATTTCGTTCTTCAGGGGGAAGACATTATGGTCCTGACCGCCAGCCATGAAAATATGGACAAGGCCTTCAGTCTACTTGGCAACGACACGGGTCTAGACTCAAGCGACGATGAATGAATTTTTCTGAACAGCAATTCCCGGAAAGCTATTGACTTTTTCCCACGAGGGGATTACACTGAGTCAAGAATCTTGGCAAAATCATTAAATAAAAACAAACAAGGAAATCCCATGACCGAGAACAAAAATGTAACAAATGCGCCCGCCAAAAAGAGCGAGGAGAACTTTGCCGACCTGCTGAACGCCTCTTTCCACACCGCCACGCGCATAAAGGTGGGCGAAGTGGCCGAGGGCAAGGTCATTTCCATCGGCAAAGACAATATCTTCCTCGACCTGGGCACCCGCGCCGAAGGCATGATCGACCGCGACGAATGCGAACGCCAGGGGCAATTGACTGTCAAGCCGGGTGATACGGTTCAGGTCCTGGTGACATCATTCCGCGACGGGCTCTTCCTTTGCACGGCAAAGCTGCGCCAGTCCGGACGCAGTGACTGGCGCCAGGCAAAGGACGCGCCGTCACTGGCCATGCTGCGCGAGGCCTTCGCGGCGCGCATTCCGGTTGAGGGCAGAGTCAAGGCCGTAAACAAAGGTGGTTTCGAAGTCCAAGTCATGAGCCAGAAGGCTTTTTGCCCGATATCACAAATTGAAAAAAGATTTTGCCAGAATCCGGATATACATTTGGATCAGACTTATTCCTTTTTGATCAGCCAGTACGAAGAAGACGGCCGCAATATCGTGATCGGACGCAAAGAGCTGCTGCAGGCCGAGGACAAGGAAAAAGCACGGCAGTTGTGGCAGGGACTCGAATTGAAACAGGTGCGCGAAGGCACTGTGACCTCAGTACATGATTACGGTGCTTTCGTTGATATTGGCGGCGTAGAAGGGCTGTTGCACGTTTCGGAAATTTCCCACCAGAAAATCCAGAGCGCCCAGGAAGCGCTTCAGCCCGGACAGAAACTGAAAGTGGCCATTCTCAAGCTGGACCAGGAAGCCAACAAGATCTCCTTGAGCCTAAAAGCCCTGCTGGCCGATCCCTGGATCGCTGCCGGCGACAAGCTGGACGTGGGTGCCGAATTCGCCGGCAAGGTCGTCCACATGAAACCCTTTGGGGCTTTCATTGAACTTTTTCCCGGAGTGACCGGCCTGCTGCACATATCCCGTCTGGGCACAGACCGCCGCGTCAATCATCCCAAAGAGATCCTGGAGATCGGCGCTACGGTCAACGTGCACATTCTGGCGGTCGATGCGGAGCGCAAAACCCTGTCCCTTACCATGGAAGAACCCGAGGAAGATTTCAGCTGCGAACTCACCCGGCTGAAAGAAAAACAGGAACAGGATCTGAAAACGGGCAGCGGCACCATGGCCGCGCTGCTCGATTCCGCTATTCTCGAAAAATAATATAGCCGCGCCTGTTGACGGCAGAACCTATCAATAGGGAATATTTCCTTTTTTCAATCCCGATTGGGCGTAAATCAAGCGCATGATTTCGGTGGCCGTTTCCTCAATTGATTTGTAAGTGACGTCCAGGATGGGCCAATGCCAGCGTTCGTACTGGCGCAGGGCGAAAAGCACTTCACGGCGGATATGCTCGATCCGGGCATAGGCAAAGCCCTCTCCGGCTTTCATTTTGAACTGCCGTTCACTGCGGATCGCTTCCAGACGCATGGGGTTGATGGTCAGGGCGATGATCTTTTTCTGATCGATGGCGTGAATTTCCGCGGGGAGATTTTCATCCACAACAACCGGGATATTGGCCACTTTCCAGCCCCGGTAGGAAAGGTAAATGCTGACCGGCGTCTTGGAAGTCCGGGAAACTCCCAGCAGGACGATCTCGGCGGCGCCGCTGCTGGCCAGCCCCTGCCCGTCATCATGCTTGATGGTGAAGTCCACTGCCTCAATGCGTTTGAAATAATCGCTGTCCAACTGGTGGAACAGTCCCGGCTTGGCCAGGGGGGAAATTTCCAGAAGATCGGACAGGCGGGTCAGAACCGGCCCCAGAATATCCACAGTGGATACGCCGTGCAATCGGCCCAATTCGGTAACCTTGTGGCGCAGCTCCGCTGAGGCCATGGTATAGATGATCACGCCGTTGACCTTGGTGGCCCGCAGAAAAATATTCTGCACCTGCTGCAGGGTGCGGATGTTGGAGAAGGTTTCCAGGACGATCTGGGTCGTTTTAAACTGGCTCAGGGCCGCCAGGACGACCGTTTCGCAGGTCTTTCCTGTTGCGTCGGAAACCGCGAACACGTAACGCTTGAATTCCTTTTCCGAATTCTCCATGAAAAAATGGTATGTCGCCGCATGCGGAAAGTCAATGCCGCCTCACGCCGGAGCTGCGCGCACCATTTGATTAAAAACATCCATCTCTGTTATAATACGGACACCATGCTTAAATTTATCCTGCGCAAAATTTTCGGCACCCAGAACGAAAGAGACCTGAAACGCTTGCAGCCGCTGGTGGCCCGCATCAACGCTTACGAATCTGCATTGCTGCCGCTTAACGACGAGCAGTTGCGCGCCAAGACCGATGAATTCAAAAAAAGGGCGCTTGCCGGCGAAGATCAGGATGCGCTTTTACCGGAAACTTTTGCGGTCGTGCGTGAAGCAGCCCGCCGCACCTTGGACATGAGGCATTTCGACGTGCAGCTGATGGGCGGCATGATCCTTCATCAAGGCAAGATCGCTGAAATGAAAACCGGAGAAGGAAAAACTCTGGCCGCCACCCTGCCGGCTTATCTGAATTCACTAACCGGCAAAGGCGTACACGTCGTCACCGTCAACGATTATCTGGCCAAAAGGGACTCGGAATGGATGGGCAAAATATATAAATTCTTAGGTCTGTCGGTCGGTGTCATCCAGCACGAGATGGATGATCAACAGCGCAAGCAAGCCTATGCCTGCGACGTCACCTACGGCACTAACAATGAATTCGGTTTCGATTATCTGCGCGACAACATGAAATTCGATGTGCATAGTTTGAGTCAGCGGGAGTTTAACTTCGCCATTGTCGACGAAGTGGACTCCATTCTTATAGACGAGGCCCGGACACCCCTTATCATTTCCGGCCCCACCGAGCAGTCCACCTCCTTTTTTTACAGGGTCAATGAATTCGTAACCAGGATCAAGCGCAGCAAGGAATTATACGACCATGACGAGAAAACGAAAACCGTGATCCTGACTGAAACCGGCATTAACGAAGCCGAGAAATTTTTCCGAATCGACAATCTCTACGACCTGCCAAACATGGACCTCCTTCATCAGATATATCAGTCGCTCAAAGCCCATCTGATCTTCAACCGCGACGTGGACTACCTGGTCAAGGACGACCAGGTGCTGATCGTCGATGAATTCACCGGTCGCATCATGCCGGGTCGCCGTTATTCTGACGGCCTGCACCAGGCCCTGGAAGCCAAGGAAAACGTCAAAGTCGAACAGGAGTACCAAACCCTGGCCACCATCACCTTCCAAAATTATTTCCGCATGTATAAAAAGCTTTCCGGCATGACCGGAACCGCCATAACCGAAGCGGCCGAATTCTCACATATTTATCACCTCGACGTCACCGAGCTCCCAACCAACAGAGTCTTGATTCGCACCGAGTTTTCCGACATGATCTATGGCAGCAAGGAGGAAAAATGGCAAGCGGTGGCCAGTGAAATCAAAGCTCTTAACGAAAAAGGCCAGCCGGTGCTGGTCGGGACGATATCCATTGAGAATTCTGAACTGCTCAGCCGCAGACTGCAGCGGGAAAAAGTCCGCCACGTGGTGCTCAACGCCAAATACCACGAATCGGAAGCGGAGATCGTTGCCCAGGCCGGGCGGCTCAATTCGGTGACCCTGGCCACCAATATGGCCGGCCGCGGCACCGATATTCTCCTGGGCGGAAACCCGGAATCCCTGCTTCGGGAAGAATTAAAGAAAAAGGGTTTTAGCCTGGAAACGGCGCCTCCTGTGGTCAAAGAAAAAGCGCAAGCCGAAATTAACGAGCAGGTAAACCTTGAGCACCAGGCGGTGATCGAACGCGGCGGCCTGCATATCCTGGGCACCGAACGCCACGAGGCCCGCCGCATCGACAACCAGTTGCGCGGGCGTTCGGGACGCCAGGGCGACCCCGGCTCCTCGCGTTTCTATATTTCCCTGGAAGACGACCTGATGAAAATACTCGGTTCGGATCGCATCCGCAGCATGCTGGTTCGCGCCGGCATGAGCAATGGCGTTCCTCTGGAGAACCGACTGGTTTCCCGGGCAATTGAAAATGCGCAAAAGCAGATCGAAGGGCAGAATTTTTCCATCCGCAAACACTTGCTCGAGTACGATGACGTAATGAACAAGCAGCGCCAGCACATTTACTCCCTGCGCCGGGACATTCTTTTCGGCAAGGATTTTAAAGATTATATTCAGGAACTTCTTCAAGATCTTTATGACGATATATTCTCCTTCTACATCGATGAAAACAAGGAATCCGATCAATGGGACGTGGAGGCATTCCAAAAAGAAATCCTCCTGCAATTCGGTTTAGATCTCAGGCAAGTTCCCCAGGGTGATTTCCGCGATTCCCCGCCCCTGCTCCTGAAGGAAAACGTTCTTGAGCAAATCAAGGCCCTCTACCAGGAAAAGGAAGCGCTTGTCGGCTCCACCCAGATGCGCGAGTTGGAAAGGATGATCCTGCTCCAAGTGATCGATTCGCAATGGAAAGACCATTTACTCAACATCGATCACCTGAAAGAGGGCATCGGCTTGCGCGGCTACGCCCAGAAGGACCCACTCATCGAATACAAGAAAGAAAGTTACCAGATGTATGAAGCATTGCTGAACCGGATCGATGAAGAGGTCCTGCGCTTCCTGTTCCTGTTCAGGCCGGTAAGCGACGAGGAAATCGAGGATTGGCGCAAAAAGAAGAAACCAAAAATGTCCGCTCCGGCATTCAAGATGCCCGGAGGCAAACACAAAAAAAGACGATGAACACAGAAGAAAAAATAATTGCCGATCAGGGCCTGACCTTCGACGACGTGCTGCTGGTTCCCGCATATTCCGAAGTGCTGCCCAACCAGACAGATACGGCGACCATGTTCTCCCGCCGCATTCAACTGCGCATCCCCCTGGTTTCGGCGGCCATGGATACCGTTTCTGAATCGCGAATGGCCATTGCCATGGCCCAGCTTGGCGGTATGGCCATCATTCATAAAAATTTGACCATCGACGAACAGGCCGGCGAAGTGCTCAAAGTTAAACGGTCGGAATCGGGCATGATCGTCAACCCCATAACCCTGCACCCGGACAATACCATCCAAGAGGCCTTGCAACTTGTCAGAGAAAAAGGTATTTCGGGTTTGCCCATCGTCGATAAGCAGGGGAAACTGGTCGGCATCTTGACCAATCGTGATCTGCGTTTTGCCGGCAATTTCAGTGATAAAATTTCTACCATTATGAAGTCTGTCAATTTAATCACCGCTGGCGAGAACATCAAAATGGCCGAAGCCAAACAGCTTTTACACATTAACCGCATTGAAAAACTTCCCGTGGTCGATAAAAATAATTTTCTTAAAGGGCTGATCACATTCAAGGACATAATTAAAACTGAAAAATTCCCCACTGCTTCTAAGGATAAAATGGGCCGTCTGCAGGTAGGCGCCGCCGTGGGTACGGGCGCTGACACCATGGAAAGGGTCAGTGCCCTGATCGCCGCCAAAGTGGACGCTCTGGTCATCGACACCTCGCATGCCCACTCCCGTAAAGTGATGCAGACCATAGAAAATGTTCGAGCTGCTGCAAGCGGGGTGGATCTGGTCGTGGGCAATATCGCCACAGCCGCCGCAGCCAGGGAGCTGCTGGCTCTGGGAGTGGACGGTCTGAAAGTCGGCATCGGCCCCGGATCGATCTGCACCACTCGCGTAGTGACCGGAGCCGGGGTCCCGCAAATATCGGCCATCATGGCTGTAGCAGCCGAAGTCGACGGCCGCGTGCCGGTTATTGCCGACGGCGGCATCAAGTTTTCCGGGGATATCACCAAAGCCCTTGCCGCCGGAGCCAATTCGGTCATGATCGGTTCCATTCTGGCCGGAACCGACGAAAGTCCAGGTGAAATGGTTATTTATCAGGGTCGATCATATAAAAAATATCGCGGCATGGGGTCGATCGCCGCCATGAAGGCCGGAAGCCGCGACCGCTATTTCCAGGACGATGAATATACTGAATCCAAGCTGGTCCCCGAGGGCATTGAGGGGCGGGTTCCATACCGCGGTTCGGTTATGAACCTGATTCCGCTGCTTATTGGCGGCGTCAGGGCCGGCATGGGTTTGACCGGCTGCCGCAGCATTAATGAGCTTCGCGACAAATCCCGCTTTATCCGCATCAGCAACGCCAGCCTAAAGGAAAGTCACGTCCACGACGTGATCATCACCGAAGAATCTCCAAATTACCGAATGGACTGAGTAGTACCATGAAAGCAAAAGCACTTCTTTTTTTTATCATTTCCCTGTCCATAATCTTGCCTGCTGCCGACAACAATGTGTTCCGCTACGGCGCGGGAATCAGGATCAGTTCATTCGGCATCCCCAACGCCCTGTTGGACTTGGCTCTCTACGAACACCCGCAATTGACCGGAACCGCCATATCCTTCGAAACCTATTCTTATGGAGACAAAGGGCCACGCTCGGTATTCAGCGGGGTGTACAGCCTGGAATACAGCCACATTTCCGGAGAAGGTTATTTCCGGGTGGAACAATACAACAACCGTTTATTCGGCTCAGGCGAAATCACGCAACTGAACATCACCGCCACGATCCTTATGCACATTTTTCCAGCCTCGCCAATTCATCCATATATCGGCGCGGGCATCGGCATCGGCCGCATGAGCATCTTCGCCGAAGGGTCATACCAGGATGAGCTGGGCACGACCATCCGCGATTCATACCAGAAAAAACTCATTGTACCCGTGGGCCATCTCCCGGTGGGCGTCACTGGCAATATTAGGGACAAATTTCTGCTCAGAGCCGAAGCCGGATTCAAGAACGGTTTTTATTTCGGCGCTAGCGTAGCGATCAATTTCTAGAATCGACAAAAATATTTTATTGCTTATTTCATTTGCTCCCGAATTCCGTTATAATTTGATCTGGAGAGGAAAAGGGTGAATGGCTGAAAACAATATCCCCGATAAACTGACTTTCCGCCGCAAGGAGGTCATGCAACTGGTCAAACTTGACGGCCGGGTGCTGGATTACTGGGAAAAGGAGTTCGCCGCTTTTGCTTCCGTGGTCAACCAAAGCGGCGAAAAATTTTATAGCCGCCGCGATATCGAGATCATCATGGCCATTAAACAATGGCTGATTCATGAGAAGTGCGATAAGGGCAAAATCAGAAACCTGTTGTTGCAGAATTTCGGCGATTTGGCCAATAGCCAACCGGGTTCAAATCAGGAGCCGGTCAATCCGGAAAAACTAAAAAGGATCCGCCGCGGCCTCAGCGAAATATTGACTTTACTCGCCAAAGATGATAAAAACTGATTGAGCCGGGGCGTAGCGCAGTCTGGTTAGCGTACACGCTTGGGGTGCGTGTGGTCGGTGGTTCGAATCCACTCGCCCCGACTTAAAAAAAACTCCAAACTAATTCTACTCCGACATATTTCTTGAAAAGTTGTTAAGGTTGTGATATGCATTCTTCATGGAAACTAAAAACGTATTTTTCGGGATTGACGATTACATGGCGATGTTTGCTCCTTACATTAAGAGGTCTGAGGCGAGAGAGCT